>CANQTM010000013.1 GCA_947626825.1 uncultured Bacilli bacterium | reverse complement strand
ATTTGAATGGAGTGATGATGGCACAACTGCTAAAGTTCACTTTGTTTGTGAACATGATAGCAGCCACATTCATGAAGAAAAAGCAATTATAACAAGCCAAATAACACAAGAACAAGATTGTGAACAAGTTGAAATTACTACATATACAGCTAAATATAATCTAAATGGTCAAGAATATACATCAACAAAAGTAATTCAAACAAAAGATGCTTTAGTTCATTCATGGAAATTAAGTGATGATTATGAAAAAGGATTTGAATGGAGTGATGATGGTACAACTGCTAAAGTTCACTTTGTTTGTGAACATAATAGTAGCCATACTCATGAAGAAGATGCAATTGTTACAAGCCAAATAACACAAGAACAAAGTTGTGAACAAGTTGAAATAACAACATTTATTGCAAAAGTAAAATGGAATGAATATCAAAATGGCAAAGATTTTACTGCAACTAAAATAGTTCAAACAAAAGATGCTAAAGGACATAACTTTGTTGAACATCAATCTAAAGATGCAACATGTGAAGAAAATGGAAATATTAAATATTTCACATGTGATGATTGTAATAAATTCTTTAATGAAAATAAGGTAGTTATTAATGAATTAGATACAATCATTAAAGCATTAGGTCATAAAGAAAGTGATTGGATTATTGATAAAGAATCAACATGTAAAGAAGAAGGTAGTAGACACACAGAATGTGAAAGATGTCATAAAACAATTAAGACTGAACCAATATCTTTAAAAAATCATACTATTAGTGATTGGATTATTGATGTTGAACCTACAAAAGAAAGTGAAGGAAGTAAACATAAAGAATGTCTTGACTGTGGAACTATTTTAGAAACTGAAACTATAGAAAAACTACCTAAAAAAGAATCCAATGTTGGTTTAATAGTTGGTGGTAGTGTAGTAGGTGCTGTAGGACTAGGTGGTATTATTACTTTAGTTATTTTCTTAATCAAAAAGAAAAAAATAGTTTAATTTTAAAATGTAGATAGCGTAGAGAAATGTTATCTACATTTTTTATAAAAATATTTCAAATAAATAAAAATTTTTGTATAATAAATATGTGAAGGGAATTAAAAATTTATGAAAAGAATTATTACATGGGATGAATATTTTATGGGCATTGCTAAGCTTTCAGCAAAAAGAAGTAAAGATCCAAATACTCAAGTTGGTTGTTGTATTGTAAATGAAGATAAAAGGATTGTTGCTGTTGGTTATAATGGCATGCCAAGAGGTTGTGATGATAATAAATTTCCTTGGAATATAAAAGATGGGAAATTACAAGATACAAAATATGCTTATGTTGTTCATGCAGAATTAAATGCCATTTTAAATGCTACAACGCCACTTAAAGATTGTATTTTATATGTAACATTATTTCCATGTAATGAATGTATGAAAGCGATTATTCAAGCAGGTATTAAAGAACTTGTTTTTGAAGATAATAAATATGAAGGTGTAGATTTTGATTTAGCTGCTAAAAAAATGTTACAATTTACTAACATTAAAGTTAGACAATTTAAAGGAGAAAAAATTGAATTAGACTAATATGCCAGTCATTGTTCATATTGATATGAATTGTTTCTTTGCCAGTTGTGAGGTTAAAAGAGATCCATCATTAAAAGGAAAAAAAATAATTATTGGAGGTACTTCAAATAGAAGTATTGTTTCTGCTGCCTCTTATGAAGCAAAAAAAGATGGAATTTATACCACTATGCCAATTTATCTTGCAAAAGAAACATGTAAAAATGGCATTTTTTTACCTGTTGACCATGAATATTATTCCAAAGTTAGTGATGAAATATTTAGTTTTTTAAAAAGTCGTTATAAAATTGTTGATGTTGCTTCAATTGATGAAGCATATATTGACATGACTGATATATATTTAGGTCAAGATCCATATCAATATTTTGTAAATTTACAAAAAGAAATATATGAAAAAATTCATATTCCTTGTTCAATTGGTGTTTCCTATTGTCGTTTTTTAGCAAAAATGGGTTCTGATTATAAAAAGCCTTTAGGAATAACAATTATTAAGAAAAAAGATGTTCCAGATATTATATGGCCTTTAAAAATTGAAAACACATATGGAATTGGTAAAGCAACATCAAATAAACTAATAGAAATTGGTATAAAAACAATAGGTGATTTAGTTAACTCAAATTCAATTAAAGTAAAAGAAATATTAGGTAGCTTTTATGATAATATAATTTCTTTATGTAAAGGTGAAATAGCTGAAAGAATAACAATACATAATGAACCACCTAAAAGCATTGGTAACTCTCACACTTTAGAAAGAAATACTAATGACTATGAAACAATTAAAGAAAATTTAAAATGGCTTTGTGATGAAGTTTCAATGCGTTTAAAGGCTGCAAATATGTTAGGTTATACAATATCATTAACATTAAAAGATCAAAATTTTATTTCAAAATCTAAATCAAAACAAATTATTGATCCAACAGATGATAATGATAAAATATTAATTGAAATATTAAAATTATATGATAAATTTGAAATTAAAGTTATAAGACTAGTTGGAGTAACTGTTTCAAATTTAATCTTTAAAGAACAATATCATAAACAATTAGATTTATTTTCAAAAGAAATAATTGCTCAAGATACAACATCAGATTTAATTAGAAAATTAAATGGTTTGGCTGGTAAAGAAATATTTATGAAAGCTAAGGATGCAATAAAAAATGAATCAGGAAATTAAATATTTTTTAAATGACTTATTAGCCATTAGAAATTTATCAAATAAAACTTTAGAAGCTTATGGCAATGATTTAAATAAATTTTATGAATACCTAACAAGTATCAATAAAGATTTTAATAGTGCAATTAATGAAGATATTTATAATTATTTAAATAAAAATAATTTTAAAAATAAAAGTTACAATAGAAAAATGACTGCATTAAAAGAATTTTATAATTATGAAATTGCTAATAAAAAATCTATAAATGTGGATGTTAATAGACTTGAACATATTAAAAATGAAAAAGTATATCCAAGAATTATAAAACTTGAAGATATAAAAAAAATGATTGCGATTCAAGATAATAATATTCTAGGTGAAAGAAATAAAGTTATTATTATGATGTTATATATTACAGGACTAAGAGTTTCCGAACTTGTAAATTTAACATATAGTGATATTAATTTTACTGATGGCTATATTAGAGTAATAGGTAAAGGAAATAAAGAAAAAGTAATTGTTGTTGGTGAATTATTAAAAATAGCTTTAGATAATTATACAAATAATGTGAGAAATGAAATATTATTTGGACTTGAAAGTAAATATGTATTTGTCAATGAAAATGGTAAACCACTGTCAAGACAAATGATATATAATATAATTAGTGAATCGGCCAAAAAGGCCGATATAAAACTTAAAGTTACACCACATACATTAAGACATTGCTTTGCAACACATATGTTAGAAAATGGAGCTGATATTAGAAGTGTACAAGAATTATTAGGACATAAAGATATTTCAACAACACAAATATATTTAAATATTTCTAAAAATAAAATAAAAGATGATTATTTTAAGAAATTTCAAGATCCATTAAACTTAAGAAAGGAAGATGACAAATGAGATTTAAAAGAATTTTTGTAATTGTTTGTGATTCAATGGGAATTGGACATGGAAAAGATGCTAAAAAATATGGAGATGAAGGATCAAATACTTTTAAACATATTGATGATAAAATGCATCTTAATGTTCCAGAACTTAGAAGTCTAGGAATTGATAGGATTTGTGATATTACACCAAGTAATAGCAAATTAGATCATTCATATGCCTTAGCATTAAATGAAATATCAAATGGTAAAGATACATTAACTGGTCATTATGAATTAATGGGTTTAAAAGTAGAAAAACCTTTTAAAACTTTTACAGAAACAGGATTTCCTAAAGAATTAATTGATATTTTAGAACAAAAATGGCAAAGAAAAATAATTGGTAATGTTGCTGCTTCAGGAACAGAAATAATTAAACAATTAGGAGAACAACATTTAAAAACAGGAGCTGTTATTGTTTATACTTCAAGTGATTCTGTTTTACAAATTGCAGCTCATGAAGATGTTATTCCAATTGAACAATTATATAAAATGTGTGAAATAGCACGTGAAGTGACTCTTGATGATAAATATAAATTAGGAAGAATCATTGCTCGTCCATTTATTGGTACTAATTCTGAAAACTTTAAAAGAACACCAAAAAGACATGATTATGCATTAAAACCATTTGCTAAAACTGAACTTGATTATTTAAAAGATGCAGGATATAGTGTTATCTCAATTGGTAAAATATATGATATTTTTGCTGAACAAGGTCTAACTGAAAGTAATAAAATAGTTTCAAATGATGATGGATGTGAAAAAATAATAACTAAAATGAAAGAAGATTTTACTGGTTTATGTTTTGCCAATTTAGTTGATTTTGATATGGAATATGGTCATAGAAGAGATGTAGTTGGCTATGGCAAAGCTATAGAAAAATTTGATCAATATGTTACTAAATTTAAAACATTATTAAATGAGCAAGATATTATGTTTATCACAGCTGATCATGGAAATGACCCAACATGGCAAGGTAGTGACCATACAAGAGAAAAAGTACCTCTACTTATTTATAGTAAGGCCTTTAAAGAATGTGGTATTTTAAATGAAGAAGATACTTTTGCAACACTTGCTGCAACAATTGCTGATAATTTTGATGTTGCAAACACGGGTCTTGGAAAATCAATATTAAATAAATTAAAATAACAATTTAGAAAATAAAATTATTTTAAATAAATAGTTTTATTTTTTATTTTAATAATTTCTTGTTTTTCAAGGCTTTTAAGCGTTCTAGAAAGCGATTCTCTAGTGATTGATAAATCTTTTGCTAAAGATGAAATTGATTCAAATTTAAGGCTTTGATGAATTGATAATAAATATAATAAACGATCACTTGTCGAATTAAAAGATAAGACACGTGTTTTTTCTTTTGAAATTAAAATATCATCACTTAAAATAGCAAGATATTGACTTAAAAAAGGTTCTTTAATAATTAAATTATAAAAACAATTTTTATTTATATAAGCAATTTCTGAGTTTGTTTTACTAATAATGATACCTCTATAAACATTGTTAGTAGCAAAAATTAATAAATGTCCAAACATAGACATTGGTTTTATTTTTTTAAATATTATTTCATTTCCTTTATAAGAATATGAAGAAACTAATATTTCACCATTTTTAACAATGCAAACATATTCGCAAAGGTCATTTTCATTAAAAATGATTTCATCTTTGTTATGTTTTTTTATAAAATTAGCATTTTGTAATAAATATTTAATAAATTCTTGTTCATTCATAATATATATTGTGATTAAAATCACATTTTCTTGTAAATAATTATATTATAATTATGATATAAAAAAAAGAGAAAGGAACAAAAAAAATGAAAAAAAGAATTTTAATGCTTTTGCCTATATTATTAAGTATTGCAAGTTGTAATGATGTTGATGGTGATGATCTAACAATTTTATGTCCAACAGGGGCTCCTGCAATTGCATTTTATGAAAGGGTAGATGATGTTGAATTTCAAACTAATTCAACACCTGCTAACATTGTTAGTAGCATGACTAATAATGGCAGTGATGTAATTGTAATTGATACTGTATCTGGAGTTAAAGCAATTGAAAGTGGTGCTCCATATAAATTAGCAGCAAATATAACATTTGGAAATTTCTATATTGCAAGTACTGGTATTGATGATAATAACAATATGGATAAAGATGACAACATTGTTTTATTTGGTATGGGTCAAACACCACAAAAAGTATTTGAATATTTATATGGTACTGATTACACTAATATTTCATATGTAAACAATGTTCAAGATGCAGCAAAATGTTTAATTTCAAAGAAAAATGGAACTGAAGATGTTAAATATGTATTTATAGCTGAACCAGTTTTATCTAAAGCTTTATTACAAAATACAAGTGCTTCTATTTACAAAGATATTCAAAGTGAATATAAAGCTAAATCAGGTGGAAATGAAATGATTCAAGCTGGTATTTTCATAAAAAATACTGTAAGTAAAAGTGCAAGAAAAGAATTCTTAAAAGAAACAAAAGAAGAAATTAATGAATTATTAAATAATTCTCAAAAGATCTATGAAGGTCATGAAGATATGACACCTGAAGCATTTAATACTAAAATAGGAATTGATGCTGAAACAATTATTACTTGTTTAAATAAAAATAATAGTATTGGTTTAGGATTTAAAGAAGCAAAAGATAACTTTACAGCTATAAGTAATTTCTTACAATTATTTAATCAAACAATTTCAAAAGATGATATTTACTAAATACAAAAAAATAACATTTAGTATTATTGGATTTTTGTTACTAATATTAATTTGGTTTGTAATTGCTGAAATTATTGGAGAAAAAGTTTTAGTATTTCCAGGACCAATAGAGACATTTAACTATTTAAGAAATTTATTAATAACTAAGTCAACTTATTTATCTATTTTAAATAGTTTATGGAAAATGTTAGTTGGTTATTTAATATCGATTATGTTAGCATTATTTTTTGGTACTATAGCTGGTTTATTTAATAATTTTTATTTAATATTTAAACCATTTATTACTACACTAAAAACAATACCAACAGCATGCTTATTATTTTTATTTATAGTAATGATAGGCTTTGCTAATGCACCAATATTTGTTGTAATTTTAGTAGCATTTCCTATATTATATGAAGCTGTTGTTGGTGGAATTACAAACATACCAAAAAATATAAATGATGCAATTTCTTTAGATGGGGGAAATAATCTATTAAATGTTATTAAAATCAAAATACCATTAGCATTTAACTATATTTTGGTAGGAATTGCATCAAGTTTTGCATTAGCATTTAAAGTTGAAATAATGTCAGAAGTATTAAGTGGAGCAACAGTTTATGGGATAGGTACATCATTAAAATATGTTCAAGCAAATGATGTAAATATGGCAGGTATATTAGCATGGGGAACAATTGCAATACTAATATTACTTGTAATAGAATTATTAAGTAATTTAATAAAGAAAAAACTAATAAAAAATAATTAATTTATTAAAAACAATCAATTAAAGATTGTTTTTATTTTACTGTTAAAAATTAATATAGTATAATTTAGTTGAAGAAAGGATGATATTGTATTTTAATTTATGAAATAAATACATAATTTATATAAAAAAACATAATGTGCAATATGTACATAATGTATTATTTGTAATTTATATATTTTAAATACAATATGTACTTAAAATTAAAAATGAATTTTAAAGAACATTTAGAAACTTTTTTAAGCAAAGACGAGACAGAACTAATTATTAATTCAAGGAAAATGCCTGAAATTCATTGTTTTATGTTAAATAATAACTATAACATAAGCATCAATGATCTTTTTAATAATTCAATAAATTTAAAGAAACATCCTCATATTGAAAATGCATATATATATGATAAAGAAGAGATTGAATTTGGTAAATCACTAGAATTTATTGCTGGTGCTTTTTATATTCAAGAGCCTTCATCTATGATGGCAGTATCATTATTAAACATTCAAAAAGATGAGAAAGTACTTGATATGTGTGCAGCTCCTGGAGGAAAATCATTTAATATTTTAAATAAATTGGAAAACACTGGTCTATTAATTGCAAATGATATTCATGAGATAAGAAGTAAAATATTGTCAGCTAATATTGAAAAATATGGTTTTGACAATGTAATTGTTCTAAATGATGATTCAAAACATTATAAAAAACATTTTAAAAATTATTTTAATAAAATTATTATTGATGCTCCATGTTCAGGATCTGCAATGTTTAGAAAAAATAAACAAGCTGAAGAAGAGTGGTCAATAGAAAAAGTATATAATTGTCAAAGTATACAAAAATCATTGATTGAAGATGCTTATGAAATGCTTGCACCAGAAGGTGAAATTCTATATTCAACATGTTCTTTTTCAATACAAGAGAATGAAGAAGTAATAGAATTCTTTTTAAACAATCATCCTGACATTGAAATTGTGCCAATTAGTTTAAATAAACTTTACAATGACACAATTAACATCAAAGGTGGACTAAGACTTTATCCACATAAATTTGAAGGTGAAGGACAAGTTATTTTCATATTAAAAAAGAAGAGAGAAGAGACACCTTTAAATTCGTATTATAAAGAAATAAAAACATCTAAACCATCAAAAGATGTTTTAAAATTTTTAAATGATATTAAGGTGGATATTAATAGTAATGATATTATTTTATTCAAAAATAATTATTCATTTGCTAATTTTACTAAATTTGATTTATACGATGTTAAAATTAATCGTTATGGAATGGAAATAGGAACAACATCAAATAATCATTTTGAACCTGCACATGCGTTTTCTAAATATTTTAAAATGCCTCAAGAAATGTATATTGAATTAAATGAAGACGAGACAAGAGAATATTTAAAAGGTTTAACTATTTCTAAAGAAGGTAATAGTGGTTACAAAATTGTTACATATAAAAAAATACCTTTAGGTTGGGTGAAACATGTTAATAATCAATTAAAGAATCATTATCCTAAAGGTTTAAGGCTTAAATTTTAGTGTGTAATTTACTTCGCATAATGTATATTATGTAAAATACATTTGAAAATATTATAAAAAATATATAATTAATCAATTAAATTTGGTTAATTTTTTTTTTTTATAATTTAGCTTTTTACATTATTTAATAATTTTATATAAAATTTTTAATATATATTTATTATTAATAATATTTTTGGATATCAGATATTTTTAATAATGATGTTTAATTCCTTCTCTTCCTTAAATTAAAAAAAAGTTTGATTTTAAATTACATAACATTTTTCTATAAATGATCAAATAATAATTTATATATACTTTTTAAAATATTTTATCGATTTATATAAAATAATTATTTATGTACAATATATTTTTATTGTACTTTAAGTATTTAATGTACATAAAATATTTAAAGCATTTTATGTGCATAAATAAATTAATTATAAAATATTCTTATAATTCTTTTTTTACATAAAATTTACTTATAAAGCTATTTATCGTATTTTCTACTATGGAACCAAATTAAATTTACATAATTCTATATTTAATTATTTTTAATATTTATATTTGATACAGATTCTTTTATCAAAATAAATCTGCTTTTTAAAAAACAATTGATCTTTTCTTATTATTAATTAATTAATAATTACTTTATAATCATAATGTTTAATTTTAATAAAAAAAAAAGAAACATATATTTAATTATTATGTTTCTTTTCATAAATTAGGATTTAATGGCATTTTTTTGAATTTTAAGCATAAAATTTACAATTTAAATTTATATTTTAATAAAAAAAGACATAATATTTTTCAAAATATTTTATGTATATTATGTCTTTATAATACATTATATATTAAATGTTCATTATGTACATAATGTGTATAATGTTAATTAAATACATTTATTCTTTATTTGGTGCTATCATTGTTAATTGGATTCTTCTCTTTACTTGATCAACAGATAAAATCCATACTTTAACAATTTGTCCAATTTGTAAAACATCAATTGGATGTTTAATATATTTAGTTGTAATCTTTGAAATATGTACTAAACCATCGATTTTATGACCATCTTTATCTGCAATACCTAAATCAATAAATGCTCCAAAATCAACAAGATTTCTTACTGTACCTTCAAGTTCGTCACCAACTTGCAAATCTTCAAAATGAATTACATCACTTTTTAAAATAGGTTTGTCAAATGCATCACGTGGATCCAATGAAGGTGCTTTTAAGTTTTTAATTACATCTTCAACAGTATATTTATCTGAATTACAATCTTTTACAAATTTATTGATGTCAAATTTTTGAAGTTTTAATTTTATTTCAACCATTTCTGTTCCAAGATCATCAAAATCAATTTTGTAATCTTTCATTAATTTTGTAGCAATTTCATAACTTTCAGGATGTATTCCTGTAGCATCTAATGGATTGATTCCATCTTTTATTCTTAAAAATCCTGCAGCTTGTTCATAAATTTGATCATTTAATCTACTTACTTTTAATAATTCATTTCTTGATTTAAATGTACCATTCTCGTCACGATATTTAACAATGTTATTTGCAACAAAGCCATTTAAACCTGAAACATATTTAAGAAGTGAACTTGACGCAGTGTTTAAATCTACACCTACAGTATTAACTGCAGATGTAACAACAAATGTTAATTCATCATCTAATTTCTTTTGATTAACATCATGTTGATATTGTCCTACACCAATTGATTTTGGATCAATTTTAACAAGTTCTGCAAGTGGATCAATTATTCTTCTTGCAATTGATACTGCGCTTCTTTCTTCAACATGAAAGTCTGGAAATTCTTTTCTTGCTTCTTCACTAGCTGAATATACAGATGCACCAGCTTCAGATACTAAAGCATATTGAATTTTATTATCAAAAATACTAATTGCTTCAACTATAAGTTTTTCAGTTTCTCTAGATGCAGTTCCGTTTCCAATAGCAATTATATCAATTTTATATTTTTGACAAACATCTCTTACTAATTTAACAGCTTCATTCCATTCTTTTTCAGAATTATGAGGATACATTTTATCTTTATAAATAAATTTTCCAGTTGAGTCTACAACAGCTAGTTTACATCCTGTTCTATATCCTGGGTCAACACCTAAAACCATCTTATTTTTTATAGGTGCTTGAAGTAATAATTGTTTGGCATTTCTACCAAATATATTTATTGCCACATCACATGCATCATCAAACATACCAGAATATATTTCTCTTTCAACTGAAGGGCCAATTAAACGCTTGTAAGCGTCTTTTATACAAATTTGGTATATATCTACTATTTCTTGATTTTTACAATGTAAATAAGCCTTAGAAATGTGTTCTAGAATCTTTTCTTCATCATAGACAAATGAAGATGTTAATATTTTTTCTTTTTCCCCACGATTCATTGCAAGCAATCTATGTGGTTTAATTGCACTTAATGGTTCTTTATATTCATAATAGGTTTCATATATTTTTGTAGGATCTAATTTTTCAGCATCTTTTTTGATTTTTGTTTGTAAATTACCTGTTGTAAATATATAGTTTCTTATCCACTTTCTAAGATCAGCATCATCAGATATTTTTTCTGCAATGATGTATAAAGCATTTGTAATAGCAAATTCAACAGTTGTAACTTTGTCATTTAAATAATTTAAAGCCTCTTTAGATACATCACTATCTTCTGCTTGTGCCATAATGTAATCAGCAAGGCCTTGTAATCCCATTGCCACAGCTTCTGTAGCTTTTGTTTTCTTCTTTTCTTTATAAGGTCTATATAGATCTTCTACTTCAACAAGTTTTTTAGCTGCTAAAATTTGATTTTTAAGTTCATCAGTCAATAATCCTTTTTCATCAATTAAACGCATTACAGTATCTTTACGTTCCTTTAAATCACATTCATATTGATAAACTTTTTGTATTTCATTAATTGTTACTTCTTCAAGACCACCAGTAGCTTCTTTTCTATATCTAGCAATAAATGGTATTGTATTACCTTGTTCTAACATATCTAAAACAGCTTTAGTTTGTTTTTCACTTATTTTTAAATCTTCACTAATACTTTTTACAATAATATCTTCCATAAATATATAAACTCCTTCATTTTTTATCTACTTTATTTCATTTAATATGCACTTTCAATTTAGGCATATATTTATAAACAATTTATATTGAATTATTCAATATTTTTCATACTCTGTTTCTGTAATTTCGTTTGAAACCTTTCTATCTTCATATCTTACTTCTATATTTTGTATTTCTTTGCCAATTGAGGCTACATAAGTAAAATTTTTTGCTGCAGAACTTTGCATTGTGATTTCTTTGTTATTATTTTTTTCAATAAATGTCATAACAATAGATCTCCTCATATCATTTCATACGACAATTATTATACTATTTTTTTGCTGTTTTTTAAATATATTTATGTTATTAAACAAAAAAAACTTAGAAATCCTAAGTTTTTTTATTTAACATACGTTACTTCAGGAAGTAAACCATTTATTGAATTATCAATAACTATAGAAACAATTTCTGCAGCTTGAACATTTGTTAAATTCTCAGATTGAACAATTACTTTAATCATACTATCTAAATATTCAACATAAGCATTTTGATAGCCACTTTCTTTAATTAATGAAACAATTTCCTTTTCACTATTTATTATTCTATATTCATAATTTAACTTGTTTAGTGCTTGTTCTTTATCTTCATTATCATATGTTTGCGAAGCAACAACTGATTCAAAATCATAAATAACATTATTATGTTTTTCTTCAAGTTTACTATCTAAAGTTGCAAAATATAAATTACTTGATTCATCAATTGTAAAATCAACATTTACAATATTAGGATCTTTTATTTCTCCATTGGTTTGAATAAATAAATTTGTTGGTAATAAAACATAATAAACTGATAAAACTAAAACTAAACCAAATAGGGCTAAAAATGATATAACTTGCTTTTTCATATAATCAATCCACCTCATGTTCAATAAATTATATCAATCTAATTTTCAAAATATGCAAAATAAAGAAAAAAAATAAATCTTTATTGCTAAAAATTTATTTTTATTTATTTAATTAGTTAACTCTTGAGTCGTATGAGCCATCTTCAGTCTTAACCCATACTTTTTCATGTTCTTCAATAAATAATGGAACTTTAATTAATAAACCTGTTTCACAAGTAGCATCTTTTAATGCTCTTGTTTGTGTATCACCTGAAACTCCAGGTTCAGTATGAGTAATTTTTAATGCAACTTTTGCAGGTAAATTTAATGATAAAACTTCACCTTGATATGAAATAATTTCAACTGGTAAAGCAGCAACTAAAAATTTCATTTCATTTTCTAATCTATTTTTTGGTATAGAAATTTGTTCATAAGTTTCTTGATTCATAAATACAATTGAATCACCATCATCATAAAGATATGACATTGCTTCTTTATCGATATGAATATCTTCTACCTTTTCACCACCTGATAATGAAATATTTGTAATAGCACCAGTTCTTAAATTTTTTGTTTTTAATTTAATAACCATTTTGGCCATTGCTGTTTTATTATGTAAAGTATCTAATACTACATAAATATTGCCATCATATGAAAAATAATTTCCTGGTTTTAAATCGTTTGAGATTACCATAAACAACACTCCTTTTTTTAATCGCCTTAATTATAACTTAAAAGGTCCTTTTTTTCAAGTTTTTATTGATTCCATTTTCATATTTAGTCGAATAATTAATAAAAAATGATAAAAAAATTTGAATGCTTATTAAACTTAAATAACTTTCTATATCAAAAGTAATATCATTTATATATAAAATATATACATGAAATGTAGAAATAAATAATGCCAAAATAAAAGAATAATAATTGGTAATAGTATTTGAACTTATCAAATAATTAAATAAAGAAAAAATAAAATATACAAAAATATAACTTAAAATAAATATTATTATATTTAGATATTCTTCATTAAAAAAATGTATATAATATTCATCAAAAGACATATTAGTTAATTTAATATATATACTAAATTCTAAAGCTGCAAATGAAAATAATAAACCAATAATAACAATAAAAAGATTTTTTAAAATATACAAAAAAATCACCCATTTATATTTTTGGATGATTCTTAATATTAATACTTAAAATATTGATTGTTAGCTTTTTCATCACCAATAGTTGAAGCAGGGCCATGGGCAGGATTAAGCTTACAAGTATCCTTAAATGTTTTATAAATTTCAATTGATTCTTTTAATTTAGTTGCATCATATGTTGGATAATTAGTATCACCAATGCCATCTTTAATAACTGTGTCTCCAGAAAAAATACGACTAAATTTTCTTAAGACATAAGTTACAGAGCCATCACTATGGCCTGGAGTTAAAATAGCATCAATAATAATACCATCAATATTAAATGAAACAAATTCATCATCAAAATATTTAACAGGAGCTGTTACTTTTACATTTTTTAATGATGGAATAGTTAAAATTTTACTTGGATCTGTTCCAGCAATTAAATCACGATCATTAATATGAGCATATATATCACATTTATAAATATTATATAAATAATCACATGCTCCTATTTGGTCTTGATGTCCATGAGTTAAGAAAATGGCTTTTAATTGATAATTTCTATTTTTTAAAAATAAATCAATATTTTCACCATTACTTGCTGGATCTACAATTATTGCAATACCATTATCAGAAATAATATAACAATTTGTTTTAAAATCACTTAGGATTAGTTTTTCTATTTTCATATTTATTTCTTTTCTCTATGAACTGTCATTTTATTACATCTTGGACAATATTTTTTAACTTCTACTTTATCTGGATGTAAACGTTTATTCTTACTGCCATTATAATTTTCTTCATTACAAACAGTGCATTTTAAAATAAAAGTTTCTCTACCTTTAACTGCCATAATTACACCTCCATATGTATCTAGATAATATTATCATAATTTTTTTTAAATATCTACTTTTTTTAAGCATTTTATCTTTTTTTTAATTATTTTCAAGCAAATTTTTTAATTATATTTATCTATAATTGCTTCAATCGCACAATCTCTTATATATTCTCCTGTCATAAATAGATTGTTTTTAGTTGAAAAATAACTAGTCATATAATCTTTAGTAGCTAGATAATCAACTGTAGCAACTTTATATATTGTATCTGAACTTATAATTGAACTATCAAATGAATTACCTTTGGCAATTGGTTTATTGTTATTATAATAATATTGCGACATATTCTTTGAAGATATCATTTTAGTAATGTCACTTCCTTTGATAGAAGTTATATACATTTCATTATCAAATGGGAATACTTCATATACTTGACCATTTGTTATATCTCCAGAACTTATATTAGCACGAACACCACTTTGATTAACAAATACTAAATCAACATCATATTTTTTAGAAAAATAATTGCATGTTAATATAGCAATATCTTGTTTTGATAAATAACTATTTGTATGAGCTATAACACTATCTTGATATTTTTGTGTTACTTTATGATATTCTTCAATAATATTTTTTAAATTTGTATCTTCATCATAATCTTCAGGATAAAAATGTTTTATCTCATAAGATGTCATTTTGTTATTTTCATTTAATTTTAATGTTACTTTTCCCATTGAACCATTTTTAGTATTTGATTCAATTACTGGAATTGTAAGATTATCATGTCTTTTAACAGTTTCTTCAACTCTATAATGATCATGACCATTAATAATACAATCAATATCATTTTTATCAACATATTGTTGATTTTTATCTTCATCATGAGCATGAGATGCTAAAATAATAACATCAACTAATTCTTCTTCTTTTAGAATTTTACTATATTTATTTACAATATCAACAGTATCTGTAAAATGATAACCATTTAATGATAAATTAGAAATACTACTTTCTAGTCCATCGCCAATAATACCTATAATTCCAACTTTTACATTTCCTTTTTCCACTACAGTATATGGTTGTAAAAATTCAGGATGATTGCCATCTTTATCAACAATATTAGCACCTAAAAATGGACAATTTAATTCACCATTACTAGGATCATTATCTTTATAAATTCCTAATGTATCAATAATCCAATCAAATTCATGATTACCAATTACAAAACAATCAAAATTCATTTCATTTAATGATGCAATGGCAGGTTCACCAAGTAACATATTTGAAAAAGCAGTGCCTTGTAGCATATCACCATTTGCAATTTTAACTGTAGCATAAGGATCAATAGTATTTTCTTCAATGCAAGTTTTTACTCTACTAATACCAACAATATCTTTTTCATCATAATATGCACCATGAGTATCATTTAATTGAAATATTTCAAGATTATCAATATCATGATTTGGATCATTAACTAAAGGGGTACTATATTTAATGTTTTCACGCTCTACTAATGATTTATAATACATTTTATCATCAACATTAACAGAAGGTTTATCACTACTTGTACTATTAGAACTTGAACTGCTAGTACTTGAACTATTAGTACTATTTATACTTGAACTTGCTGAGCCAATATTTTGATTACAACTAGCTAAAGTTAATAAACAAATAAATAAAATAAAATTTCTTTTCATACTACATTTAAACCTCTTTCTTTCCAATCTTATAAGGAATATTTTGTTTATAACATCGAACAAGTTCATCACTATCTTTTACGAAATTACGAACCTTAAACCATGATTTTAATGACGCACCTGCTGCTTTTTGGTGACCACCTCCACCATAAGCTTCAGCTAGCATATTTATATCAGGACCATTTGAACGAATTCTAACTCTTACTTCTTTAGGATAACCTATAAATAAAATCCAAACTGGACATTCTTTAATATTTGATAACAAAGTAACAAGTGAGGCTGCTTCATCATATGTAACATTATAGTGGTTAATAATGGTTTTAGTTAATTTAGCATATGCCACACCATTTTTTGTTACTTTAAGTGTACGATAAACAAATGTTTTCAATTTAGTTGTTCTTAATGATTCACAAGATAAATTATGATCTATATATTCAACATCGGCTCCTAATTCAACTAACTTGCCTGCATATGTAAATGTTTCCAAATTAACGCCACGATAACGAAAATTACTTGTATCAGTAATAGTTCCTGTATATAACGCATTAGCACCAATTGAAGTCATTTTTAATTCTTCAGGGTACGTAAAAAAGAAGCGACATATAAGTAATGATGTTGCTGGAATATTTTCATCTACAAAGTTATAATTACCATAATTATCTATCACTATATGATGGTCAACTTTAATTAATTCTTTACATAGTTTATATCTTTTATCAGCAATTCTTTCTCTTGTAGATGTATCACAAACTATACCTAAGGCATTAGTAAAAATTTCATCATCAGTTACATCATCCATTTTACCTAAAAAAGTTAAAGATTCCACATGACTTGTCAAACAAAAAACTCTTTTCGTTGGAAAAGTTGTCATTATGATATTCTTAAGTCCATTTAAAGAACCATAACAGTCACCATCAGGCCTTATATGACCAAAAATGGCTATAGTATCATATTCTTTAATTTTTTTAAGTAAAATACCAAAATCCATTTTAGCTTCCTTTCAATAAATTATCAAATTCCTCAATTATTTTTTTAGCAACTTCAAAATTATTTATTGTTGCTCCACATGCAAGTTTATGACCGCCACCACCATATTTAGTTGCTATATCAACAATTGGTATATTTTTACTTCTAAATTCACAAACAACTTTTTTAGTCATTGGATCTTCTGTAAAATTACACCAAATTTCAACTCCATCAAGGTTAGCCATTACATTAACCATTCCCCTTGAAATACTAAAAAAATCAACAGGAAATTTTTCAAAAACACTAGCATCATTAAACATATATGCTACACCATATGAGTCAACAACAAATTTATCTATAAAATAGGCTTTCATTTTAAGATTACTAACCTTTTCAGAATACATTATATTATAAATATCTGAATAATTAAATCCTAAATTTATTAATTCTCCTGTTATATTAAATAAATCTTTACTAAGTGAAAAATTAAAACGATTCGTATCTGAAATAATTCCTGAAAAAAAACATCTAAAAGTTTGTTCTGTGATAACTAAATTATTTGTAAGAGCCATTTTAGCAATTATTTGACAAGCAGCCGCAGCATTATGATCATAAATTGCTAAAGCATTTTTAATATTACATTTATTTTCATGATGATCAAGACAAATGATTTTATTTGCTTTTTCATATGGTATATTAGGTAATAATTCACTAACTGATACATCAGTTAAAATTAATAAAGAATTATAATATTCATCTTCATTAATATCATCCATATCACCTAAAAAACATGTTCTAGTCATATCGCCAACAGCATATACTTTTTTATTTTTAAAATTATCTAAGATAAGTTGTTTTAAACCAAGTTGAGATCCTAGTGCATCCAAATCAGGTCTATTATGTCTAGAAATGATTATCTTATCATATTTATCAATGATCTTTAAAACTTTTTGATACATATTATTTACCTAACCTTTAATTACTTTTCTTAATTCATTAACAATTTTAATAGTATTCTCATTGCAGGCTTCACATAACTTAATAATATTATTGTCAATATTTTTTTGCAATTTAAAATCAAAGATTTGCATCTTATCTATAAATAATACACTTAATTTACCATCTTTTAAGGCCATCATATTAAAATTATTATATCTTTCAAAAATTTGTAGATAATTTGTATTTAAATTATCATTATATAAGCATACATATTGATTATTACTATTTTTTAAAGAATAATCTTTTTTATTTTGATAAGAATCACCATAATATTGTAGAAATTTATTTGTTTCAGAATGATAATTTAAAATCATAACACAATCATCATTACTATCTATATTTGTATCTAAAATCTTTCCTGCTAAAATAACTTTATTTGATTTAAAATTTCTTTTTTGAGTAACTTCAAATTCAATAATTCTTATTTTTTCATTTGTGTGATAATTAATATCATATGATGATTTTATATTAACTAATGATTTAGCATAAAAATGTTCTATAAAATCATTTTTTGAATTATTAATTGTAATTTTTTCAGCTTTAAATTTTTTCTTTAATGCTAATTCAATAACATCAACTTTAAGTTTTAAATATGTTTTATATACTAAAAATTTAGATAAACAATATAATAAAGCCAATACGGCAAATAAGCCTAAAATAATCAACCAAACAAATCCATTATAAAAAACGATTAAAAATGCATATAATGCAACAATTAAAATAGTTAATGTAACAGATAAAATAGTTATTTTTCTTCTTTTAGAATTTATTTTTTCAAGAGTCATATTTAATAAATCCTTTTTTGTGATTTTCTAATCTTATCTTCTTCAAGCAAAGCAACTTTCAATTCTTCTTCGTTTCTATAAAAAATAACTTGTGAAGCATCAACAGGATATACTTGTGCTAAAATATCTTGTATACCAACATGTTTTTTATTGAAAATCAATAAAGCAGAATTAGTAATGGCTACAATTAAAACAAAAATTGAACCGAGTAATCCTCCATGAGCATATAAAGAAGAATAAAAAATATAAAATATACCTAGATATGGAATACATGTTAAAATAATTATTTTTCCAAATAATCCTCTAATAAATGTTTGTATTGGTTTAATGGCAATTTTATTATTAGATAGTAGACCAACATGAAAACATTTCATTCCTATTGTTTGTCCATTTTTTAAAATTAATGGAATTATAATTTCTAAAATTCCAAGTGATAAAAAAATTGCAACTAAAGGGCTATTTAAAACAAAAGAATTACAAAATGATTCTTCTTTAATAATTATTTCATTTTGATTTTTTTCATTCATTATAATTTCAATATTTGGATCATCTTGGGAAATTATTTCATATTCTTTGGTTTCTTCATTATATATTTCATATCCAATTTTACGATATTCTTCATGAAGATTATCTAAATGACTATTATAATGAAAAATAGCAGATATTAAATAAAGAAATCCTGTTAATAAAATAACAAATAATATAAGATCAAGTAAAAAAGCAGCTAAACGATGAATTATTTTAGCATGTATTGGCTTATAATTGTCAATTAAATTTTCCTTTGCCATTTTATTTGTCCTCTTTTACATTAATAAATGTTATTTCATATCTTTCACTAGCATTTATTTTTTCATAACTTGAATCATCAACAACAATTGTTTGACAAACAAAATCATGGAATGTTTGATGATATTTAGTTATCAATTCCATTACAATAGAAATAATTAAAACAATAGGAATTGGAATTCCAAATAATCCAATTGTAGAAATTGTTAAGATATATTCAAATAACACCAATACTAATTGTCTAAATAAAGCTTGTAATCTTGTTGGTTTAGTATCTAAACTAACTTTAGAAACCACTTTTAATTTAAAAGCAATTTTACCAATAGTTTTATATTCTTTATTAATCATTGGAACTAAAATATAAAATATTATTAATGTTAATGATGATGAAATTAATAAACTCGTATAATCAATCAAAAAAAGTTTATTGTTTGCTTTTTTAAATTCTTCATTGGCATTTAAAATATCATCAATATAATTATTAATAATATCATCTCTTACTTGATAATAAAATTCTTCATATAATAAACGATTCGTTGGATCATTATAATCAATATTTGCAGGTTCAACATAACTATCAGTATCTTCATTATAAACAAATAAACCATTATAATTTTTCTTTTTATCATTATATTCTTTTAATAAATCTGGTTTATAGTTTTCATAAAAATAAGTTAAATCATCATCAAGTGTTGTTATATTATCATTGGCAACTAAATCACCATTATTACTTAAAACATAAATATGTGTTGCACAAACAATATCATTACGTATTTTTTTGGCTTCATTACCATTAAATAATAAATTACTTAATGGAGTTGTTGCAAATGAAAAAATAATACCAACAACAAAAGCAATTAATAAATCTAAAAATGAAGAAGCAATTCTTCTTAACCATTTAGGTTTTTTTAGAATAATAGTTTTCTCCATTTTAAGTCCTTCTTTCATGGCAATATTATTACATATTTTTACTTTTTTTTCAATATTCATAAACCAAAAAAAGGAACCTCATTAAAGAGAATTCCTCTTTTTAATTAATAGTTATAATTATTCAGCAATGTAACTAACAACAATGCTCTTAACTCTTAATTGTTGTGATGAAATTGAATCCAATTTAAAATATTTAACTGGTGAAGCAAATGTAACAGTGTAATCAGCATAAGCACTTGTAACATCAAGTGTTTCAGCATCAGTCCATGTTGAACCATCAGTTGATGTTTGAACTAATAATTGACCATCTTTACTACCAGCATTTAATGTAATTGAAAGAATTTCTTTTGTTGAAGCAAATACAGCTGTACCATCATTACTTGAATTATCATATAATCTAATTTCTGTTGTAAAATGTGCTTTATTAGTTGTACAAGTTAGTGTTTCATCTAATACGTGTACTTCATTTTCAGCATATTGAGTTCCTGCTTCATAACTAGAGAAAGTATATGTAACTTTTGAAACAGGAGTTTCAGGTTTTTCAACTAATGTATAAACACCATTAGATTCTTCAACAACCTTATCATTATAAGCACCATCAGCAATTTGAGTTTCAAAGAATGCATTTCCAGTTATTTCAGTAAATTCTTGGCCAAAAATACTATTTACAACTGGAACCATTTGTTCAGAAGTACCAGTAATAATTTTACCACCTTCTGGAACTACTACTTTATAATGAGTATAATTTTCATCAGGCCATGGAGCCCATTCAGGACTTAACTCAAAGATACCAATTGTTTTTCCAGCATCAGCAGTTGTGCAACGTTCATGCATAATAGTGCCATCACAATAGAAACCATCTTGAGGGCCACCACAACCAACAGTATAAGATGCATAAATAATCATACCAGTTGCATCTAAAGCAATTGCAACAGTACCAAGTGTAACTGTACCTTCAGCAGGAGTTTCAGTGTAAACTGTAGGATGGATACATTTAGATTCAATTAATAATGCACCATCAGTTTCCATTGTTGTTCCTTTATAGTTATATAATTTAGTATAAATTGTAACTGTATCACCAGCATGAATATTTGGCATTACACCATCTTTCTTTGAACCAAATGTTGTTTTTCCTTGATCAGCGCCATCTGATAAACCATATACATAAAATTTATTTCCATCGCCTGCATCTAAATTAAAGTTGCAATATGTATCAGATGGATTATCTAATAAAGTACCACTAACCATATAATATTTTTCAGATTTTGCATTTTCAGCAAGTTTTCCAGTTTCAGTATATGCTTCTGCAGCAGTTAATTTTGTAACTGATGAAGAGCCTAAAACTGTTAATTTAACTGAAGCAGAACCTGTATCAGTATCAGAAAGTGTAGCAGTAATATTTAATGTAGCTGTAACATCACTTGCTTGTGGAGTTATAACTAATTTACCATTATCAACTTTTGCAGCAGTAACTTCTGTTTCAGCAATTTTATATGTTAATGTTGCGTCATCAGATGTTGCAGGTAGTGTAACAGATGTTGCATAACCATACTCAGTTGGAATTGTTGCAGCAACTGTTTCAGCAGCGATTTTAGCTTTTTCAGAACCACTTAATTCTTTATTTGTAATTTCAACTGCAACATTTGCAGTGATTTCAAGTGGTTGAATGTAGAATGTATTACTATAAACTGTACATAAACCACGAAGATTTGCAGTATATCCAGCTTTCCAATCAGAAACTAATGTATCAACAGTTTCTAAATTGTTAATTCCTTTAGAAGGTCTAAAGTAATATTCTCTCTTATCATTTCCAATTGTGAAATAATAATAGTTATTAGCTGAATCAACTCTTCCTAATGTAACATCATTCAATTCAATTGGTGAATTTTGATATTTGTTTAATTTGTCAGTATCTTTACTACTTGCAGCTGCTGCAAAATCAGCACTTGCATCTTTATAAGTTAATTTAAAGTCTGCTGCTGCATCAGCTTTCTTTGTAACTGTACAACCATTAAATTCAAGTTGTCCATTATAACTAGTTGCAGTTCCTGCTAAAATAACTTCATCACCTAGTTTTGCTGTATAAGTTTCATCAGCATAAGTTGGATTATAACCATAGAATCCTTCACCAGCATCATTAATAATATATGGATGAATTTTTTCTTTATAATTATATAATGCTGTAATTTTACCTTTTACAGTTAATACATCTTTACTACCATCTTTTGCTGCTTTAGCAAATTCAGCAAATGTAGCATATTTGTATTCAGGTACAGTCCAGTTTGCATCATATGAAGCAGATGTTTCTTCATAAGTAATGTTAGCTGTAACTTTGTAAACTGATTCTTCAGTATTTGCTTCAGAATAATTTACAACAAATTTTTGAGTGTTTCCTTCTTTGTCACCTAAAGTAAGCATATTATCTAAACCACTAACTTTAGCTAAGGTATAAGATATTGATGCTGTTACTTGTTCAGTATCGTTTACATATTTTGAAAGACTAACTGGTAATGTGAAGTCAGCAGTTTTTGTCAAAGTGTCCTTAGTGAAATAATTGTCTTTAAGGATTTCAACAAAATCTTCAGCCTTTACATCTTTTACATCTGCACCAGAATTTGATGTTGTTGTTCCACCACATGAAGCAGTAGCAAGAACCAAGAAGGCTGTGATTGGCAAAACTAATAATTTTTTAAATTCCTTCATTTTTTTCTTTTTTTTCCTTTCTGCGTTTACGCATTTTTAATTGTTAAATCATTTATAGTAAATACGCGGATTTGAAGTTTTCCACCGTATTTAGCAACAATACCATTAACTGAAATAGTTTTTCCTTCAACCTCTTCTTTTGTTAAAATGGTATTATCACTCTTTTTTAATACAGATGTTCTAACAATAACTTCTTTATTATTGGCATCTTTACAAGTTAATGTTAATGCACCATCTGATTTTATACTTGAATTTGTTGTAGTATATGCAGAAACAACTGTCAAGTCATCCATTGAAACTAGAACAGATTCAAGTTTTTCTCCTTTTGTAAGTGTATCTTCAGGATCTTCTTTTTCATTTGACAAATCATCTGAAGTTATTTTAAGAGGAGTAACTTCTACATTTTTTTGAAGCAATTTCATACTTCCTTCATAATCAGGAGTCATTGCTAAATAATTTAAACCAGAAACTTGATATGAAGCATTTTCAGGATTATCTGGATCTGGTGTATATAATGATATATTTCCAACAAGTCTAACTAAATTGCCTTTTTCTAAAGGAGTATAATGAGTGAAACCTTCATAAAAATTCATACCATACCAACGTTCAGTTTCAGGATCTTGATATTGAGCATAAGCCATATGATTAGTTCCATCATAAATTGTTACAAGACCTTCAACAGATACTTTAGCATTTTGAGCAGCATATTCTTCAGCATTTAGTCTTAATTCTTCGATTGTCATATTGATTGCTTTACCAGCATACCAATTTTCATCGACCTTATTTGCATCATACAAATTATATTTTAAGGCAATTGCTTGATTATTGGCATTTAGGAAAGTATCGTACAAAGAGAAATCACTAGCGCTTTTTAATTTTGCTAAACCATTTTGAATAAGTTCAAGATTTAGTAAATGGTAATCAGTATCACTAGCTGTTTTATACCAAACCCAAACTAAATAACGTTCTCCTGTTGAATCTTTATTCCATTTATTTGTATCTGATTGAATGATAATAGATGTTGCACTTGATAAAGCATCACGAGTATAATATGCAGCAGTTTTTCCCCATTTTTCAACTTTACCTGTAGATTCTGGAGTATCAACTGAATTATAACGTGCCTTTAAATATTCATCTTCAATCCATTCTTTTGGTGTAAAACCATCTTTTAATGCAAAATGTGTAGTATCACCATCAACATATCGAAGAACTGTTACTTCAGCATAAACTTTCGATGTATCATTTAAATCTAATTTTGTTTGTGCTACATAATCAACAGGTTCTTTGTTATTTGATGTACAACCACAAATTGCTGTTGATAAAACTGTAACAAATAGTAATAATAAATTCTTAATTTTCATCATTTACCAGCTCCTTTTGCTTTTAATGATTCAAGAGAAGCTTTAAATGCTTCATCAATAATTGTATCAAGATCTGTTCTTTCATCTGTAAATACTTTATCCATTAATATGCCAACTTCATCTCTTGCATCAGATGAACCAACAAATGCTGGTGATGTAAAATACCAATCATTTTGTGAATTAGCGACTTTAGTTGATAAAGCAGTTAAATTGCTATAACCGTTAGCACCTTCTAGTAATTCATTATAAATTTCGTTTCTATATACTTCATTAATAACTGGTGAATATCCAGAAATAACTGAGAAGTTAGCTTGGAAAGATACATCAGTTGTTAAAAATCTAAGAAGTAGCCAACTTGCCATAACTTTTTGATTATCGCCATTATTAAAGATACAAACGTTTGGTCCTTGAGATATAACTTTACCATTATTAGGATCTAATTGTGGAATTTTTTCAATTCCTACTTCAAATGCTTCATTTGGTGGAATTTGATTTGAAGCACCAGCTGATGAACCAATACACATATAACATTTCATTTCATCAGGATTAGTTTCTGTAAATAATGATGATGTATATTCACGATAAATATCTTTAGTAGTGAAATATCCTTTGTCATACCATTGTTTAAATCTTTTAACAAATGCACGATTTGTATCATTATCAAATAGGAAATGTTCTGTTCCAATACTTGTAGTATAAGCTGAGCCATATTGTTCACACATTGTAATAAACCAATTGGCTTCAGAATCATAACCTAATGGATAACATTTTGTATCTAATGATTTAATTTTTTCACAAACATATTCCATTGAATTTTGTTCTGTAAATCCAGTACCTTTGTCATCTTTAAACCAATGAATAGGAACTTGAAGTTCATTTTCTTCAAAAAATGTTTTATTGTAAAACAATACTTCTGATGATTTAGAAAATGGTAATGAATACATCAAATTATTACCAAATTCTTTACCTTCATTCCAATATGATGGTACAAAATCATTTTGCTGTTCTTTTGTTAAACCATATAATAGTTCACCATTTTCATCAGTCTTAGTATCGTTTATATAACTATCAAGTGCAACAACTGCATTAGCTTGATTATATAAAGCAACATGATCTGGATAACAATATACTAAATCACTTGCGGCTCCTTGTTCTGATGAAATAGCAATTTTCATTTGATCTCTAACACCATCATAATCACCAGCAGAAACATTTTCAACATTTATATTTGGATATTTTAAATTAAATCTACCAATTGCTTCATCTAAAACTTCATTTAGATTAGCATTCATTGTATGATAAAAAGTAATTGAAACAGGCTTACTGCTATCAAATTCAACAGTAAGCTTGTCATTTTTTTTACCACCACAACCTGTCATACAAGTAATTATTGTTACAACAGATAACAATTTAATTATTTTTTTCATATAGGCCTCCAGTAGTTATGATTTTTATAACTACATTTCAACATACAATAATTATAAATTTGATTATTTAATTGCAGCTTCGCATTCAGCTAATGCATCTTTAAATGCATCATCAATTGATTTAGATCCTGTAAATACTGCACTCATTAATGCACCTACTTGATCTCTAGCATCAGATGAACCTACAAATGCAGGTGATGTAAAATAATAATCAGCTTGTTCATTACATACTTTAGCACTTAATGCAGTACATCCTTTAGATGTATTTCCATTTGCATTTGCAAGATAATCATGGTATATGTCATTCTTTTCAATTGATCTGATAGGTGGTACATAACCACTACTCATAGCAAAGTCAGCAATTAGAGGAACATTTGTAACTAAATATCTTAAAAATAACCATGAAGCTAAAACTTCATCTTGATTTGATTTCTTAAAGATACAAATTGATGGACCTTGAGAAATAACTTTTTTATTATTTGGATTTACTTGTGGAATTGGAGCAATACCAACTTCAAAATATGGATTTTCTGTTGCAGTATCAATACCAGGGAATTGGTGAGATGCGCCAGCAGATGAACCAATACACATATAAGATGATTTACTTGATTTATCTTGATTTACAAATAAACTAGATGTATATGTGCCTTCAATTGATTGAGTTGTGAAATAATTTTTCTCTCTCCAGCCATTTAATTTTGCAACAAATTCTCTTGTTGTTTCATTATCGAAAATAAAATGATTATCTTTATTTGTTGAAGTGTAATCAGCACCATATTGTTCACATAATGTAATAAACCAGTTAGCTTCAGAATCATATCCTAAAGGAATATCATTTGGATATTTTTCAATTAATTTTTCACAAGCATATTCCATTGAGTTTTCAGGAGTGAATCCAGTACCTGTGTCATCTTTAAACCAATGAGTAGGAACACTTAAATTCATTTCATCAAATACAGTTTTATTGTAATATAAAACTTCTGTTGATTTAGAAAATGGAAGTGAATACATTAATCCATCACCATATGATTTACCTTCATTCCAATAACCAGGAACAAAATCATCTTGTTGTTCTTTAGTTAAACCATATTTTAAATTACCATTTTCATCTTTTTCAGTATCATTGATAAATTTATCTAATGTTTGAACTTTTCCTGAAAGATTATACAATGCAACATGGTCAGGATAACAATAAGCAAGGTTTGGGCCTTCATTGTTACCAAGTTGTGTTTTAATATCATCTCTTAAATTATCATAACCACCAGATGATGTTGAGTGAACAACTTCAATATTTGGATATTCTTGTTGGAACATTTCGATGTATGGATCAAAAACATTCTTTAAATCTGTACCCATTGTTGAATAAAAGTTGATAGTTACGTTACCACTAAGTCCAGTAATTTTTCCACCAGTACTACCACCACAAGATGCAAGACCTGGTAATGAAGTAGCCATCAACAATACAGCTAACAACTTCAAATTTTTTTTCATTTTTTCTTTTTTTCCTCCAATTTTTTTTTATCCTTTAATACCACTTCTTGAAACGCCCTTCATAATATATTTACGAAGGAAAACGAATACAAGGAATAGTGGTAAAGAGACCAACGCAACGGCTGCCATTTGTACTGGGTAATTTACATCACCAGAAGCAGCAGTAAATGAATTACGCAAACCATTAGTTATCAATTTATGAGCATCATCATTGGCAACTAGGTTTGGCCAAACATAAGAGTTCCAAGATCCCATCATTTTTAATATCGTTATTGATATTAATGTTGGTAATGAAAGCGGAACCATTACTTTCATTAAATATTTCATATCACTTGTGCCATCAACTTTAGCAGCTAAATATAATTCATTTGGTATTTGCATAAAGTTTTGGCGCAATAGATAGATATAAAAGACTGAAACTAAGAAAGGTATAATTAAGACAGTAAATGTATTTAACCATCCAAGTTGACTAACAACAGCATAATTAGTAATTGTAAATAATTCACCAGGAATCATCATTGTTGCAAGTAAAGCAGCAAATAAAATATTTTTCCCTTTAAATTCAAGACGAGCAAATGCAAATGCTGTAATAACTGTAATTATTAATGATAATATTGTAGAAACTAAGCCAACATATAATGTATTAATAAACAATGTACCTAAATTTGCAGTGCTATAAGCTTCAGCATAGTTTTTCCATAATACTTCTTCAGGCCAAAATGTTGGAACTGATCTTTTATATTCTTCTAATGATTTTAATGATGAATTAATCATCCAATAAAATGGGAATAAGACAATAATAGCAATAAATAATAAGAAAATATAAATTAAAGTAGTAACAATTCCTTTAGATATTTTTGAATCAATTTCAATACGTCTTAAATCATATTCTTCAACTAATATCTCATATTTATTACCTAATAATTTTTTTAATTGTTCTTTTATATATTTAACTTCATCTCTTAACAAAATCCATGTAAAAGTAATGGCAACAGTAATAATAGTTACAATTGAAAATAAAACTAAATTAACATTTACACCTTTTAACCCTAAATTACCAATTGTTAGTAATAAAACCAATAAATAAATGGCAAATAATGTAATAAGGCTTATACTAATCCATTTGAAAATACCTTCAATTTTTAATAATTTACCATATTTTCTTTTTAATGAAATAGCAACATCATTAGTATTTAAATTAGAATTTTCCATATTCTAAGCCCTCCTAATAATGTACTTTTTTATTGGAAACATATAAGTTTACAATAGTTACAGCAAAGATAATTACAAATAATATTAATGAAGCAGCACTAGCAACACCATAATTTGCTTTTGATAATGCATCATAAATATATCCAACAATTGTATTAAGACGACCATCATATCCTACAGGTCCAAGTGTTGTACCATATATACCAACAACACTAGTATATTCTTTAAAGCCACCAATAAAGCCTGTGATAACAACATAAGCAATCATTGGGGAAAGAAGTGGTACAGTAATTCGACCAAATATTGTAAGTCGTGATGCACCATCAATTTTTGCAGCATCATAATATTGTTTATTAACGGATTGTAAACCACCAAGTAAAATTAATATTTTAAATGGCAATGCATTCCAAACAATATATATAACCATAACTGCAATATTTGCAGCATAAGATGAACCTTGATTTATCCAAATAATTGGTTCAATGTTCATAACAATTAAAAATCTATTAATAATACCCCAAGAGCTAGCACGATATCCAGTTTGATATAAAATGCCATCTCTTTCAACTTCACTTACCATATAATGCTGTAATGGCGTTGCACCTTTGGCAAGACAATCAGCTTCATATTTAGCAATATCATTTTCTTTTGTTAAACCAACGATATTAAACATCATTGCAAAGACCATACCAATAGCAATTGTATTAGTAACATAAGGTAAGAAGAAAATTGTTTGTAATAATTTTGAAAATCTAGTAATAGAATTTAGAAAGACCGCTATTAATAAGGCTAAAAAACATGATAGTGGTACTGTGAGAACACATAATAATGTTGTGTTTTTTAAACATTGTAAGAAATCTTTATAAGTAATAACTTGTTTAAAGTTTTCAATACCAAATGCATAAGTAGCTCCACCTTGATTACCAAGTGAGTTATATCCATTTAAAAATGCAACATGGAATGTATTGATAATTGGCCAGACTGTAAAAATTAATAATAGAATTAAAGCAGGTGCTAAATAAATCCATGCTTTCCATTTGTGTTGAGCATCTACCATAGACTATTCCCCTAAATTTTTAACATTTTTTGAGCCATCTAAATATATTCTAGTTTCATCATCTTGTCTAAATAAGAAAACTTTATTTGGTTTAAGATTAAATTTAACATTTTCTATACCATTTTCTACAACAACACTTGAATCAATAATTGATCTTATATTAACTGATTCTGAATTTGGATGAGATGAAACAATTGAACTATCTCTTCCCATAACTTCAACAGATTCAAGATGACATGTTAAAACACCATCATTAGGAGCATAAATAAAGCCTTCAGGACGAATTCCAACATAAACATCAATATCGTCAATATCAACATCCATTATGGCTTCATCACCAATATATAGTTTTTTATTAGAAACTTTTCCTTTAAAGACATTAATTGGTGGTGTTCCTAAAAATTTAGCAACAAACAAATTAACTGGATTGTCATAAACATTTTGAGGAACATCTATTTGTTGAACAACACCAAGTTTCATAACAACAATCATATCTGAGATACTCATTGCTTCTTCTTGGTCATGAGTAACGAAAATTGTTGTAACTTTTGTTTCTCTTTGAATACGACGAATTTCTTCACGAGTTTGTAATCTTAAACGAGCATCTAAGTTACTAAGTGGTTCATCAAGTAATAAAACTTTAGGTCTTTTTACAAGTGCTCTAGCAATAGCCACACGTTGTTGTTGGCCACCTGATAATTCATTAGGTTTACGATCTAATAAATTTTCAAGTTGAACCAACTTTGCAGCTTCAAAAGTTCTTTTTACTATTTCAGCCTTAGGAACTTTTTGATTTTGAAGCGGAAACATAATGTTTTGACGAACAGTCATATGTGGGTATAAAGCATAATTTTGGAATACAAGTCCGACACCACGTTTTTCAGGTGTTAAATTAGTAACATCATCATCACCAAAATAAATTTTACCTGAAGTAGGTGTTTGTAAGCCACTTAACATAAATAATGTAGTTGATTTTCCACAACCTGATGGGCCAAGTAAACCAATTAATTTGCCATCTGGAATTTCATAATTAAAATGATCAACTGCAACAGTTTCCACATCATCTTTTGATCTTCCTGGGAAAATTTTTGTTAAGTTTTCTAATCTAACTTTCATAATTTCTACTTCCTCCAATGTGGTTTTTGTTCTTTGGCTATTTAATTAATAACATATTTTCTTAATTATCATAGCATAGATTTTCTTTATTTTAAAGCGTTTGCCATAAAAAAACAAAAATAGTGAATTTTGTCAAAAAATGCACTATTTCTTAGAACGCTTTTTATTATAAATTAAGATTTTTTTTACATCATTTTCATCATCGCAATTTAAGATATGAAAAATAAAAGGTAATTTAGCCTTGATATTTTGTCCATAGTAATAAAACATAAAATTATCATATACTTCATTTGCATATGAAAGTAATGCAGAACATAAATTATTTTCTGCTTCAATTTTTGTTTCACCATCTGCAAAAATATCTAAATCACTAGCTTGATATACCCACTTATTATCTGTTTGAACACAATTAACTTTGATAGTTGCATATTCAAGCATCATTTGTAAAAGTGAACGTTCAACTAATACAGCTTCATATTTACGTCTTTTTAAAATGATTGGTTTTTCATGAATAACAGAGTCGAAAAAAGTACTCATATCTTTTCTTGCATCAGTGACATTGATTTTTTTCATACTCCATCCTCCACATAACTACGACTTAATTATATAAATTCTTATTTGTAAAGTCAAACAAAATTAGTTTTATATAAGGTATATACCTTATAATTCTATTTAGATTATTTATTTTCTTTTAATTTTAATTTAATTCTAAATTATCACTAGAATATAATTTATTATATAATTCAACAACTGCTTTTAAATTGTCTAATTGTTTAAACATAGCTTTATGTTCATCATCTAATGAATTATAATAATTAACAGCATTTTTAACTGATTGTCTTTCACCTTGTTTTATATCATTTCCTTCAAGAAGTTTATTTAAATTATTATTATTGCTATCTGCAAATAAATTTTCAAGATTTCTTAAAATACACATTTGACGACATTCAAGCATATTTTGATAAGATTTTTCATTAACTTGTTGCTTTTGTTCATCAGTTAATTTATCATATTTTCCTTCAGCTTGTTTGATATCATAATCATCATTACGTTTTATATCTTCAGGTTTAGGTAATTTATCAATATAATATTCAACTTCTTTTACTTGCCATATAGATAAGGCTTCATTATATTTATCAAAATTAGTAACTTCAGCTTGTTGTTCTTTAGTTAATAAATTATAAGAAGTCATAATTTGGTCAAGTAATTTTTCTTTTGTTTCATATTTTATTTGAGTTAAATCAATATCGTCTATCATATCTCTAACTAATTTAGAAGTTAAACCAATATAAATTTCTTTTTTGTATTCAAAATAATTAATATCACTTTTATGTTTATTAAATAATTCTAATAATTTTGCTACAGGAGATCTTTTTGGACTATTGCTATTATAATGTTCATAAATATATTGCTTAGTTCCAATAGTTTGAGTTGTATCTTTAGTATAATATTCACATATATCTTCATATTCATCACCTGAAATATAGAATTCAAATGTTAAGCCAAAAGAAACAACATCTTCACTTTTCCATGAAAAAGATAAAGAATATATAGTACCATCACTAGATGTTACATTTATTGTACCATTATTATTTTCATCAAATGATAATCTATCAGTAGAACTATTTTCATCAGTTCTATTAAATTCACCATTTACGAGCCATTTATTTAAATTTTCAGAATTGAAATCATCATCAAACGAATTGCTATTATTGAAAGTAAAAGTTTCATCAAAATCATTTTTATTATTTGTTAGTTGCAAAATAACAGAAGAATTATCACATGTAATATTTGATATTTTAGTACCTGTTATATCGGTTGTAGTATCAGAATTTTCACTAGAAACTTTTACATTAGAAACTAAAATATTGACATCAGTAATTGTAGGGTTAGCGCCTAAAGTTATAGTATATGATTTACTAGTATTGACATCATCAAAAAGTAATTTATTATCATAACTTGTTAATTTAGCATTTGTAACATTTAAGTCTTCATTAATTGCTGGAAATGCTTTATCCATATAATATTTATTATCTTGATCATCTTTATTTACATAATCATTTAATTTATTTAATTCAGTTTTAAATTGATTTTCAAAAGCAATTTCTTCTTTCTGAGCACTTTTTACATATCCATTATGAACAATACCAGCAACAACAGCCCAAACAATACCAATAATTGGAATAATTGAAATAACTAAATAGCCAACATATTTATTTTCTTTTTTCTTTGCCATTTTTTTATTCTCCTTTGCACACTAAAAAACTTTCTTTCAAAATCAATTTTATTTTATCATTTAATTTTTTAGTTGTAAACTCTGATTTAGATATTTTATTTTTATTCAATAAAATAAAAAAACTATATTTTAAATACTTTGAATACTTAAAATATAGAATAATTATCTTTTTGTTAAAATAGTTTTAGTAATATTATATGCAATATGGTTTTTCATAAAAGCTTTGTTTAAATGGTCATAAATAACAAAACCATTTTTATCTAATAATTTAGCACTTGAAACATTTTCATCAATGTAATTTGCTATTATAAAATCTAAATGATAATATTCAAATGATGTTTTAATTATTGCTTTTAACGCTTCATCCATATAACCATTATGCCAAAAATTTTTATTTAAAATATAACCTATTTCTGCTGAATTATTTTCTTTATGAAATGTTAATGATATAGAACCAATTATTTGATTTGTTTCTTTCAAAATAATGGTAAAATTAGTATCAGTACCATTCATATATGCATTTAGCATATTATTAATAGCAATTTGAGCTTGTCTATCATTATCATAAGGATTAAAAGTAAGATAACGACAAACATCTATATCACTACACATCAAAAAATAATCATAGAAATCATTAAATTCTACTAAACGAATAAGCAAACGATTAGTTAAAATTTTTGGAGCAAATATTTTATTATACAAAATATCACCTTATTTTATTTTTATATTACTATATATTATTTTTATTTTCTTTTTATAACTATTTTTGTAAAATTATCTTTTCTTATCAAGATATGTTTGTAAAATAACAGTTGCCGCTACTTTATCAACAACTTGTTTTCTTTTTTTGCGTGAAACATCAAATGTTAACAAGGCATTATTAGCACTAATTGTTGACATACGTTCATCAATTTCAATAATTTTAATGTCTATTAATTCTTGAATCTTCTTTTCAAATCTTCTTGTTCTTTCACAACCAATAGACATATCGCCATTCATATGATATGGCATACCAACAACAACTTCATCGACTTCTTGTTCTTGAATAATTTTAACAATTTTTAAAAATAGCTCGTCATCTTCTTTTTCATAACGAATAACACAATATGATGATGCAATCATCTTTAATGAATCAGATAAAGCAACACCAACAGTAACACTCCCAATATCAAGTCCAAGTGCTCTCATTAGATTGACTCCTTAACTAATTTAAAAACTTCATCAACTTTTGTGATATCTTTACCACCTGCTTGAGCAAAGTCAGGACGACCTCCTCCATTACCACCACAAAGCATGCTAGCCTTCTTAACTAAATTACCACACATAATTCCTTTTTTATTTATTTCATCATTTGCTTTTGCAACAAATAATACTTTATCATTACTTACTGACATTACGAATATCAAACAATCATTATATTTATTTTGTAGATTATCAGCAATTTGTTTTACTAAAGCACCATCATCTAAAGTTAATTTAACAAAAATAGTTTTAATATCTTTTATTGTTTCAATTGTCACATTATCATAATCAAAATTTGATATTTCTTTACTTGTTTCTAAGGCTTTAATTTGTTTATCTAAACTTTTTATTGCCTCTTTTAAATTTTCTAAAGCAATTTTAACATTTAAAATCATTTGATATGAATTTTCTTTTTGATATTTTATATTTACATCATTTATTTTTAAATTTAATTTTTTAGCATTTTCTAAAAGTAAATTATATTTTGTAAGCATTGTATCATATTCAGTAAATAATGTTTGATTGTGATTTATTAATTTTTCAATTATATTATCTTTTGTTACTGCCTCAATACGATATATTCCAGAACCTTTTGATTCAATATTACAAATAGCAAAATCAGAAATATCTTGACTATTTTTAACATGACAACCACCACAAAATTCTTTTGAATAATTATCAATATTAACTATTCTAACAATATTACCATATTTTTCTCCAAAAACAGCTATACAACCTTCTTTTTTGGCATCTTCAATAGGTAATTCATAAGTTCTAACATTTAATTTATTTTGAATTTTTTCTTTAACAATTTTTTCAATTTTTAATAAATCATCAGTTTTTACATTTTCAAAATGATTAAAATCAAAACGTATATTATTTTCATTAACTAAAGAACCATGTTGAAAAACATGATTGCCCAAAACATCTTTTAATGCTTGATCTAATAAATGAGTAGCTGAATGATTGGCCTCAATTTGTTTTCTTATTTCATCATTAACTTCAACATTCACTAAATCATTTATTTTTATATTTCCATAAACAACTTTAGTAATCATCATGTGTTGACCATTTGGCAATTTTTGACAATCGATAACATTTCCAACAAAGTTATCATTAAATATAACACCTTTATCACCAACTTCGCCACCCATTTCAGCATAAAATGCAGTTTTATCTGTAACGATACCTAAATTATCATTTTCATTAAAAATTCCAATAATTTTTACATTATCAATTCTTAAATTATCATAGCCCATAAAAATTGATGTTTCTTTAAAATCCATATAGGCTTCATTTTGTTGTTTCATAGAATTTTTATTATCACGTGATGATCTTGCTAATTCTTTTTGTTTAGCCATAGCTTCATCAAAAGCTTGTTTATCTATTGTTATATTATGTTCATTAGCAAATTCTAAAGTTATTTCAAAAGGATAGCCATAGGTATCATAAAGTAAAAAAGCATCTTCACCAGTTAATTCGTGATTTTTTTCATATAGCTCATTTAAAATTTTTTCACCATCAACTAGTTTATCTAAAAATTTTCTTTCTTCATTTGTTATTTGATTTTTAATAAAATCTTTTTTATCTATTAAATATGGATAAAAATCTTTCATTATCTCAATAACAACATCAACAAGTTGAGCTAAAAATTCTTTTTCAATGCCAAGTTTACGACCATGACGAACAGCTCTTCTTAATAATCGTCTTAACACATAACCTCGACCTTCATTTGAAAATGATGCCCCATCTGCTAAAGCAAAAGTACAAGTTCTTAAATGATCTGCAATTATTTTATAACTAACTTCATATTCTCCTTCATATTTAAATTTGGCAATTTTTTCACATTCTTTAATTATTGGATAAAATAAATCTGTTTCATAATTAGTTTTAGCATTTTGCATTATTAAACAAAATCTTTCAAGACCAGCACCAGTATCAATATTCTTATGAGGTAATTCTTGATAATTTTCTCTTTTTACACCAGGTTTTGAATTAAATTGTGAAAAAACTATGTTCCAAATTTCTATATAACGATCATTTTCAATATCATTTTTTAATAAGTCAAGTCCTATATGTTTTGGATCATATTCTTCCCCTCTATCAAAAAAGATTTCACTATCTGGTCCACAAGGTCCTTCCCCTATTTCCCAAAAATTATCATTACAAGGAATCATATGTTCTTTTAAAACACCTAGTGATATCCATTTGTTATAAGTGTCTAAATCTTTTGGAAAATAAGTTATATATAATTTATCTAATGGAATAGCAAAATATTTATCACTTGTTAATAATTCAAAGGCAAACTCAATAGCTTCATTTTTAAAATAATCACCAATAGAAAAATTTCCCATCATTTCAAAAAAAGTATGATGTCTTGCTGTATGGCCAACATTTTCAATATCATTTGTTCTAATTGCTTTTTGCACATTAGTTATTCGTGGATTAGTTGGAATAATGCTACCATCAAAATATTTTTTTAATGCAGCAACACCAGCATTAATCCATAATAATGTTGGATCATTAAGTGGAATTAATGATGCACCTTCTTCAATATGATGACCTTTATTCTTAAAAAAGTTAAGCCAGATTGTTCTTATTTCATTGCTTGTTAAATATTTCATAAAAAAAATACCTCCTATACAAAAATGTATATGTAGGAACGACAAAGTCGCGGTACCATCCTACTTCTCACATGAGCACTTAATTTAATCTTACGTAGATTTAACGGGAATGATTAGTTCCATCTCCAAAGTAGCAAAGTATTTTTTTTATTAGCATTTCCACCAAATAGCTATCTCTATAATCAAAAAATAATACTTATTCTTTTTCATCGACAAAGTTATTATACATTATTGAAAATAAAAATAAAAGAAAAACTCTAAAGAATAACCCTAGAGTTTTAAACTTAAACATAAATTATTTATCTTCTGTAGTCTTATTTTCATTATTTTTACTAGCTTTGATTGTCTTAACATTGCCAATAATGCCAATTACTATTGCAGTTAATGAAGCAATCAACACTATAAAAAAATAAAAACTAGAACTAGAAAAATTTAATGAAAAATGTTTAAAAATGCCGTGTTTCCACGACACATTACAATATTTATAGCTATTTCATTTTTCTTTTTATATCATCTTTCAAATCCATTACTTTATTATAACAATTACGTTTTACCTTGTCTAAACGCCCTGTTTCATTTAAATAGATGTAACACCCAGCGCTTGCTAGAGCCATTGCTGCAATAACATGGATTGAAATTAAAGCCATTTTACACATTAAAACTCACCCATGTTATTTTGTGTAAAAAATGATTAATTATACAAAGTTTTATTTATTTGAGTAATTAAATTAGTTTTACGAACCTTTAAATTCTCAATTTTTGATTTATTTATGAATGTCTGACAATTTCCTAAAATTATTAATGATTTCTTAGCTCTTGTTATACCAGTGTAGATAAGTTGTTTATTCAACATATATGAAAAATCATTTAAAATGCACATAATAACATATTGAAATTCGCTGCCTTGTGATTTATGGACTGATATTGCATAAGCTAAAGTTAAATTTATAAACATAGCTTTTGAATAAATTACTTCACCTACATCAAATTCAACAGTTAATTCTTCATTTTCTAAATCAATTTCTTTAACAACTCCTATATCGCCATTATATATATCATCTTCAGGTTGATTTTTTAATTGTAAAACTCGATCATTTTCTCTAATAACTTGATGATTTATTTTTATTTCTTTACTATTTTTAGTTTTAGGATTATAAAAATCTTGAATAGTTGCATTAATACTATCTATGCCACAAACACCTGCATACATTGGAATAATTATTTGAAAATCATCAAATGTAAACCCTTTATTAAATAATCTTTTTATTAAATCAATTATTATTTCACTTACTTGTTGATTACTAGCCTTAATGAAAGTCACATCACCTTTAAAATTAAAATTATTATCTAAAGTATTATTTCTTATCTTTGATGCTAATGTTACAATTGATGAATCAGATGCTTGACGATATATATATGAAAGAGTAATTTTTGGTATTTCATTAATTTCTAATAAATCATGTAAAACATTTCCTGCACCAACTGATGGTAATTGATTATCATCACCAATTAACAATATTTGTTTGACACCTTTTGTTCCTTCAAGTAAAGCTTGAAATAATAAAGTATCAACCATTGAAAATTCATCAATAATAATAACATCACATTTTAATTTATTTGTGGCATTATAGGTAAATGAATTAGCATGTAAATCCCATTTTAATAATCTATGAATTGTGCACGCATAACAATTTGCTAACATTGACATTCGTTTACTTGCTCTACCTGTTGGCGCACATAAGGCAATATTAGCATCTTCACCATAAATAATTTTATAAAAATTTAAGATTGCCTTTAATATTGTTGTTTTTCCTGTTCCTGGTCCACCAGTAATAATAAACAATCCATTATTTAATGCTTGAAAAATTGCTTGTTGTTGTTCATCAGAATAAATAATACCTTCATCTTCTTCAATTTGTTTTAGAATATTGTCAAAATGTTTTTTTAAAATAACTTGATTAATTTTACGATTTATAAAAGGCCTTAAATTTTTAGCAATACTTATTTCTGAATTATAAAGTTTATAATGAAATAATTTTTCATCTTCATTTATAATTAATTCTTCTTCAATTAATTCATTTAAATAACATTTAAATTCATCTTGATCAATTTCAATAATTTTTTTTAATTCTAAATAAATTTTTTCAATTGAAGTATAAGTATCTCCAAGACTATGACATAAATTAATAAGACAATATAAAATTGCAGCTTTTACTCTTCTTGAATCATTTTCTTTAAATCCCATATTAAGAGCAATTTTATCTATGCTTTTAAAACCAATACCATCAATATCTAGAATCATTTGATAAGGATTATCATTAATAACTTGCTCAAGCTTATCTTTATATATTGTTTCTGCTTTCATTATATTTTTTAAAGAAAAGCCATATTTTAATAATATTTGATATGAATTTGATGTGAAATCAAATTTTTCTAGTCCTTCTTTTAAAATTTTTTCTTGTTTTTCGTTTATTATATTTGCCTTTATTAACTTATCATATATTTCAGGATTTGAAATTAATAATGAAATACAATCTTCTTTTAAATATTCATATATTTTAGAGGCCATTTTTTTACCTATTCCTTTAAATTGGCTTGATGATAAAAAACGTATGACATTTTCTTTACTAGTTGGCATTTTTTTATATATTTCGTGAACATCAACTTGTAATCCAAAACGTTTATGTTTTATAACTGTTCCTTTTAAAGTTAAAGCATCGGTTTTATTAAAATGAGGAAAATAACCAACAATAGTTATATTTCTTTCTTGTTGATTATCATCTATTTTAAATGTTGCAATTCGATATCCATTTTCTTCATTTTCAAATTTATAAAATGTTATAAATCCTTCAAGTTGGATATCATCTTCTAAAACCAAATCAAAAATTTTATCATTCATTAATTTAATTCAACCTTTTGATGATTTCTATAAATACTATCAATTACTCCTGCAGCAAATAATTCATCATTTTCGTTATAAAAACAAGCAATTTGACCATTTGTTACAGCCTTTAATGGATTATTTGAAAATACATTAATTGTATCATTATCATTTCTAATAATTGTAATTGCAATATCTTTTTGGCGATAACGAAATTTTCCAGTACAATCAATTTTAACATTTTTAGGTATATTTTGTAAAAAATTACAATCTGTAATTAAAACTTCATCACAAAGTAAATATTTATTATCATCCCCAATAGCCACATATAATATATTATTTTTAACATCTTTACGAACAACAAACCAGCTTTGACCATTACTTCCTTTAATACCACCAATATTTAAACCTTTACGTTGCCCAATTGTATAATAATAAACACCTTGGTGTTCACCAACAACATTATTTGTTTGAATATCAACTATTTTACCTTTAGTTGCAGGGATATAATTTTTTAAAAATTCTCTAAAATTTCTTTCTCCAATAAAGCAAATACCAGTTGAATCTTTTTTATCCGCTACATTTAAATTTAATTCTTTAGCAATTTGTCTAACTTCAGTTTTAGTTAATTCTGCTAATGGAAATAATACATCATGCAATTGTTCTTGTTTTAAAAAAGAAAGAAAATATGATTGATCTTTATTTTCATCTTTAGCCTTTAATAATATTGAAGTATCTCCATTATGAATTATTTTTGCATAGTGTCCTGTGGCAATATAATCTGCACCATTTTCTTTTGCAAATTTTAAAAAACTATCAAATTTGATATATTTGTTGCACATAATATCAGGATTTGGAGTTCTTCCTTTTTTATATTCATCTAAAAAATATGTAAATACATTATCCCAATATTCTTTTATAAAATCTATTCTAAGTAATGGTATATCTAAAATTCTTGCAACTTCTTTGGCATCATTATAGTCAACTTCTTGAGGACATATTTCACCATGCCAATCGTTACCTAAAAAATCATTATTAAGTTGTGAATCCCAATTGCGCATAAAAGCTCCAACAACTTCATATCCTTGTTTTTTTAATAAGTATGCAGCAACTGCGCTATCAACTCCACCACTTAAACCCACAATAACTTTTGCCATTATTATCACCTAATCAATTATAACATTTTTTAAATTATTATTAATTATTTTTTTTAATAAAAAAAAAAGCCCGGCAACGTGCTAATCTCTCCAAAGGATACATTCGCCGCTACGGTGCTTAACTTCTGTGTTCGGT
>CANQTM010000012.1 GCA_947626825.1 uncultured Bacilli bacterium | reverse complement strand
TATTGGCTTTTTTGGCTCAGCCCTATTATTCTATCATTCCTCTTTTAACTGTGTCAATACTTATTTTTATTTTTTTTATTTGCGTATTAAATAACTTATTCCTTTTAATAATATGAAATATATAAATCCATGTATTACTAAAAATAAATTTTAATCAATAAGAAATTATAAATCGTATTTATTTTAAATTTCTAATATGATAGTAAATGGACCATCATTAACTAAACTAACTTCCATTTTTTCTTGGAAAATACCACAAGCAACATCAACATCGTATTTTTTTAATTCTTCATTAAAACTTTCATATAATTTTTTGGCATCAGTGGCATTTGCAGCATTTGAAAAACTTGGCCTACGAGATTCTAAATTAGCACACAATGTAAATTGTGAAACAGATAAAATAGAACCACCAACTTCTTTTAAAGATAAATTAGTTTTATTATTACTATCTTTATTAATTCTTATATCAATAATTTTTTTTGCCATTTTTTTAACTATCTCTAAATTGTCTTTTTGTTCAATTCCAACTAACAATAAATAGCCATTATTAATTTTTCCAACAATTTTATTTTTAACTTTAACATTTGCTTTTTTAACAACTTGTAAAACAACCTTCATATCAACACCTACTTTCTTATTAAATTTTAACACATTTTATTATTGCACTACTTATTTTTTTTATTTAAAATTATTTTGTTAGGAAGTGAATTTATGAAACAACCATTAGCATATCGTGTAAGGCCAAAAACATTAGATGATATTTTAGGTCAAAAACATATTTTAGGGCCAAACAAATTCATTAATAATATGATCAATAATAATATGCTTACTTCTATGATTTTTTATGGTCAACCAGGTACTGGAAAAACAACACTTGCCATGGTAATTGCCAATACATTAAACATTAAATATAGTATGTTAAATGCCGTAACATCTTCAAAAAAAGATATAGAATCTGCTATATTTGAAGCAACACTTCATGATGGATATGTTTTGATAATAGATGAAGTACATCGATTAAATAAAAACATACAAGACATTTTGCTTCCACACATTGAAAATGGCACAATTACATTAATTGGAGCAACTACAAGTAATCCATATCATTCTATAAATAGTGCTATCAGAAGTAGATGCCATTTAGTTGAAATTAAACCACTAGAAAAAAATGATATAATTATTGCTTTAAAAAGAGCCATGATTCTTAAAGAAGGTCTTGACAATAAATATCAAATTACAGATAAAGCATTAGAAATGTTAGCAAACTTTTCAGGTGGTGATTTAAGATTTGCTTTAAATAAATTAGAACTTGCATCACTATCATCTGCTAATAATTTAATTGATGAAAATATAATTTCTGATGTTGTTAAAAAAGCAAATTCAACCATCGACAAAGATGAAGATGGCCATTATGATGCAGTTAGTGCATTACAAAAATCAATTAGAGGATCAGATGTTGATGCAGCTTTATATTATCTTGCAAGATTAATTGCAGCAGATGATTTAGATTCAATTGAAAGACGATTATTGGTTACTGCTTATGAAGATATTGGACTTGCAAATCCAGCTGCTGTTGATAGAACATACAATGCAATTGCCACAGCAAGACTTGTTGGTTTTCCAGAAGGTGCTATTCCACTTGGATTTGCAGTTTGTGATTTAGCATTGTCCCCAAAATCAAAATCAGCTAATAATGCAATTCATAAAGCTATAGATTTAGTTAATACTCATGATTTTAAAATGCCATCATATCTTCATTTAACTCCAGTTGGTTTAAGTGATGATGAAAAATATGAATATGATCGTTTAGATTTAGTTGATAAAATTCAATATTTACCAACATTAATTAAAGATATGAAATTTTATGAACCAAATTATAATTCAGGCCCATATGAATTATCATTAATAAAAAATTATGAAAGATTGTCAAAAATAAATCGTACTTCTAATTTAAAAGAATTATATCAAAAGAATAAGAAATAATTTTATTCTTTTTTTATTTTATTTTTCATATAGATTAATATGAAAAAAATTATATTTAACATTACCATTAATATTATTTTATTTAGTCTAACTATATTAATTTTTTTATTTGCAAATCAAAGTTCAAATGTTTTAATTGAAACATTAAAATATATTTTTAAAGTAATTTTACCTTCTTTATTGCCTTTTATGATTTTTGTTAATTTTATATTATTGACAAATTGTATTGATTATTTAGCATTAATATTTAAACCATTAAGTAAAATATTTAAAATTTCAGGATATGGCGTTTGTATTATTATTGCATCAATACTTGGTGGTTATCCATATAATGCAATATTGATTAATAATTTTCTTAAAGAAAATAAAATAAATGAAAATGAAGCAAATAGATTATTACAAGTTACATTTTTTCCTTCAATATCATTTATTTTATGTTTAATTCGTTTAGATTATAATTTTATATTTATTGCTATTTCATTATATTTATCATCAATAATAATTTTATTTATTACATCAAAATTTAAAAAATACAAATTAGATAATTATCAAAAAAAATATAAATTTATTATTAATAATGATTTTATAAATATTTATTTTAAAGTCATGAAAAGTTCAATAAACTCAATTTTTTCCATTATGTTTTGTATTATCTTTTTTAGATTAATAAGTTTTCCTATAATTTATTACATAAATAACGAATTTTTTGTTAATTTTATAAATGGAATGTTTGAATTTTCAAGTACAGCAATTACTATATTAAATAAAACATATAAAACATTTAAAGATTATTTACTTTTAAATAACATTATGGCATTTTCATCATTTTCAATTATTTTTCAATCATTATATTATTTAAAAGATTTAAAAATATTTAATTTCAAAAAACTAATTATAAACAAATTAATTTTTTGCTTAATTTCAAGTATTATCTTTATTATGATTTTTTGTATAAAAAACTAACATATGCTAAACCATAATTTTTTATTTTTAAATCAAAGCCTTCATAGTTTTCTTTTAAATAATGATTTTTATCAGATTCATAAACAATTAAGGCATTTTCATTAAGTAAATTTTTATTAATAAGTATATTAAAAATATCTTCAAAACAATCAAGAGCATATGGTGGATCTAATAAAACTAAATCAAATTTTTCTTTAAAATCATTAATTATTTTATAATCATTTTGATAAATTTGCACATTTTCAAAAATATTTAATGATTTTAGATTTTCTTTTAAAGTTAAAACGGCTTTGAAATTATTATCAACAAACGTTACTTTTTTTGCACCCCTTGATAAAGCTTCTATTCCTAAAGCACCACTACCAGAAAAAATATCTAACACATTAGCATTAGGTAAATAAAAATTTATAACATTAAAAATTGCCTCACGTGTTTTATCCATGCTAGGCCTTGTATTATTTCCATTTGGTGCCTTGATTATTCGACTTTTATATTTCCCTGCTACAATTCTCATATTATTTTTCCTGTTTAAAAATTTTTTTATTGTTAACACTATTATTGAGGTAATTATTTCCCCCCTAATACTTCTAAAGGCCAAATTATTTGGCCTTTATTATTTTATCAATTAATAATTCACTTTTAAAGTCTTCAAAAACAATATCAGTTATTTTACCAATTAAAATTTGATAATTTTTATAAGATAATTGGTATTCTTTAACTAATTTGTTTTCATCCAATGATAATTTTATTTGATGTAATTTTTTTAAATTATCTTGACTTCTATCTTTTTGATATATTTCTTGCATTTGTTGATATTGCTTTAATAAATTAGCACAAATTTTATCATTTAACATTTGTTTTTCTTTTTCTTTTAAAATTTGATATTCTAAACTATTTTGCAAATCATCATGCAATTTATAAGCTAAATTATATATTTTTTCCATATTTTACCTACTTTTTCAAAAATGTTTCAGCTAAATTTAACATAGCATTTATATCATCAATTTTATCAATGGCTCTTTTTTTTCGACCAACTTTATAATCATCTAAAAAATCTTTAAATCTTTCTGGATAAATAGCTAAGATTTTATGCCATAATGGATTTTCTCTTAAATAATAGTAATAATCTTCATCATTATTTAATTGAACAATTATTTCACTTCTCATATTTAATCATTATATTTTCTAAATGGCTTGATTCTACTTGTGGCCAATTTACTACTACTTGTTACATTTGGTCTAAATTCATCAATAAGTCCAACAATCTTTTTGACATTTTCTAAACCATCACTAATTTTTTTTGTATCTATTTTTTGTAATTGTTTGAAAAATCGACCTACAGTATCACTTCCTGGTATTGATGCTCTAGTGTCTTCATTATTTTCTTCATTTTTTGTTTCATTGCTAGAAGCATTTTCATCTTTAAAAAATTCATGTGTTGGCCCAAACATATCATAAGTTTCATATAATGTTTGCCAAGTAAATGTTCCATCTTTAACTTTATTTGCTAAATATGGTTTATCTTTTATAAAAGATTTAAATTCATCAAGTTTATCCATATAATCCCACCTAGATTATAATATGCAAAATAATGTTAAATAATGAATTAGCCTATTTTAGATAGCAAAGACACTACAAGCAATACCAAAATAAATTAATATTGTACAACAATCAACAATTGTAGTAATCATTGGTGCAGCACATACAGCAGGATCTAAATGAATTTTTTTAGCAAATAATGGTAATAAAGCACCAATTGACTTAGCTAACATTATTGTTAAAATCATAGTTAAACAAACAACTAAAGCATATTTTAATCTATCATTTACATCCATACTTCTTTGAAAAATCATAATTCTTGCAAAATTAAATAATGCTAATGAAATAGAAATTAAAATTGAAACTCGAAATTCTTTCCACCATACTTTAAGCCATTGTTTTGGTGTAACTTCACCTGTTGTTAAACCACGAATACACATTGTAGCTGCTTGTGAACCACAATTTCCCCCTGTATCATTAAGCATTGGTAAAAATGAAACCAAAAGAGGTAAAGTTTGAATTGCCGCTTCAAATTTTTCTAAAATTGCTCCTGTAATCATTCCAGTTATCATTAAGATTAGTAACCAGAAAATACGATTTTTAAATAATGTAAACACATTCATATCTAAATATGGTTTATTAGAAGGTAACATTGCAGCCATCTTTTCAAAGTCTTCTTCTGCTTCTTCTTGAATAACATCAACGGCATCATCAATTGTAATAATACCAACTAAACGTTTTTCATTATCAACTACTGGTAAAGCAAGTAAATCATATTTTTGTAATAATTTTGTAACGCTTTCTCTTTCATCAGTGGTATTACAACATATAAAATTTGTATCCATTAAATCAGAAACAATTTGATCATCTTCAGATAATAATAAAGTTTTTAAAGAAATAACACCTTCTAAGTGACGAGATGCATCAATAACATAACAAGTATAAATTCCTTCTTTATCAGTTCCTGTACGACGAATTTTTTTAATAGCTTGTTCAACAGTATATTCTTTTTTAATTGAAATATATTCACAAGTCATTACTGAACCAGCACTATCTTCAGCATATTTTAGAAATTGATTTAATAAACTTCTTGTTTCAGGTTTAGCATTAGATAATATTTTTGATACAACATTTGCAGGAAGTTCATCAAGTAAATCAACTGCATCATCAACATATAAATCTTCAATAATATTATTTATTTCTTTATCAGTAATGTTAGAAATAATTTTTTCTTGAGTTTCAAGTGGTAAATATGCAAAAACATCGGATGCACAATTTTTAGGTAACATCCTAAAAGCTAACACTTGATATTCATCATCTAGATCTTCAATTATTAAAGCGATATCAACATATTCTAAATCTTCAATAGCATTTCGAAATTCACGTGATTTTTTATTAATTATTAAATCTTTTATTTCATAGTTTTCCATTGCTACGCTTCTCCTTTTAATATTACGTAGCAAAAAATATGTTAATTGATTTCAATGAACATATCATTACTACGTTTAGTGATTTTTATATAATAGAGTGGTATTGACATATCCATAAAATCAATCATCTCCTTTGTCTTTATTATAAACTAGCAATTTAAAAAAGTTAACAATTTTCTTTAAGAAAATTAATTAATTTTTTACAAGCAATTCCTCTATGTGAAATTTCACTTTTTTGTTTACTACTTAACATAGCAAATGTTTGTTTATAGCCATTTGGAATAAATATTGGATCATAACCAAAACCATTTTCTCCTTGGTATTTATTTGCTATATTTCCAAAGCATTGTCCTTCAAATTGATAAATATTGCCTTTAAAATTATATAATGTTATAACACAACTAAAAAAAGCATCCCTTGGTTTATTTTCTAAAAGTTTAATGATTTCTTGACATTTTTCATAATAACTTTTGCCATCTAAAAATCTTGAAGAATAAACGCCTAAAATATCAGGTAATGAATTTATTGTTAATCCTGAATCATCACTTAAAATAGTTAAATCAGTAAATTTAGCTATTTCTTTGGCCTTTATTAAAGAATTTTCTTTAAATGTTTGACCATTTTCTAATGGATTACAATTAATATTTAAATCATTTAATGTTAATACTTGTATATCAAATTCTTTTAAAATATCTTTATATTCACTAACTTTATGAGCATTATTAGTAGCTAAAACTATTTTCACATTATTTCCTTCTTTCTATTGCCAATACATATGGTGGATTATTTATTTGATTAATAAATTTATATGTAATGACATCATATTCTTTTTGATCTAGTTTTTTGGCAAAATGTTGTAGTTTTTGATTTTCAATTTTGCCTTCACTATGACCTGTATAAATAACAATTACAATTATGCCATTATTATTTAATAATTTTAAAGATTTTTTTAATGATTTTAATGTATCTTTTGCTAAAGTTGTAATATCTTTATTGCCATTTGGTAAATATCCTAAATTATAAATAAATGCATCAACTTTATTATTTATATAATTATTTATGTTACAAAAATTATCATTAATAAGTTGAAAATTGTTTATTTGATTATTTTCAAGTAATAATTTTGTTTGATTTATAGCCACATCTTGAATGTCAAAACCATAAACAAATTTACTATGTTTACATAAAAATAATGTATCATGACCATTTCCTATAGTCATATCAACGCATATACTTTCTTTAGTTATTTTGTTTTCTAATAATTTATGAGCATATGATAAAATTTTTTCCATATTTTTAATCACCAAAAGTATTATATCATGCTATATAATTTTTAGTAAATTATAATACAATTGCTAATATATTTTATAAAAATTTAATTTACTATTCTATTGTGAAAATATATAATATTTACTAGGAGGAAGAATATTTATTATATAAATATTAATATTAAACAATATGAAATTTTTATTTTTAGCTGAAGAAACAACTGATGCCACAACAACTACTTCACAAACACCAACACTTCAAGATTTTGTAAATAAAATTATTGATTGGTGTCAAACAAGTGGCTTAAAATTATTAATTGGCTTAGTTGCCTTATTTATTATTTTTAAAATAATTAATTTTATTGCCAATAAAGTTAGAAAGGGCATGCTTAAAAAGAATCGTGATGCCACAATTACTAATGTTGTATATCAATGTATTCGAAAAATTTCTAAAGTTGTAGTCTTTATATTATTTTTAGGATATGTTGGAATTGACACTGCAGGAATTGGCTCTATCATTGCTTCTCTTGCTGTTGCAATTGGTCTTGCTTTACAAGGTTCATTGGCAAATATTGCAGGTTGGTTTATTATCATTGTAATGCGTCCATTTAAATTAGGCGATTATATTGTATGCCAAGGTCAAGAAGGATATGTTGAAGATATTAAGTTATTCTATACTTATCTTGTTTCTTTTGATAATAAAGTTGTTATGATACCAAATGGAGCATTAGCAAATGGAAACATTACTAACTTATCAATGAAAAATAAAAGAAGAGTTGATTTGGAATTTCTTATTTCATATGAAAATAATACCAACGATGTTATTAATCTAATTAATTCTGTTATCAATAGTTATGGTAATGTTGATCAAGATCCAGCTCCTTTTGTTAAAGTCTTAAAATGTGATGAAAAAGGTACTACTTTAGCTGTTAGAGCATGGTGTGATAATGGTAAATATTGGGATGTTTATTTTGATTTAATCAATAACATTAAAGCTAAATTTGATGAAAATAATGTCATTGTTCCTATCACTCATTACAATATTACAACAAAATAAAAAAAACATTTATTAACGTAGAAAGTAATTTTCTACGTTTTTTTGTTAAAAAAAACAGAAGAAATTCACCTCTGTTTAACCTTTATACATTTTATAAACTTTTATTGTTGGTTGATTTAACCCAGCATAATCTTCATATTCACCAATTATTTTAAAGCCAAATTTTTCATATAGTTTAATAGCTACTTTATTATTTTCATTTACATAAAGTTGAATTGGTGCCTCATACATTTTAAAAATGTTTTCTAAAATAAATGTGGCCACTCCTTTATTTCTAAATTCTTCTTTGACACTAACTTGGCATGTGGTAGCACCAACATTGAATTCTTCATTAAATTCTCTTGAAAAAGAATCATATGCTTGAGTAAATGTGTCAGGAAAATCAACGTTAGCTAAGGCAAAAGCTTTTAATAAAACAAGTTTATTCCATTGAACCTCATGTAAAAATAAAGAACATATACCAATGATTTCACGATTATATTCACAACAATAATAGTTTTCACGATAAAAAATTGATGAACTATCACTAATTAAAAAGGGTAAAATTTTATAAGCATTTTCTTTGCTACCAAATAAACCAATATAAGTATAAGGATCAGCTTTGATGATTAATTCCATAATTCGATTTAAATCATCACTTTTTTTGATTTTTCTAAAAATATATTGCAAATTATTTTTCTTTATTTGAGTCATTATTATTCATTTCACTTTCAACAAATTTATAATTAATTATAATTGGTTCAATCCACAATTTTAATTCATCATTGCTTCTAAATCTATTCGGAATACAATAATAACTTTGATTTGGAATATATTTATATTCTGAAATAACTCTAATATCTTTTTCATCATTATTATTAGAAACAACTGAAAAATGATTTATTTCATAACCATCTCTAGTATTAGATGTATAATCCAAAAATGCTACATATGGGAAAATAACTCCATCATAAGTATTAGTTCCAGCCACATGTCCATCTTTTAAATACAAAAAGGCATTTTTAATTTTTTCAGTTAAGGCTACAAAGGTTGATTTTGAATAAATAGGTTCTTCAAAACAGTCTTCAAAACAAGCAATGTTACCATAATTTAATAAAAATTCACGTCCTAACATCTTCTTTAATAATTCATTATAAGAATTGTAATTATCTGGAAAGGCACAAATTTTACAAAGTTCTTTAATTTTAACCATAATTGATTGCACATCATCTTTCGCAATATTACTAATTTCATGTACTTTTTCTTTCATGATTTCATCAAAAGCTAAATTTGCATTTTTTTGAGAAAGATTGACATCGTTAGCAGTTAAAATATTAAAGACTGATTCTTTTTCAAATTTCAATTTTTCTTTAGCATAGCCAAATAAAGCATGATAAAAACAATAAAGCGTTTTTAAAGTTTGACATACTAAAACTTGTAAACCATTTTTTAAAGTATCTATATTTCCAACTTCATCATACATATTCTCTATCTCATCAACAATTTTAATTCTTGAACTTATAGATAATGGAAATTTAGTTGTAATATCAACATTTTCATTAGCATATGTTAATTCTGATAATTTTTTAACAATAACTAGTGCTTGAATTTTTGCACGAACTTGGTTTTCATTAACAACCATTTTTCTAAATGACAAGCCATTTCTTGATCCATACATTCTAAGTTTAATATTATTAATTTCTTCATCAATTTGTTGTTTAGCAATTTGAATCATTTGATTAACATCAAAATCTTCTTCTCGAAAACGATATTGCAAATTATTAATGATTTTAACAAAATATTCAGGACGATATTTAAATAATTCTTGTAAAAGTTTAGTGGCACTTTCTTCAACTAATAAAGTAGCAATAACAACATCCCAACCATAACCACTTTCTTCATCATCAGCATTTTCTAAATAATTATCTTTATTTATTTCATCTAAATTAGTAACAAACATCGCTTTATATTCATTTCTAATAGAATACATTTGATGTAGATAACGTTTACCACTATCATCTAAAACATCTGAAATTGCTAATGCTAAAATACGAATATATCTAAAATTAATAGCATTGAAATCTTTAATTAGATTAGTTGCAACAATACGACTGCTATTTATAAAGGGAAATATTTTATGGCGAAAGCCGTCTACACCATCCTTATCTTCGAAAATATAAAGGTTTTTTATATCTTCAACAACTTTAGAGCCCTCACCACGAACTAAAACATATAGATTTCGCCCATTTATTTCTTCATCACTTTCAGCAAATTTGCCAATTGCAGCATAAGTTAAAACAAAATATTCTTCTGATGAACCAAAATTTTTGATTTCTCTTTGAGTAATTGTTTCTAAATAATAATATTGTTCACTTTCTTTAATATGTAAAAAAGCAAAATTCATATCAAAATCATATGATGATATTTCAGTTTTTGTTACTACTAATTTTTGAAAATTAGTTTGATTATCGCCATTGACAAAATTAAGATTAATATTGCTATGTTCAATATCAATATTTAATAAAAATGGCATCATTTCTAAAGACTTAACTAAAAGGAAACGTAAATAACCAATATTAGTTTCTTGATTTCTAATTGACATTCGACCTAATTTGGCAACTCTAATAATAGTTGAAAAATATTTAGATGTTTTAAAATCACCATAAATATCAAGTTCTTCCATTAACTTAGTTGATTCATTACTTATTAATAGTATTTGAATATCATTTAACATATTTTCTATAAACTCATACGAAAGATTAAAGTCATAATATAATTTTTCAAAAGAAGTGATGATTCTCATAAAATTAGATGACTTTTTTAAATCATTATTAGTTTTTAGATTTTTTGATTTATTTTTTTTCCAATATAAATATTTCCCATAAACATACATAAAAGAAATAATTAATAAATTGTTTAAATAAGCATTTAAATTACGATATTTTTGTAAAAAACGTAATCTATTTTGATCATGCATAAAGATAAAATTTCTAACATCGACATCAGGTATTTTATTTACTTCAACAATAGTCTCTTCTAAAGTAAGAGTTGGTTTTTCATTAATAGTAATTGTATCCATATTTTAGTCCTTTGCAATTATTCTAGCGACTCTTTGATAAGCGTCATAAGCCTTCATTTCATCATCAGATAATTTTAAATTCTTTTTAACATCTCTAAATAAAATACCTTCATAAAATTTAAATCTTTGAACTTCATTAACACCAAAATAGCCATCATCAAACATACCAAAATCACAATAGTTTCCTGTTTGATTGCTAATAACTTCAGTCAATGAGTTACGAATATCTTCTTTAATGACATCAAAATCTACTATACGATCATTAATGAGAATTTTTTCTTGAGGAACAGCATTTGGTACTGGAATAAATGTTATTCCTTCAATACTATTTAAATTTCTTTTTAAATATTCTTTAGTACCCATTCTATGTTGATAAGTAATTCTTAAACACAAAACGACTTTATTACATTCTTGCATGACAATTTTACCAAGAAGTTGATCACCTGAAGGCATATCAAAAATAATTGCAGCAGCATTATAGTTTCTCATTGCCTCAATAAATTTTTCAATGCGATCATTACCTGATTCATCAAACTTACTAACATTATCTTTAGGATTTGCAGGTATAAATAAAATTGCTTCATTACCTTCTACTCCTTCAAAGCCAAAAGCATTACCAATTGGATAAAAAATTCTTTTTAATGGCATTTGGCTAAAACTATCATGTTGAGCATATATATATTCATATTCATCGAATAAATTTTTCTTATGTAAATCTACAAGATCATTAGTTGTTATATATTGAATTTTATCATTTTTATCTAAAAGATCAGAAGCAAGTAAAAATGATAAACCAGCACTGTCAACATCTAAATCAACAATGATAAGAGGATGTTCAGGAGTAGCATTTAATTCTTCAACTAAAAAAGGAATTGTATTATAAGCAAGTGAACTTCTACCAGAACCACCTTTGTATGAAAAATAGGAAATTGTTAATAATTCTTTATCCATATTGTTTTAATTCTTCCTTTCTTAGTTACCATTTGTATTGATTTCTTTTCTAATTTCTTTAGATAAATTCTCTACATTTTTAACTAATTCATAACATAATTTTCTAATAATTGATTGATATACTTTATCATCTATATAAGGAGCTTCTTTTTTAACTTCTGCTACATCTTTAACTAAAGTAGATCTAAAATAACTAAACAACATTAAAGCCAATTTATTTGCAAAAATGCTTTCTTTTGATTCACTGTTATCTAAGCCATACATAAATGGTTTATCTTTTTGACATAAATATTCACTAACTTCATCAAATATTTTATATAAAGATGAATATAATTCTTTGGACATTTCTTCGTGAATTAAATTTCTAATAGCTAAATTTAAAGGTGTATTTTCTTTTTCATCATTTATTTGTTTTTTCTCTTCATTTAGTTTAGCAATTTCACTTAAATGTTTTTGCGCTTGTAAAGATAGTTTTTCTTCACCTTCTAATTCCTTATCACGAATTTTTTGGTTAAGTTCTGAAATTGTTCTATCAGTTTCAATATATTGACGTTCAAAATTTTCATAATATAAATAAAAATCATAAATAGCACCAATATAAATAGTATTTATATTAACATCATAGTTATCACGATCCCAAGACCATTCAGGATTGCCATTATTATCAAGTCGACGATTATTCATTAATAAAATTAAATAATCGCCCATTTGTTTTTGAGGATAATTAATTAAATATGTACTAACCATGTTATAAACACGAGTCATTGTAGGAACAATTGATAAAACTTGTATTCTTTGTTTTCTTAAATAATTTGCAAATTCTGCTAAATCAGCTGGAAACATTTCATTGAAGTTTAATATATATTGTGAAATAGCATAATCTTTTCTAATTGATAATAAATCACAATAAGATTCATAAATATTTTGCATGATTGATTGTAGCCATTCAAAATAACGTCTATTTTCAATAGCTTTAGCTTCTTCATAAAGATCTGATGTACCACTACCAATTAAAATAGCAACAGCAAATATTGAATTAAATAAAGCATTATTAGTAGTGCTATTTTTAATTTCATTCATATCAACAACGGAATAATCAAGACCTAAAAATTTACTACGTAAATCTAAATTCTTAATTTTTTCATCAAGATATAGTCCACAAGATCGAACTGCATTTCTAAACTCATCAATTAGTTTTTGATATTTAATAATGTAGTTATAATCTCTTACTAATTTTAAATTATTTTCTTCAATTGGAATATTATTTCGCCAATGATTAAGTGCATCTACGAAATTTTTATAAAAAGTCATGTAGGCTTGTGTACAACAATAAGTGAAAAATAATGATGGTGTTAAGGCATTAGAACTATAATTTTGATTTGTAAAGTTCCAACCAATACAATTAATATCATAACTAACATTACCAATAACAACATTTTTAATATCACTTACATTGTTAATCTTTAATTTTAATAATCTATCAATACTTTTTGTTAAACAATTTTCTAAAACATTAACTAAATCCTTATCTGATTTTAATTGATTAACAAAAGTTTTGTTGTATATATTTTGATTTTTAACATCATTATTAATTGATTGCATTATACTATAAATGCCAATTTCATTATTATCATCAATGGCAATAGATATTAATTCACGACATTCAATAATGGCTTGCATTGTTTTACAAATAGCATCAACATAGTCATAATCATAATAATTAATAGTTTCATCATCATCTTCTTCATCGTCATCATTAATATTTTGTTCTTTTTCATCAACAAATGGTGTCGCATAAAAATGAAGTTCACTATTTTCATCTTCATAACCAATTAAACGCAACATTTCAAGAATATTTTGACCAAGTGCAATTTTACAATCATTATTGATATTTTCAGATTTTAAATCTTCCATTTGTAAAATAAGAGTTAATGATACCAATCCTTGGGCTACACTTAATAAACCTGATTTTTTATTAGTATCAGATAAATAAAACAATTTTTGGCCTCTTTTTTTACCTCTTTCTAGAAACTTGTTTAAAATTGCATCAGCAATTTCACCCTTTGGCTTATATGTTTTAAAAATAGAATCTTTATTTTCATTTACATCTGCCAAAATATCATTTAATACATTTTTATCCATTACAACGCTCATAATATCCATCCCTTTCTTTATATCTAAATCACTTTATGTAATTTATTTTTATTTTGATTATTGGTAATATGCCAGCTATAACATCTTCATAATTATTAACAATATCAACAATATTAGTTAAATCATTATTCATTAATAAAACTTTATCATCTTTAACAATCCAAAAAATATTTTTAAAATATGGATAATTAGTAAGATACAATTTACTAAATTCATAATTTTGATTGGCAATTTGATCATAATATTTTTGATATGTTTGATAATCTAAATAACTTAAAGAAATATTTTCTTTTTCAATATCATTAAAAGCTACATTATAAAAATCATTTAAAACCTTTAAAATATCATTTTTATTACCATAAGCAGCTAAAAAACAATTATTTGAAATTAAATAAACATCTTGTTCATCAACATCTAATATTTTCCACGCTATTTGTTCAAAAGGATAAAATTTGTTATCTTTTTTACAGCCATAATATTTTAATGAATATTCATCTTCAATGATTCTATCATTGGCATAGCGATTTAAAGTAAGTGGATTATTTTGGGGAAATAAGCCAAAATTTAAAAGATAAAAATTGTTTTGATTATATGTTATTTTCTTTTCAAGTAATATTTGAATTAAGCCACTTTTATCATTAATAACTCTTTTAGTCTTTTCTCGCAAAGTAATTAATATTTTATCTATTGAATCTTTTTGATATTTATAAAATAAAACATTATCTTTAAATAAAAAATCTTCAGCAGTTTTATCTATAGCAATTTCATTTTTATTTAAATTATTATATAAACTATTAACATTTTCTCCTTCTAATAAAATAGGAATGACTAAATGATTTAATTTTTTAATTGTCTCATATTCTTTTTTACAAGAATCACTTTTGATATAATTTTTGCTTAAAAAGAAAAGAGTTCCAACACAATGGATGTTATTAATAATATTATTGACAACATTATCCCATTCATCACCAACACGTAGTTTTGTATCATACCAATAATTGACATGACTATCATATAAACTATTTAAGATTTCATAAACTGCTGTATCATCTAAATGTGAATAACTGACAAATAAAAAATTATCATTTTTTAAATCAAAACTAACTTTATCAAACATAGTTAGTGGTGTTCCCATAATAAACTCTCCTACAATTTTCATCATTTCTCAACAAAATTATATTATTTTTAAGAACATATGTAAATATTTTTTATTTCAAAAATTATTGAAATGATTTATTTACTTTGCTAAAATAAACATAATTGTAAACAATTATCTTACTTGACAAAGAAAATAATTAAAAGTATACTTTTTTCATCATAATTAGCAAAAATTAAAACATTTTTTTAATTTCAAAGGGGACTTCATATGATGAAAAGACTTTATGAATTAGTAGATAATTTTTTTAAGATGCTTAATATGAGTGATAATATAAAACAAAAAATATCAAAAACTGATATATTATGTTTACAATTATCATTAAAAAAGTTTTTACAATCTGGAAAAAAAGATGATGCTTTTTCAGTTTATTTTTGTTTTTCAGAAATCTTCAATCTTTTTGGACAAGGTTACGATAATACTAAAATATTACTTGAAACATTATCAGATCATGAATATCATTCAGGTGAATTGTTAGCCAAACATCGTGATCATTATTCGCATTCTGTTTATGTCTTTGCCATAGGACTAGTCATTTATGCTTTTGATAGTTCTTTTAGGAAATCTTATCTTTCATTTTATAAATTAAAAAACAATACAAATGCCACTTTTAATTTTTTAAAATTTTGGGGATTGGTTTCATTATTTCATGATATTGGTTATCCTTTTGAACTTGTTCATGAACAAATAAAAATATATATTCAAGATTTATGGGGTAAAGATAATAAAAATAACCCTTATGTTTCTTATGGAAATTTTAAAAAATTTATAAAAATTGAAAAAAATAATCTTTCTTTTTTAGAAAAATATCTTCCTAATGCTATTAAATTTAAAACATATAATGATTTATTAGCCTATGGTATACATTTAAGAGAAGGGTATGATATAAAAGATATTACACGTTTACTAACAACACGTATTATTAAACAACCAAAATTTTTAGATCACGCTTATTTTAGTGCCATTATTTTGGCAAAAATGTTTATTTCAAAACAAAAAAATGATTTCGATCAACAATATTTAGATGCTTTGACTGCTATTCTACTTCATAATAGTTTAAATAAATATGATATTCTAAATAGCCATAGTATTGATATTAATGAGCATCCATTATCATATTTATTAATATTATGTGATGAACTACAATGCTTTGATCGTTATGCCTATGGTAAAATTAGTAAAAAAGCACCTTTAGCTTATGATTTTCAACTTGAAATTTCTGATAACAATTTAAATTTATGTTATACATTTGATTCTTATCTTATTGAAAATAAATACAATAAAAATTATCTTGAATTTCATGATGGTACATTTTTAAATAATTTAAAAAGTTTTATTAGTTCATCTTTAAAAATAAATATTATTACAAAAGAAATTAAAAAGAAAAAAAGAGCACAAACACTAGGTTCAGATGATAATTTTATAAGTATTTGTGAACTAGCTAAAAAGATTCATTCAAGTTTTAATGAACATTGTTTATCATTAACAAATGAATATATTAGTGAAGACTTTGGAAATCTTGACCTTGAATTTAAACTTTCAAATATCGAACAAGCTAAATCATATGCATATAAACTTGAACAAATTAATTGTTTATTTAGTAGAAAAGATTTAGATTATCCTATAGTAGATGATTTTAATCAAATAAAAACAAATTATAAAAATAATATCGAATTTCTATGTCGTGAAGAACATGTTCGTTGGGTCAAAGAAAAACTAGCTTTAGGATGGAAATATGGTACTGATTATAAAACTAATAAAGAAAGAAATAATAAAAAAATACATAAAGATCTTGTTCCTTATGAATTATTATCAAGTGAAGAAAAATCTAAAGATGAACTAATGGTTACTAATATGTTAAAACTATTAAATAGATTTGATAGTAATATAAAGATTTATAATTATAAAGAAAGTAATGATAAAATTTTAGAAATTGCTGGAACCGGTCATAGATTTTTTAAAGAAAAGAAAAATAAATTAAAGAAAAAAATTAGAACCATCTTAGAAAAATATAGTCAAAGTAACACTGTTGTTGTTAGAACATGTTTAGCTTATGGAGCCGATCAATTAATAACTGAAGTTGCTTTAGAACTTGGCCTATCTGTTAAAGCAAATATACCAATGCCAATTGAGCAATATATTGAATCAACACATCAAGATGTTATTTTTCATGGCCTTCCATTTACTAAAGATGACGAATTAAAAATGCGTCATTTACTTGCACAATGTGTTGTTTGTAAAGTAATATCTGATCCACAATTTACATATTTAGAAGCAAGTAAATATCTTATTGAAAAATGTCAAATACTAATTGCTCTTTGGGATGGCAAAGAAATGCCACTTGTTGATAATAATGGTAATTCTATTAATCGTGGTGGAACATATGATTGTATTAAAATTGCTAAAGAACAAAACAAAAAAATTATTTGTATAGATTGTCATCGTTAGGTTAAAAAAAGAATGTTCATATTAATGTGTGAACATTCTTTTTATTACCAATATATTGTAAAAAAATAGTGAAATCAATGAATCGATATTCTTAACTATTTTTGGAAATTTTATTTTCTACTTCACATACACTACGATAACGAAACAAAACCATCATCATATTTTTTAAATTTAGAAAATCATTTATATTTATTTTTAATGTTAATGGAATAAATAAAAGACATAATAACCATTCTTTTTCATAATCCTCTAAAGACATATTTTTAAAATATTCATCTAACATGCCAGAAATATCTATTTGACCATATTCAATTTTATCAAATAATTGTTTAAGATCTACAATTGGTGATGATAATTTCATTTTGTCATTGCCAATTATTTTATCTTTACTAATAAAGACATGGTCATATGAGAAATTACGATGCGTTACAACCTGTCTTAATGTTGATTTATCTTTAATTAATTCTTTTAGTTTATTTAAATGTGCTCTACTTTTATCTAAACTTGCTATTATATCAAGAAAATGATTAATAAAATACCATTCAAATGGACTTTGATATTCTTTTCTTTCAATAATATACATTATTTTTTCATATTTTTGATAACATTCTTCAATATCTTCTTCAATTTGCATTGTTATTTCATTAAAATATGATGCAGAAACATTTAATGTATAACTTGATTTAAAATGTAATTTTCCAAGTTGTAATAGATAATATTTTACTTTTAAATCTTTACTTTCAATCAAATCATCTTCTATCCATTCACTAAGATAGAATAATTTATTATCTTTTTGACCTTGTGGTGAACGAATACAAGTTTTAATTGGCATGACAAATGAATCAGCTAAATTAAGCATTTGAACTTTTTCAACTAAGGAATTATTACTTAAATTATCGACATATTTTAAACAATATTCTTGGTTTTTATTATCTTTTATTTTATAAACCTTATCTGTATATTTAATTAATGCTTCCGCATCAATATTATACAAAGTTTTAATAGTCTGTTTCACATTAATCTAAATGAATCTTCATAAATGTTGTATAATTATCGGATAATTTAAATAAATCTTTTGCCCAATTTGTACTAATTTTTTCATTTTCATTATTATCTTTAATATTTACTTTACAATCTATTTTTTCATTATCTTTAATATTTGCTAATGTCATTTCTTCTCGAATGTCATTATCATTAATATTATCTAGACTTTCTTCATTAATTTCATTTAAATTATTGATATCTTCAATAATCCCATCACTATTTTTTAAACTAGATTCATCATTAGTAACTAATCCATCTAAATTTAAAACAATATAAACAATTAAATTTTGCTGATTAACCATATATGAATAATCTTTAATTGTCATCTTAAAATTATTTTCATCAAGTTTTTGATCATCTGGAGTATATATATCTACATCGACATCTTCATTAAATTCTTTTTGACCTAAAATGGTATTAACACAACCACTTAATTTAATTGTTCCTTTAATATGACTATTTCCATCTAATAAATCGTATTTTAAATCATTATTAACAACTACATTATCAATTGAATCAATAACATTATCAAATTTTATAACCTTTTCTATAGTTATTGTTTGCATAAATATCCACTTCCTCAATTAATAATATGTCATTAAATATAAATTTAGAATAAAAAAATGCCTAAAGTTAAACTTCAGACACTTTATACATATTTAATATTTGAATCACTACTTTTTCAACTGTTTTTAAATCTAATGAAGAATAAAATAATAAGTTATTATATTCTTCTTCAAGTAAAATATTTTTGGCATCTCTTTTTAATTTAGATTTTAAAGATTGATTGCTTTTATCAGTTTTGGAAACAATAATTTGTAAAGGTATTTGATAATTATGTAATATATCAATTAACATAATATCATCTTTTGTAAAACTAACTTTGGCATCAATTAAAACAATAGCACCAACTAAATTTTTTCTTGATTCCAAATATTCATCCATCATTTTATAAAATGATTCATCTCTTTTATATGAAGCTTTTGCATAGCCATAACCTGGGGTATCAACTAAATAAAAACTTCCATTAACATCAAAAAAGTTAAGATATTTTGTATATCCAGGAACTTTAGAAACCTTAGCCATAGAATTGTTATTGGTAATTTTATTTATAAATGTCGACTTACCAACATTGCTACGGCCTAAAATACATATTTCTTTACGATCAGAATCTAACCAAAATTCTTTAGATGGAGCTGATGTTACATATTTAACATTTTTAAGAAACATATTTAGGATTTAAAGCTATATCCAAAACTTCATCCATGCGAGATACTGGAATAAACTTTACCTCATCTTTAATAATTTGTGGTAATTCATCTAAATCTTTTTCATTATCTTTTGGAATGATGACTGTCTTAATGCCTGAGCGATGAGCACTAATTGATTTTTCTTTTAAACCACCTATTGGTAAAACGTTACCTCTTAATGTAACTTCACCAGTCATAGCTAAATCTGAACGTACACTACGATTAGATAAAACAGAAACAATTGCTGTAGTTAAAGTAATACCTGCTGAAGGTCCATCTTTTGGAACAGCACCTTCAGGAACATGAATATGTACATCTATTTTATCAAATAATGATGTATCAATTTCATATTTTTCAGCATTAGCTTTTACATAATCAAAAGCAATTGAAGCTGATTCTTTCATAACATCGCCAAGTTTTCCTGTTAAAATCAAAGCACCTTTACCAGAAAAATAGTTAACTTCAATTGGTAAAATATCACCACCATATTGAGTATATGCAAGGCCTGTTACAACACCTACTTGATCTTCTTTTTCTTTTTTTGAAAAATCAAAGATTTCTTTACCTAAAAAATCTTTAACAATATTTACAGTGACATCTTTAATATCTAAAACATGGTCATTATTTTTAAGTTTTCTTATACATAATTTACGACATATTTTGGCAATATATCTTTCAAGTTCACGAACACCTGATTCTCTTGTATAATATCTAATAATATACATTAATGCATCTTCATAGAAAACAATGCCTTCATCTTCAAGTCCATGGGCAATTAATTGTTTAGCAACTAAATGTCTCATAGCAATATTTACTTTTTCAATTTCAGTATATGATGAAACATTAATAATTTCTAATCTATCAATTAATGGTGCTGGAATATTTTCAAGATAATTTGCAGTACAAATAAATAATACATTTGATAAATCATAAGGTTCTTCAATATAATTATCTGTAAAATATTTATTTTGTTCTGGATCTAAAAGTTCAAGCATTGCACTTGTTGGATCGCCTTTATAATCTGCACCCATTTTATCTATTTCATCAAGTAAGAAAACAGGATTAACTACTCCGGCTTTTTTCATATTTTGAATGATTCTTCCTGGTAAAGATCCAAGGTATGTTCTACGATGACCACGAATTTCAGATTCATCTTTTAGACCACCTAAGGACATTTTGACAAATTTACGATCAAGAGCTCTTGCAATTGATTTTGCTAATGACGTTTTACCAACTCCTGGAGGGCCAGCAAAACAAATAATTGGAGCTTTTAGTGAATTAGTAACTGTCTTAACAGCTAAATATTCCAATATTCTTTCTTTAATCTTTTCAAGGCCATAATGGTCTTCATTTAAAATTTTTTCTACTTGATTTATATCTGCTGTATCATTTGTTCTTTCATACCAAGGGATTTGTAATAACCAATCAATATATGTTTTTTCCATAGAATATTCAGGACCAGAACTACTCATTAGTTCAAGTCTTTTAATTTCTGTAAGTGCCTTGGCTTTTACATAATCAGGATATGGATTTTTATTAACAAGTTCGCGTAACTCATCACAATCTTTATCAGTTGGAGTTACATCGCCTAATTCTTCTTTAATTGTTCTTAATTTTTCTCTTAGAATATATTCTCTTTGATTAGCATCTAATTTTTTACGAACCTTTTCAGAAATTTCACTTTCAATACGATCTATATTTTTTTCATTATCAATGGCACTGATGCATTCTTCAAGTCTTTTTTCAACATGCAATTCATTTAATAATTCAAATTGTTTATCAGCATCTTTAATAACAATTTGACATAACAAATCAGAAAGTTCACTTGCATCAACACTTTTATAAAGATATTCACCCATGCCCTTTTTTAAATTAGGATGAACACTTAAAAAAGATTCCATTGCTTTAGCGGCAAGACGAACATAAGCTTCTTCTGTTTCTGATGATGGCATAATATCATCAACAAATTCAAAATCGCCAAAATATATACCATCTTCACAACTAATATTTAGCAACTTTGCACGTCTCATTCCAACAACAGATGCCTTAATTAAACCATTTTCAAAACTTTTATAAGCTTTTAATTTAGCTATTGTACCAATAGGGCTTAGATTATCAAGTGACAAAACATCACTAAAAGGACTTTTTTGTGGAACAACTAAAATAAATGAATCAAATGATTCATATGATTTTTTAATAGCAAGTTTTGAGAAAACACGACCTGCTTCAATTGAAATTTCATTTTTAGGAAATAAAGCAACACCTTTAGTGGCAACTATTGGATAACATCTTTCAACTTTTTTATCATTTTCTGCATTATCCATATAATAACCTCCTTTCAAAATTTAAATACTACTATATATTATTGTTATTTTTTAGGAATTCAATAACTTTATTTTCAATCATTTGATATCTATAACTACCAATTCTATTACCAAATTGTTTTTTTAAATTATCAACAGTTTGATTATATTTAGAGGCAAGTTCAGATAAATGATTTTCAAATTCTTCATCACTTACTTCAATTTTTTCAACTTTAGCAATTTCATCAAGAACATAAGCTCTTTTTAAATTTTTCTTTGCTGTTTCTAAAGCTTCATTATTGAATTCTTCTTCAGTCTTTTTAATTATTGCTAAATAATCTTTTAATTCAAAACCATTTTGTTCAATACGATTTTTTAAATCATCACTGATTCTTTTAGCTTCATCATCATAAAACTTTTGATGACATTCTAAAGTTGAACTATCACAAATCATAGTCATTAATTTTTCAAATGATTCTTGTTCTGCTTTAGAAGTTTTATCATTTTTAACTTTATTACGTAAATGTTCTTTCAATTGATCAATAGTATCAACGCCTTCAATATCTAAATCTTTTGCAAAATCATCATCTACATTTGGATATACTTTTCTTTTTACAGCATTTACATGAACTCTAAAAGTAGCTTCTTTTGAAGCAAGTTCAGCCACATAATTTTCAGGGAATGTAACAATAACTTCTTTATCATCATTAGTTTGAACACCAACTAATTGTTCTTCAAAACCTGGTACAAATGAATGAGAACCTAATTCTAATTCATATGATGATGCTTCGCCACCATCAAATGCTTCACCATCGACATAACCTTTAAAATCTATAACAACAGTGTCGCCGTTAACTGACTTATAATTTAATTCAGAAACAACTAATTCAGCATTTTTATTAACTAATTGTTGAATTTCTTCTTCAACATCTGCATCAGTTACTGTGATTTCTTCTTTAGCAATTTCAATATTTTTATATTGACCTAAAGTTACTTTTGGTCGATATATAACTTTAAAATAAAAAGATAGTTTATCTTTTGAGAAATCTGATACAACTAATTCAGGTTGCATTATAACATCAACTTCTGGATTGTCAATCATTTCTCTAAATGCCTTTTGAACAGCTTTATCTGCAGCATCATTTAAAATTTCTGCTTGAGAAAGTTTTTGTCTAGCAAGTACAAGTGGTGCCATGCCTTTTCTAAAGCCTTTAACTGTAACATCTTTTGCAAGTTTGGCCTCAGCTTTATTTTGAGCATCAGTCCATTCACTACCTGTTACTGTAGCATGAAAATGTGTTTCAAACAAATCATCATGTTTTTCAATTCTAATTTCCATTTTGTATCTCCTTACTATATAACAAATTTGTAACGTGTTTAATTATACTATAATTAATTTTGTTTTTAAATAGTTTCTAACAATTTATTTAACTTTTCTTGAATTATGTCTTTATTTTTTAAAGTTTTTTCTATAGAGTTATTTGATGTTGTTGACATGTTATACATTTTATTAACTAAATCTAATGTAGCATAAAACAATTCATCAACTTCTTCATTATTTAATTTTTTAGGATATATGTCCATTAAATACATTATTGTAAGTCTATTGACAAGTTGACTTATGTTTAATGGCAAATCAATACATTTTTCAATTTTTTTTGCCAAATATTTAAAATCATCACATTCTCTAATATCTTTTAACTCTACCGGATTAAAAGATATAATTTCATCATCTTTTAAAACATTAAAATTTTCGTTTATTTTAAAATCAGTCAGAATAGCAATTATCAATGTTTTATTTAGATTAGTGATATCTTTTTTTAATAATATTGTTTTAATTTTATCAAGTAAAACATATAAATTAAAATTTTTTAATGATGGAATAACAACAGATAATTGATCATTAGATAATTTATCAATGTTATCTAAATCATCAATTGTAAGTTTTTTATCATTACTATTATGTAATTCATAAAATATTTTCTTTTGCATTTCTTTTAAAAATATTTCAAAATCTCTTGGAATATATGGAACATTTAGTTCTTCTTTAATAATGACAAATGCATCGATTAGTTTATTAATTTTAAAAAGAAAAATAATTTTATATTTAGTTATTTCATAATATTTTTTATTAATCAATGATAAATTTTCTTCAATTAATTTTAAACCATTTTCATATTCATTATTCTGATAATCTTTTTCTAATTTTTCAATTAATGATATTTCACTATCTAACATGTATAATCCCCCTTTAATATAGAAATTATTTATTTTAATGCCTTATTTTTAAAAAAAATATTGAAATTAAAATTTCTATATGTTAATATAACTAAGCAAACAAAAATGCAAATGTAGTTCAGTGGTAGAACTTCAGCCTTCCAAGCTGACTATGCGGGTTCGATTCCCGTCATTTGCTCCAATTGTTAGAACCGTCGCACTAATAATGCGACGTTTTTTTTATGAGCATTTTGTTAGTATTCACACCATATTTTATTTTCTTTAAAAATTTCACCTATTTAAATTTCTAATTTAGATCTATGTCAAGTGAATTCTTATCCACGAAAAATATTTAATTGTAAGGCACCATTTCATCTATTTAAGTTATATGCTAATGATTTATTACTAGCACTTAATAAATCTGTAGCTATAGATTTTGATAAATTAAATTTATCACCAACGTTAATAAAAAATAAATAATTTTTTCAAATTTTAATAGGCAACAGATACATTTAAAAAACTTGATATTTTTGAAGTTAACGCTGAAATTACCCGAATTATTTCCATTAACTTGTTTTTTACGTGCCCATTTTGGTGCCTTACAAATGTTATTATAGAATCTTTTATAATTTTTTTCAATTTATATAATTGCCTTCATCTTATTTTTTTATCAAATTTTATTCTAGATTTTAAAGCTATTTCTTTATTTTAAAAAAAGTTTTTTAATTTTTGAAGTTAAAATTTTAATTAAGCAATTCAATTTTTATTTATTAAATATATTATCGAATGAAATGTCAGAACATGTAAAATTTCTTTGTTCACATTTAAGTAAAATAAACGAAATTCATTTAAAATTATCAAGGATATATCATAAAGAAAAAGTGTAGAACAAATAAGTAATAGTTGTGATTTTTTAAATGCAAAAAACTCTTGTAAAAATATAATAAATGTTTTATAATAAATCACGCGATGCCCACATAGCTCAGCTGGATAGAGCATGCGCCTTCTAAGCGCAGGGTCACAGGTTCGAATCCTGCTGTGGGTACCACTTAAAAATTAAGTCCGATTTTGCGGACTTTTTTTGATCTTTTAAGAACTTTATTTTTTAAAACTTACATTAAAAATCAAAGCTAATCTTAAATTTTGGTGCTGTTTCTATTTTCATTTTACCATTAAATTTTTCAAGTTGATATTTTATATTTTTTAAACCATTGTTTTCATAAATTTTATTTGTTGTCAAACCATTATTTGTTATTAAAATATTATAATGTCCATCATCTAAATTATTAATATCAACACAAACTTCTGTTGCATTACCATGCTTAACAGCATTTGTAGAACATTCTCTAATTGTTTTGATAACAAAGTTTGCTTTATCAAAATCTTTTGGTAATTCTCCTTTTATTTTCAATGATACATTTACAATAGCAAAAGAATCAATTAACGATTTTAATTTTTCATATTCATTATTTTTTGTATCATTGTACATATCGTTATACATATCAGGTAACATTGTAATAATTAATTGTTTAATTTGTGAAATATTATCTATTTTATTTTCTATCATATAACAATGAAGAATTGACAACCTTTGACTTAAAGTATCATGAATATTGCCTTTAATTTTTAAAACCTCATTATTTTTTTCATTAATTTCAATTGCTTTTAATGTTTTTAATAAATCGGCATTATTTTTTTCAATGTTATGTTGGACATTTTCAAGTTCAATAAGTAAATTTTCTCTTTCTGTAATATCAACACATATTATTTGTGAATAATTGTTATTTAAATCATTCTTTTTAAACTGAAAATTAATCGCTATTTCATTAACTGAAACAATTAATGAATAATCAGATAAAACTCTTTTATTATATTTACCATTAACAATATGAAAAACAATATCATTAATTTTTAAATGTTCAGTAACATCAAGCATTTCCAAATATTTTTTCATTGATTCATTTATAAAAATAATTTGTCCTGAATCATTTGATAATAATATACCATATTCAAGACAATGTAATGCATTTTTAATCATATAAATACCAGGTTCTTTTTTTGAATTAATATAAATATTGTGTGCATTTGCCATAACTCTAATCAACAAATAATATACAGATCCTATATAAATATATTCCCAATAAGAAATAAATGAGCAAAATGGTAAATTAAAAAATATGACAACAGCATCAATTAAACAAAACCATCTTTTTTGAATAAATGCTAAAATAATAGAAAATAGTAAAGGTAAAAATAATGAATAATTTGATAAATCAAAAGCAATTTCTGATATATTTCTATCAATTGGTGTTCTAGAAATACTTAAAAGCAAAATTGAAAAAAACAAACTTAATAAATAAGAAATCAAAAATACATCTTTGTGTTTTGAAAACAATTTATAAAAAATAAGTATAAGTAAAACAATTAATAAAAAAGTAAATATTGTAAAGAAGAAAAGACGTAATAAAGCAGGTAATTGAAATAAACCATTCATAAATTATTGCCCCCTTTCTACAACTAATAAATATTCATTTTGAGATTTTTTCTTTTTAAAATCATAACCTATTTTTTTAATAAAAGGATTTTTAAAATTACTAGGTAATGTTATTTTTTCATTTGTTTCAATACGAACAGAACATTTTAATTCATTAATATTACAAGTGATAAAGGCATAGCTATTAAGATTTGCAAAATATTCACCAACATATTCCATTAATTCATTAATTGCTAATGCAAATTGTACAGGGACATTTTTTTTGCCCTTTAATGTATATACTAATGATGAAAAACCTAAATTTTTGATATCATGAGTGATAACATTTAAAAACACATTGAAATCACCATTTGAAACTTTATTATCTATTTTTGATTGTAAAATTAGCAAACTTTTTTGTTTTAAATAGCCAATTCTTAAACGAATTTTAGACAAAATATCTATAGCGTTATTACGATTGGCATCATTTACTTCATCAGGTAATAATGATACAAGATCACCAATTTCTTTACTTTTTTTGGCAATTTCTACATCAATTTCATTATATAATTGTTCACGGATTTTTAAACGAATGCTTTCATTTTCAATTGAAGTTCTTTTCATTAATATTTCATTAGCTTGACTTAATTCATTAATGCTTTTATCTAATTTATTTTGCAATTCTTTAAGTTTTGAAATATCTTCTTCAATAATAATTTTTCCACCTAAAATAGGCATTGATGTAAATAATTTTTTATCATTATCTAAAAGATAATATGATTGTTCATCAAACATTTGTGAAGTGTAAATATTTTCTCCATTGTCATCAATAATTTTTAAAGGCAACATACAGCTATTAAAATGTTTGATATATTGACCATTATTTTGAATTAGGCCATTACTAAACAATACTTCAAAAAACAAAATAAATAATAAACTATATACCATTGGTGGATCTTTTAAAATAATTGTATTAGATATAAATTTATAATTTTTAGCTAAACAAAATGAATATAATATAATCATAACAAAAACACTTATTGGGGCAAATAATTGCACAATATTATTTCTTCTTAATGTTTTAACAATAAAAACAACTACAACAATGCAACATAAAATCAAACAATAACTACACATTATAAAATATAATGGTTTTGGACCAATTAATCCTTTATTGTCATATTTATATATTAAATGATGCAAATCATTAGTCATTGTTAAAGCAAAAAAACATGTACTTAATGTTAAACAAATAACATATAATGACAAATTTAATTTGTTTTTATTATTTGAAGAAAAATAAAATATATTATTATTAAAAATAAGTAAAAGACATGGTAAAAATAAAATAGGCAAAAAATATAAATAGAAACAATATCTTGAAAATGTAACACCAAATGACAAATTTCTAATATATCCAATAAACAAAAAGAAAGAATTCAAGAATAATAAAAAGAAAACAATAATTTTCAATTTAGTATTTTCTATTCTAAATAATACAAAACAATAATAAAACACTATAATGAAAATCAATAAATATGAAAAAACATTATATAAATTGCCTTGAGTATTTGTTGAAGTTTTTAATAAAAAACATAACAAAGTAAAAACAAAAAATATTATTGTAAGCAATAAAATAATTAAAATACGTATTGATAAAGCCTTTTTCATTAATTCTTTCCCCTTTGTTTTCTTTATTATACAATTTAATCCACAAAATTACCATTTAAAGTGTTAAAAAAACAAAAATGTTATGCATTTAGGGTATTAGGCAAACTTTTTAAAGTTGCTTTTTTTGTTGATTTTATATATAATCTTATCAAAGAGGTGTATGATTTATGATTCGTGTATTGATTGTTGAAGATCAAACAATGTTATTAGATGGTATTGCTAATGCACTTTCAAACTCAGACGAATTTGAAGTTAAAGGAAAGCTTAAAGATATTGCATTAGCTAGTGACTTTATGAGAACATATCGTGTCGATGTATTATTAACTGATATTTATACAGATAATAAAAATAATTCATTAAAATATATTGCTTCCATTAAAAAAGAATTTCCTAACACAAAAATTGTAGTTATGACTGGTTTACCTGAAGTTTCATATGCTGAAACTGCTAAAAATAATGGAGCTGACTCTTTTATATATAAAAATGTTTCTCTACAAGAAATGAAAAACGTCATTAAAAGTACTGTTAATGGTTATTGTATCTATCCTAAACCAACAGATCCACCAGTTCATAGTTTTGATAATAAATTAACAAAACAAGAAATGAAAGTTTTAAGATTGTTTTGTGAAGGCCATGATCGTCGTGAAATAGGTGATATATTATCAATTTCTGAAAATAGTGTTAAATTCCATATTAAAAACATTTTAAATAAAACAAATTATTCTTCGATGACACGCCTTGCAATTTATGCTATTTCAAATAAATTAATTATTGTTGACTAAAATAGATGTGGTTTACACATCTATTTTTGTCTTTTAATATCTCTATTATGCAAATATTTTTGACATTTACTAACATCAACATCAAAAGCTACTAGTGAAGGCTCTTCTTGTGGACCAGTTTGTGATTCTTCAAAAACAACTTTTGGATTAGTATCGTTATTATATTTGTTTTTTTGATCATTCAAATATAGTCTATGTTTCATAATCTCACCATATTTATTTTGTAACTATATTTAGTTAATTATTATGAAATTTATATTTATAAATTTACCAATTTATTTTATAATATTTCTTGAGGAGGCCTTAAGGTTTAAAACATAACGAACAATTGCTTCAAGCCCAATTTTGATTTTTTGAGAACGATCATGAAAAAGCAAAAAAGACAATAGTTTATTTAAACATTCTTCAGAGTTTTTTATCGTTTTTGGATGAACAATAACTAACCCATCGTCGTTGATAATTACAAAATATTGTTTGTGCTTAGCAATATCAATGCCAACATAAAACATAACAATACCTTTATAGATTATTAGTGACTGTATGATTCCATAACATTTATTTCTTGTAAACTTGTTCAAAATAAATCGTCTAGCGATATCTAACTAATTAATAAATGCTGTGGTAAAGGCCTCCTCAAACTAGTCAAAGTTAGTAAAAATAAGTACAAATTGATACCCACAATTTTATTATAACTGCATTCAACTGCTATAATTAAAAACTTAGTTCTCAATGAAAGGAAAAGGTTATAAAATTATTCATTTTTTTGATTAATTTTGTAATACAAAAATTTTTTTATGAAAAGTAAATATTTTAATCAATTCAATATGGATAATCCTTTAAATGAATATCCAAGACCACAATTAAAAAGAGATAATTATATATTATTAAATGGCCGTTGGGATCTTGCCATTAGCAAAAGTGATGACATTAATGTCACATTTGATAAAACCATAATAGTTCCATATTGTGTTGAATCATATTTATCAGGTATAAATCAAACTTTAAATGATGATGAATATTTAATTTATCATAAAAAAATTGATTTATCAAAAATAATTATTAAAGATAAAATAATATTACATTTTGGAGCTGTTGACTGCCATTGTAAAGTATATATTAACAAACAACTTGTCATTGAAAATAATAATGGTTATTTACCATTTGAGGTTGATATAAAACCTTATGTTAAAGAAAATGATAATGAAATAATTGTTGTTGTTAAAGATAATTTAGATACTAACTATCCATATGGTAAACAAAGTAAAAAAAGAGGAAATGTTTGGTATACACCTGTATCTGGAATTTGGCAAAGTGTTTGGCTTGAAAGTGTTAGTTTTGATTATATAGAAAATTTAACTATTAAACCAGATATTGATAATAATAATGTTAGAATTATAGTTCATTCAAGTGCTGATGAAATTACATTATCTATTAATGAAAATAAAAAAACTATTTATAGTGAAACCAAAAACATTTTTATTTTTGATATTAAAATAGATAATATGCATTTATGGTCACCTGAAGATCCATTTTTATATGATCTAGAAATTAAAACAAAAAATGATGTAGTAAAAAGTTATTTTGCTATGAGAAAGTTTTCTACTAATGAAAAATATTTTCTTTTAAATAACAAACCATATTTTATAAATGGTTTATTAGATCAAGGGTATTTTCCAGATGGTATCTATACACCTGCTAGTTATCAAGCATATCAAGACGATATTTTAACAATGAAAAAATTAGGTTATAATTGCCTAAGAAAACATATAAAAATTGAACCTGCAATTTATTATTATTATTGTGATATATATGGTATGCTTGTTTTTCAAGATATGGTCAATAGTGGTACATATTCATTTTTTATTGATACAGCATTACCAAATATTGGTCTTAAACAATTTGCATTATCTTTTAAAAATTTTTCATCTATTCAAAAAGAAAACTTTAAAAAAGCAGTTGAAGGAGCTATTAATTTATTATATAACTACCCTTGTGTTGTTTACTATACGATTTTTAATGAAGGTTGGGGTCAACATGAAGCAGACCATTATTACCATTTAATTAAAGAATTTGATGATAGTAGAATTGTTGATTCGACATCTGGATGGTTTAAAGAAACTGATAGTGATGTTGAAAGCCTTCATATTTATATTAGAAATATCAAAATAAATAATACAAAATCATATCGTCCAATAATTTTAAGTGAATTTGGTGGTTATTCTTACCAAATTAAAGATCATGTTTTTAGTAAAAACCAATATGGATATAAAAAATATAGAGATTTAGATTCATTAAATAATGCTATATATAAATTATATACAACACAAATCATTCCAAATATTAAAAAAGGCTTAGCTGGATGTATCTATACACAAGTTAGCGATGTAGAAGATGAAATAAATGGCTTATTAACTTATGATAGAGAAATATTAAAAGTAGATATTTCTAAAATGAATGAAATAAAAAAATTAATTGAAAAGGAATTTTATCATGATTGATTTTAATTATGTATGCCCAACAAAAATATATTTTGGAAATGATAAACATAAACAAATTGGTGCAATTTTAAAAGAACATAATTTTTTAAATATTGCTTTTATTTATGGACAAGGTTCTATTAAAAAAAATAATATTTATGATGACATTATATTTTCTTTAAAGGAAAATAATATCAATTATTATGAAATTAGTGGTGTTAGTGCCAACCCTAAATTATCATTTGTCATAAAGGCAAAAGAATTTTTAAAAAATAAAAAAATTGATTTATTATTAGCTGTTGGTGGTGGTTCAGTTATTGATACTTGCAAATTATTATCACATTCATTAAATTATGATGGTAATCCTTTTGATTTTAATTTAAAAATTGCTAAACCAACAAAAACTATTCCTGTTGGTGTTATATTAACAATAGCAGCTGCTGGAAGTGAAATGTCTGATTCATGTGTTATTTCAAATGATTTAACAATTCCATATCAAAAACTTGGATTTAATTGTGATTCTAATCGACCATTATTTGCCATTATGAATCCTACACTTACATTCACTGTCAATAAATTTCAAACAGCATGTGGTATTTGTGATATTTTAATGCATACTTTAGAAAGATTTATGAATTATCATGATGATTCACAAATAGCTAATAATTTAGCAATAGGATTACTTAAAAATGTTTTATATTATGGTAAGATTGCTATAAATGAGCCTACAAATTATGAAGCAAGAGCGCAACTTATGATTTGTTCTTCATTATCACATAATGGTTTAACAAATATTGGAAAAAAACAATTTATGAGGGTACATGGACTTGAACATATTCTTAGTGGCTTTTATGATGAAGTTGCTCATGGACAAGGTTTAGCCATTTTATGGCCTGCATGGTCATATAAAGTTTTAACAAATCCTAAAGGTAAAAAGTTATTAACAATACTTGCTAAAGAATTATTTAATGAAGATAATCCAATTGTTGGAATTGATAAACTTAAAGAATATTTTAAAGATATAGGTTTAAAAACATCATTAAAAGAACTAAACTTATCTAAACCTTTAGATATTGAAGCAATGGCTTTAGCATATTCAAAAAATAAAACAATAAATATTACTGATGATTTTATTGATTTAAATTATTATACATTTAAAGAAATTTTTAATTTAGCACTATGATTATAAAAGAAAGAAAAATTGATGATGTAAGTTTTATTAATATAGATAACCAATTAGGATTAGTTGTTGTTTTGTGTTCATTTGGTGCCTCATTATATCAAATTGAAACATTTGATAATAATAATAAACATCTTGAAGCAATTCTTCTAACTCCTAATAATTTAAGTGATTTTTACCAAAGTGATGCTTATTTTGGAAAGACAATTGGAAGATTTTCTGGACGAATTAAAAATGCAATAGCAACAATTGATAATGTTGATTATGCTTTAGATAAAAATGATTCAGATACCAATTCATTACATGGTGGTAATAATTCTTTAAGCTATCAAAATTTTGATTATTCAATTTTTGAAAATAATGAAAATGTTTCAATTGAATTTAATTATCTTGAAAAAGAAAATAAATTACCTGGTGATGTTTTATATAAAATAACTTATCAAATTTCTAAAATTCAAAATGATTTAACAATTTATTTTGAAGCTAAAACAAATAAAAACACTATTGTTAATCTAACTAATCATGCATATTTTAATTTATCAGGTAATCAAAAACACACAATTTTAGACCATAAATTAAAACTTTTTGCTAACAAAGTTACTAAATTAGATAATAATCTAATCCCACTTGAAATAGAAAAAGTTAATAAAATAATGGACTTTACAAAAGGTCATAAAATAAATAAATATATAAATGATCCTTCATTACAAAATCATAAAGCCAAAGGTTATGATCATTGTTTTATAAAAACAAATCCAAATGAAGATATAATTGCTATCTTACATGACAAAAAAAGTCATCGAAAATTAATAGTTAGCACATCATATCCTGCCATTGTGTGTTATACTTATAATTATCCAGTTGAGAATATTTTTTCAGAAAAAAATATAACAAAACACCATGCAATTGCATTAGAATGTCAATACATTCCTAATGATTTAGAAAATGCATATTTAAAAAAAGATGAACTATATAAACATTATATAAAATATTCTTTTAAAACAAAATGAAAGGAAGGAATTATTAAATGTCATTAACTGTTGGAATTGTTGGGATGCCAAATGTTGGCAAATCAACTTTATTTAATGCAATAACTCATTCAAATGCTGAAGTTGCAAATTATCCCTTTGCCACAATAAATCCAAACACTGCTATTGTTGAAGTGCCAGATAAAAGACTTGATTTTTTGTGTAATATTTTTAAACCTTTAAGACGAATTGCTGCCACAATAGAATTTACTGATATTGCTGGTTTAGTTAAAGGCGCTAGCAAAGGTGAAGGCCTTGGAAATCAATTTTTAGCTAATATTAGAGAAACTGATGCCATTTGTCATGTTGTCAGATGTTTTAAAAATAATGATATTTTGCATGTCGATGGTTCTATTGATGCCATTAGAGATTCAGAAACTATAAATCTTGAATTGATATTTGCTGATTTAGAAACAGTTGAAAATAGAATTTCCAAAATAGAAAAAAAAGCTAAAACAACTAAAGAGCCAGACACTGTTTTTGAATATGAATGTCTTTTACTTTTAAAAGAAACTCTTTTAAATGGTAAAGCAATTAGAACATTACAATTAAATGAACAACAAACAAAAATAATTAAAAATTTCAATCTATTGACATATAAACCGATGATTTATGTGGCCAATATGGGCGAAGATGATATTAAAAACTTTAATGACAATGAACAATATATGGCTTTAAAAGAATATGCAAATAAAGAAAATGCCAAAATAGTACCAATTTGTGCTAAAGTTGAAGCAGATTTACTAGAAATTACTGATGACGATGAAAAAAAATTATTTATGGATGAATTAGGACTTAAAGATTCAGGTTTAAATAATTTAATTAAAATTGCTTATGAAATATTAAATTTAAAAACATTTTTAACATGTGGCCATGATGAATGCCGTGCATGGACTTTTAAAAATGGTTCTAAAGCACCTCAATGTGCAGGAATTATTCATTCTGATTTTGAAAAAGGTTTTATAAAAGCAGAAATATATTCATATGATGATTTAGTAAAATATGGTAGTGAACAAGCTATTAAAGATAATGGTAAATATCGCATTGAAGGAAAAGATTATGTAATGCAAGATGGCGATATTGCCTTTTTTAGATTTAATCGTTAGGTAGAACATTATGAAAAGAAAAATATGGTCAATTTTATATTTTATAATTTGTGCAACTACTTTAACAAATTGTTCATTTGAAGATTTTTTTATGTTTTCTGCAAGTGCAAATTTGAATAATTCTGTATCTACATCAACAAATAGTATTCAATCAAGTTCAAATACACAATCAAGTTCAAATACACAATCAAGTTCAAATACAAATAGTGAATCTTCAAATGTAGATAGTGATATAAAAATATATGATGAATTACAATTTCACTTTATGGAACTTGGTGTTTATAATACAGGAGATGCAACATACATAAAAGCAGGACAAACTGATATTTTAATTGATGCAGGAGCAACTGCAGCATCCAGTGAAACTTTAATTTCATATATTAATAATTATTGTGAAGATGGTAAACTTGAATATGTTATTACTACTCATTCACATAGTGATCACTATACAGGAATGTTTGGAAATAAAAAAGATTTTACAGATTTTAAAGGTAATAGCATAGAACGTACTGGAATTATGTATTATTATGATATTGGCACTATTATTGATTTTTCTTTTACAACAAAAAATATTGAAAACCCAACTGGTGAATATTTAAATTATATCAATGCTAGAAATTATGCAATAAGTAAAGGCAGTAAACATTACACTGCTAAAGAATGTTTTAACAAAGAAAATGGTGCAAGTAATAGTTATGTTCTTGACCAAAATCTTAATATAACAATGGATATACTTTATAATAAATATTATTTTGAAAAATCAAATGATGAAAATAATCATTCTGTATGTACAATGTTTAATTATAATGATAAACATTTCCTTTTAACTGGTGATTTAGAAGAAGATGGTGAAAAAGAAATGGCCAAATATTATGATGGTTCAACAAAAGAAAGGACACTTCCACATGTTGATTTATTTAAAGCAGGTCATCATGGTTCTAAAACATCATCTAATGATTGTTTACTAAGTTTAATAACTCCTGATATTTGTTGTGTATGTTGTTGTGCTGGTTCATCTGAATATACAAATGATAATGCTAATGTATTTCCTACACAAGAATTTATTGATAGAATTGCTAAATATACTGATAAAGTTTATGTTACATCATATCTTGATTATCAAGAATCAATCAAACAAGACAAACAAGTTTTCAAACCATTAAATGGTACAATCACTATTAGTAGTAATGGTCAAAATGTTGGAATATCTGCTACAAATAATACCATAAAATTAAAAGATAGCGATTGGTTTAATGAAGAAATATATGTAGTAGATGACGATGGTCATGACACAATTTGTAGTGGTAAGGCCAAAAAGGATTATTATAATCAAGATACAAAAAATGCCAAGTTAATCAAAAGAAGAACTTGGCCTACATATTAAATTACACCAATTATTTCAATGTTGGCATTTGAAATTGCTTCGTTTATCATTTCTTGCCAATCAAATTTATTTTCATAATATTCACAATCACTAAGTTTAGGCTTAGTTGTTGGATTTTTTGGATCAAAAATTGTACAACAATCTTCATATGGTAATATTGATGTTTCATAAGTATCAATATTTTTAGCAATTTTAATAATATCCAATTTATCAAAAATTGCAAGTGGTCTAATAATAACATTATTAGTAACATTATTAATGACATCCATACTTATTAAAGTTTGCGAAGCTACTTGACCAATCGATTCACCATTAATAATACATTGACAATTTTCTTTTTTAGCAACAATATCAGCTATGCGATACATCATTCTTCTCATAATTGTGATTGCATAACGATCTTTGGCAATTTCATAAATTTTTTCTTGCAATTTCGTAAATGGAATATTGATAAATTTTATTTGTCCTTGTACTTTGGCTAATTTTTTTAATAATGTTTTAACTTTGCCAACAGCCATTTCAGAAGTATATGGTGGACTTGAAAAATGTATTGCTGCAATCTTAACACCACGTTTCATCATTAAATATCCAGCAACAGGAGAATCAATTCCTCCTGAAATCATTAATAATCCTTTTCCTAAACTACCAAGAGGCAAACCTTTTAAACCTTCAAAGGTTTGTCCTATTATATAAGCAGCATCATAACGCACTTCAATTTTTAATAATAAATTAGGATTATGAACATCAACATTCAAAGAAGTATTTTTTAAAATTATTGTGGCAACTTGACGATTAATTTCATCACTAACTAAAGGAAAGTTTTTATCGCTTCTTGAAGTTTTTATTTTAAAAGTTTTGATATTAATATTATCTTTAATTATTTCTTTTATAATTTCTAAAGAAACATTGGATATTTCATCAATGTTTTTTTCAATTTTTTTAACCAACGAAAAGTTAAAGATACCTGGTATTTGCATTAAACGATTAACGATATCGTCAATATCATAACTATCTTTTAAATAAATATAAAAACGGTCATGTTGCTTAGAAAATTGTAAATCATGGTAATCTAAAAATGATTGATAAACATTATTAGCTAATGTATCAATAAAACTATTTCTATTTTTACCTTTTAATGTCAATTCGCCATAACGAATCATTATTGCATCATATTTCATAAACTAATCCTTATTTTAATTATATTTTTTTATATTTTTCATTGTTTCCTTTAATGATGAAATTAAAAATGTGATTTCTTCATCATTTAATGGTACATCAAAACTAATTCTAATTGAACTATTGGCAATTGCCATGTTTTTATTCATGGCCATTAATGTTGTTGAAGCTTGTTTTTCAATTGCTACAGAACAAGCTGATTTTGAAGAAACATAAATTCCTTTTGTTGATAAATCTCTAATTACAACTTCAGGATTATATCCAATTAAAGAAAAATTTATTATAGAAGGTATTGATCTATTAGGATTTGTATTAACTACAACACCATTAATTTCCTTTAACAAATTAATTATTTTCTGTTGGCATAAACATAAGTTATCAAAATTTTTATTTAAGGCAATAAGCGACTTTTCTAAAGCCAAACTTAAAACAATATTACTAGGGAAATTACTTGTCCCAGCTCTTAAAGCATTATTTGCTGGATGACCTGAAATTAAAGGATACAAATTAACTTTTTCTTTTTTATATATAAACCCTGAACCCTTTATTCCATGAATTTTATGAGCTGACATTGTGGCAATATCAACTAAAGATAAATCAATTTTGATTTTTCCAATTGCTTGTGTGATATCACTATGAAAAATAATTTTAGGATATTTTCTTACTAATTGACTTATTTGTTTTAATGGCATAATAGCACCAACTTCATGGTTAACTGCCATAATTGAAACTAAAATAACATCATTATTTAAATAATTTTCAAGTTGTTTTAAATCAATAATTCCATCTTCATCAACATCAACATATAAACACTTAAAATTAAAATCTTTTTCAAGTTGTTGAAAACATTGCATTACTGAAGGATGTTCAACTTTAGATGTAATAATAGTATGACCACGATTTTTATAGTTTAAAGCAACGCCTTTAATTGCAAAATTATTACCTTCTGTAGCACCACTATCAAACAAAATTTCACTTGGTTTAACTTTTAAAAGATTAGCAATTTTTTCTTTTGATTTATTTTCTTCTATTAAACTTTCAACTCCAAGTGAATGTAATGATCCAGTAGATGCATATTGTTTTGATAATAAATTTATATATTCTTTTAATACATCATCATCAATTTTACTTGTTGAGGCGTTATCTAAATATAATTCCATAATTAATTATCCTTTAAAGATGAAAAGGCACTTGGGTGGTAATTATTTAAAATATAATTAACTTTTTCTTGGCCTAACTTATATTCACCATTTTTAAACAATATTTCTATTTCATTTAATAAAGCATCAACTTCATTAATTTTATAACGTAGTGGATTGGCAAAAATAATTGATTTTTTTAATAATTGACGATTGTCAAAATCATTGTTAATAGCAACCATTAAATCATTTGTACTAGAAACTAATTTGGAAAAATTAGTATATAAATAATTTAATTGAATAGGTTTTGTTGTTAAAATTTGTTTTACTTTTTTAAAATCATTTATTTTTTCATTAATATTATCTATATATCTTAAATAAACATCTTTGCATTTATTTAAACGAAGTTGACCTACAATTTTAGTAAGTTCAATACACAAATCACGTGATTGATTAAATGTATCATCTACATATGATTTAAGACCATTAAAATAATTTGTAAAATAATTTATATTATCCAAATTTTTATTTGCAAGTTCATCCATTGCTTGAACTTTTCTTAGCATAAATGAGGCTTGAATTTTAGTATTAGCGAATTGGTAACTTTGATATTCCCGTGATAAATCACTTAATTTAACTGCATCTTTAGAAAATTCTTGAAATTGATCAATTACATCTTGAGGTAAAACATAATATTCCACCATTATTTTATAATCTCGATTTATCTTTAAAGCCGCTGCTTCAGCATTTTTAGTCTTTTCAGAAACAATTTTATATTGAATATCTAAATTATCTTTGGCAGCAACTTCACTATCAAGATGAGCATTGACATCAGCTAGTTTATTTTGTATTTCATTATAAACATCTTCAAAATCACCAAAACGCAAAAGTTTAAATTCAGTTTTACAACTTTCTAAAACTTCATTAGTATTAGATATAAATTCATCAACTTTAGCATAAGAAACTACATAACCTTTAGCAGCTAAATCATCATTTTTATTTTTTAATTCTTGTAATTCTTGAGGTATAATTTCTTCTACTAATTTACAATATTGTGCAATAAGTTCAACACGATCATAAATATTAGCTAAATAAGCATCTATTTCTTTTACTTTATTATGTGCTTCACTATAATAAGCCGAAGAAATATTATCTTCTAATTGATCAAAAAGCATTGAAATATCTGTAATATAACTTTTTAATTCGTTTTTACAAATATTTAAAGATTGGTCATATTTTGCCATATCTTGTTTAACATGCATGAATTTATTTGAAAGATCTGTTGATTGTACTCTTAATTCATCACCATCTTTAAAATAATTTTCTAAATCAGTTTGGATTCCTTTAATCTCTTTTTTATAAACATTTATAGCTTTTTCAAAACTTTTAATTTGCTCAAACAATTTCTTTTTAATTTTCTTTTCATTATTAATGCGATCTTTTAAGCCATTTTCCCTTAAAGTTAATTTTTCAAATTCAGTTTCTGTTAAATGAATATAAGCAGCATTAATTTGATTATAAATCTCAACATAACTTTCATTTTTACTTGAAATATTTTTTAATCTTGTCAAATAAGAATTGATTTGTTCTTTATTTAAATCTTTTACACTATTTAGCATATTATCAATTTTTGTTAATATTTTATTTTTGTTATTTCTATGAAAAAATAAAATCAAAAAGATGATAACTAATAAAAATATAATGGCTACTATTACACTAACCATAATTATTATTTGACTATTATTCAAGCTTAAAGAAATCATTTTTCACACATCCCTTACTATTTGTCTTTATTATACATTAAAAGTATAATAAAAAATAGTTTTTTTTGTGAATAAATATTTTTAGTCGGACAATGTTTCTAGCATTCTTTTTAATAAATATTTTTTATTTATTTCATAAATTTCTTTATTTTTTCTATATTTATAAGCTAACTCATTGTATCTAAAAGATTCTTTATAATTTTTTAATTTATCAAAGCATATGCATAATTGAATGGCAGGAATATAACGAAAATAATCTTTGTGAATAAAACCATTGTTGCTTTTTTGTGGTATTTTAAGTGCTAACTTATAATAATAAATGGCCTTATTCAAATCATTATTAATTAGATACAAATTTGCAAGTTCGCATAAAACATTTGCTCTTGGCGTATCAAAAATAAATGTTTTTAAATACATTTCTAAAGACTTATTATAATTGTTTTGTGATTTATAAATATTTCCAAGTAAAAATAAACTATCTATTTTATTTTCAACATAACCATCATTAAAACTTAAAAATTTATTAAACATATCAATTGCTTTAGATATTTTATTATGACGATACAATTCACGTGCATAGTAATAATAATCTCTAATTGTAAATTCATTTTTCGGTATTTTTTCAAAAATATTTAAATTTCTATTAGTTAAACCTTTTTTTAAATTTTGTTGATTTATAACTATATCAACATATTTTATTTGCCCATATGGAACTATTGCTTCATGAATTTTTCCTTGAAAACGATAATTTGCATTATTAACAAATATTCTTTCTCGATAAAAAGGCTGGTAATTATTATCAAAATCATATAAAAAATAATACATATCATATCTATTTGTTTCATTTTTTAAAGTGATAATTTTTTTTATTTGTGATTTTTTTACATAATCATCTGCATCAAGCCACATAATATATTCACAAGTTGCTTTTTCTAAACTATAATTTCTTGCACTTGCAAAATCATCATTCCATTTATAATCATAAATTTTATTTGTATATTTTTGTGCAATTTCTTTTGTTTTATCAATACTTCCAGTATCAACAACAATAATTTCATCAACTACATCTTTAATTGACTTTAGACATTTATCTAAAGTTTTCTCTTCATTTTTAACAATCATACATAAACTAATAGTTTTCATAAATTTATTTTCCCCTTTTAAATATAATATGCTATAGAAAATAAACATGATTTAGGCAAATGCCTATAAATTATTTTAGTTTTTAACATAAGATAAAATGTAGTTATTAGGAGGTGAATTCATATGAATAATCAATGTTGTTATAACTCAAATAACTCAATCTCTTGTCCATGGAATGAATGTTTATGCTTCAATAATTCACATTATGTACCATTAGTTGGACCAACAGGACCTACTGGACCTATGGGACCTATGGGTTATCCTGGTTTACCTGGAGCAACAGGCGCTACTGGACCTACAGGACCAACTGGACCTGCTGGTACAAGTGAAGCAGTAACTGGTCCAACAGGCGCTACTGGTGCTACTGGTGCTACTGGACCTCAAGGTGAACAAGGTATTCAAGGGTCTACTGGAGCAACAGGCGCTACTGGTGCTACTGGTGCTACTGGACCTCAAGGCGAACAAGGTATTCAAGGGCCTACTGGAGCAACAGGCGCTACTGGACCTCAAGGCGAACAAGG
>CANQTM010000011.1 GCA_947626825.1 uncultured Bacilli bacterium | reverse complement strand
TTTTGTTTTATAAGGTTTAGCAAAGTCTGGTAATATTTCTTTTTTCATAACATAAAGTATTATATCATAGTATAATACCAATGTCAACAAAAATAAAAAAACTTTATTTTTTGATTAAATTTTCATGCGTAATTACTACAAAAATTAAATAGTTCTTGAAATTTAATATTTATTTTGTTAAAATAGTCTAGACGTTTTCAATGAGTACAATGTCTCCAGTTGTTTTCTAAGAATACGCCATAAAATTATATTTAGGAGGAAATTTATGTTAACTAAAGAAGCTACTCAAGCCATTGTTAAAGAATATGGTAAAGATGAGAAAGATTCTGGCTCTACAGAAGTTCAAATTGCATTATTAACTGCTAGAATAAAATATCTTACAGAACATGTTAAGACTCATCCAAATGACAAGCACAATTCTCGTGGTTTATTAAGACTTGTTGCTCAAAGACATTCTTTAATGAATTATTTAAAGAAAGTTAGTTATACTCGTTACACTGAACTTATTAAAAAATTAGGTATTCGTGGTTAAAATTATAAAAACTAGGATTCATTCCTGGTTTTTTCTTTAAAAGGTGCATCAAATGATAAAATTAGATAAATATATAATAAAAAAAGAAAAAAATAATACATATAAATTATTAATAGAAGATAAATTAATTGGAAATTTAACAAATAAAGATTTAAATATTTTAATTAATTTAAGCAATATTAAATATGAAAATATTTTTTTTAAAATGTTTGCTAATTATTTATTTAAAAACAAAAATGTTGATTTTGTTTATTATAATAATCAAAAAGTTACAGAAAATGAATTTTATTTTTTAAGGAAATATAAAACTATTTTATTTGACATTGATGATACAATTTTAGATTTTCAAAAATCCGAAAAAAATGCTTTAAATATGGCCTTAAAATCAATAAATGTAATTCCAAATGATATTATGATTGCTAATTATCATAAAATTAATATTAAATATTGGGAAAAAGTTGAAAAAAAAGAAATAACTCGTGACGAATGTTTAATTTTAAGATTTAAAGAATTTTTGCCATTATATAATATTGATATAGATCCAAATACATTTGAAGAAACATATCGCAAATATTTAAATATGCAAGCTTATGTAAAGAAAAATGCCCATAAAGTATTAGATGTTTTAAAAAACAATTATCAATTATATGCTATAACTAATGGTGTAAGTCAAACTCAAAAAATGCGAGCAAGAAAAGCTAAAATTAATAAATATTTTCTTGATTCTTTTATTTCTGATGCTATTGGTTATCATAAACCAGATATTAGATATTTCAATTATATAAAAGAAAATATTAAAAATTTTGATTTAAAAAGCACTTTAATTGTTGGTGATTCATTAACAAGTGATATCAAACTTGGAAATAATGCCAATGTTGATACAATTTGGTTTAATTTTGATTTTAAAGAAAATAAAAGTAATATTAAACCTACATATACAATAAATTCATTGTTAGAATTATTATATTTCTAACAATTTTTTGTTTATTTTACCTCTTTCTGGATAAAATAAATTTATAGAAGGAGGCATTTTGTTATGAATATAAAAAAATACCTAGCAGAATTTATAGGTACAATGTTTTTAGTTTTGTTTGGTTGTGGAGTTGCTGCAATAACAACTGCTGCTAATAATTTTTCTATTTTATTAACATCTTTAGCTTTTGGATTTGCATTACTAGTAATGATTTATGCATTTGACCATATTTCAGGATGTCATTTAAATCCTGCAGTTAGCTTAGCAATGTTATTAAACAAAAAAATAAGTATTAAAGAATTTATATTTTATCTTATTGCTCAAATAATGGGAGCAATGGTTGGCAGTTTAGAAGTTGCCATGTTTAAAGGTTCATTTACATCACTTGGAGCTAATCAAGTAAGTAATTTCTTAATTGATAATTATGATAAAGCATCAGCTATGATTATTGGTTTAGTTGTTGAAATTATTTTAACTTGTGGTTTTGTATTGGTAGTCTTATTTGTTTCAAATAGAAAAAATGACAATACAAATGGTCTAGTAATTGGTGCAAGTTTAGCTTTAACACACTTTTTAGGCATTAATTTAACAGGAACATCAGTTAATCCTGCAAGATCATTAGCTCCAGCTATTTTTGAATGTTTTGGAGAAAGATTTACAAGTATTAAACAAATTTGGATTTTTATTATTGGTCCATTAATTGGTGCAGTTTTGGCATATTTTATATATAGATTTTTTGTTAATAAAGTAAATAAAAAAAGTGAATAGATTTTTAAAATATTTAACAATTTTAGCTGCATATATCACAATATTTTTATTTATAGCATTTATTTGGCCAAATAAGAATACAATTAGTATTATAGAAAGTACTGAGAGTATGGAAAATCCAAAATTTACTAATGATAATGAAATAATTAATGAATACCAAAAAATATCTAAAAAGATAATTCCTTATATTGTTAAAGCAAATGTTATGGTTGACAATGAAACATATTTAGCAGAAATAATTGAAGATAAACAAAATGGCCAAACATATTATGTTAAATATAATGATATTATGAAATGGCTGCCATTTTATGATGTTGATATTATACAAAATAATGAAGAAAAATTAGAATCATTAAGTAATTTTGAAATTGAATTTTATATTAATTACAATCATTATCTTTCTAAAACGGATTATTTTATATTTGTTGATATATATCGTAATGAAACTTATATTTTAAAAAGAAAAAATCAATATTTTTATCTTGAAAAAAGATTATCATGTTCAACAGGAAGTTTAACAACTCCAACAAAAAGAGGATTGTATACAATAAAAAGTAAAGGAAGTCATTTTTATAGTAGAGATAATACCTACATTTGCTATAACTATTTACAATATGATGGTTCTTATTTACTTCATTCATTTCCATATTCATTTAATAAAGAAATATTAGATGATAGATTAGGACAAAGAGTTTCTAGTGGTTGCGTAAGATTTACATTTGATGATTCAAAATATTTATATGACAATATACCAATTGATACTGCTATTTTAATAAATTAAAGATACAAAATATTCTTTTGTTATCTTTTTTTTATATTATAAAAATGATATTATAAGTATGTAAAGGATATAATACTATATGAAAGTTTTAGTTACATATAAAAAAATTAAATATTGTCACTTAAGAGTTAAGGATGGAACAATATGTATTTCTGCTCCATTTAATGCTTCTAAAGAACGAATTAACAAAATGATTAATGACAATATGGATTTTATTAATAAACAATTAGCAAAACAGCAACAAAAAGCCCAAGAAAATAGTCTTATTTCCTGTGGACAAAATATCCAAATACTTAATAATTCATATCAAATTGTAGCTACAATTGGTAAAATAAAAGTTACAGAACATTTTATTTTTGTTTTAGAAAATAATGATATAAAAGGACAAATTAAAATTTTATTTAAGCAACAACTTTGGGAATACATGTATAATTTAACCAAAAAATATTTTCAATTAATGAATTATAGTTGTCCATTTCCTAAAATTGTAATAAAAGATGTGAAAAGTAAATGGGGCAGTTATGATAAAATAAAACATGAAATTATTTATTCAAGTAATATATTATTTAAACCTTTAAAAGTTTATGATTATTTAGTCGTCCATGAATTAGCTCATATAAAAGAATTTAATCATTCAAATAAATTTTATCAAATTGTTGTTAAATATTGTCCTAATTATAAAACATTAAGGAAAGAATTAAGAGGGTAAACAAATGGAAATTACTTCTATAAATAATAAGTTGGTAATGTATGCAAATTCATTAAAAGAAAAAAAATATCGTGATAATGAAAATAAATATTTAATTGAAGGTGAACATCTTATTTCAATGTGTTGTAAAGATGATATTGAATGTATTTTTACTACTAAAGATAATTATAATTTAGAAAATGTAAAAGTTTACAATGTTAATGAAAATGTTCTAAAAAAATTATCTTTTGTACAAGCAAATCAAGGTATAGTTGCAATAGTTAAAAAGAGAAATTATCAAATTGATTATCATAAAAATCGTTATTTGATTTGTGATGGTGTTTCCGATCCTGGTAATTTAGGCACAATAATTCGAAGTTCATTGGCTTTTAATGTAGATTTTATTATTTTAAGTAAAGGTTCAGTTGATATCTATAATGATAAAGTAATTCGAGGATCACAAGGAGCAATATTAAAAATACCAATTATTTATGCTGATATAAAGGAAACTATTTTAAATTTAAAAGAAAATGGTATCAAAGTACTAGCATCAACTTTAGCAAGTGATAGCATTAATTTAAAAAATGTTAATCCAAGTAAACGTTTTGCATTAATAGTTGGTAATGAAGGACAAGGAATATCAAAAGATAGTTTTTCTTTGTCTGATGAAAGAATTAAAATTAAACATTCACAAAACATTGATTCTTTAAATGTTGGTGTTGCAACATCTATAATGTTATATTATTTAGATTTTAAGTGTGGTGATTAATTCATGCCGTGGTATTTTATATTTATTATTATTTTGCTTTCTGTAATTGTTTTATTGTTAATTTGTGATTTTATTATTGCTTATTTTATTACTAAAACAATGGTGGAACCATATTGTGCTCCAATTGATGATGTTTTAAAACATGAATATAAATATCAAAGAATTAATAAAGATGAATTTGAACACTATTTTAATTTCGAAGATTTTGATTTACAATCCCAATATGGATATAATCTAAAATGTAGTTATTTAAAAAACAATCAAAACATTAATTTTTCAGATAATAAAAAAAGAATTGTTGTTTTATCTCATGGTTGGACAAGTAGTCGCTATGCAATGTTAGTTTATGCAAAAATGTATTTAAATTTAGGTTTTGATGTTTTTATTTATGACCATAGAAATCATTTTCAATCTGATAAAAAAGTAACAACAATGGGTGATAAAGAAGCTGATGATTTACAAACTGTTATTGAATATGCAAAAAAAACATTTGGTGAAAATGTATTAATTGGAACTCATGGAGAATCAATGGGAGCAGCAACAGTAATGATTAATGCTGGTCGATATCATAGCGTAGATTTTGTTGTTGAAGATTGTGGCTATTCATCACTTGAAAAATTATTAAAATACCAATGTAAAGAATTAAAACATTTACCTACATTTCCTACTATTTTCTTTGGAAATTTTATCTTTTTTGTTAAAACAAAGTCAACATATGGGAAAGTAAATCCTATAAAAAGCATTGCTACATGTGATGATATACCAATGTATTTTATTCATGGTGATAATGATAAATTTGTTCCATCATATATGGTTTATAAAAATTATGATGCAAAACCAGGATTTAAAATGCTTAGTGTTTATAAAGGATCTTCTCATGCTCATAGTGTAGTTGATTACAAAAAAGAATATGAAAAAAATTTAATTAAATTTTTAGGTGAAGCCAAAATAATTGAAAATTAGTCCATTGTTATTCAATGGCTTTTTTATTTAAAAAGACACCAATTCACATTGATGTCTTTTTAAATTACATTAATTCCATTTTTTCATCATCGTCATCATCAACATCATTATTGATAATAACTTTAGTACCAGTATCAACTTTTGATAAATCATTAAGATTGTTTTCTTTGTTATCATTAATATCTATTGGTGCTTCAGAATTTGTATTGGCGTTAACTACTACATTTTTATTTTTAACAATTTCTATTATTGTGTAAATAAATGTTCGAATACTTAATATTGATAATAAACTCCATATACCTACACTAATAGCTATTTGACTATCTGTTATAAAGAAACAAATAAGGGCAATAATTCCTGCAAGTGCTGATGCGCCAATCAAAAAACTTGAAACAATCTTAAAGTCTTCAGCATATTTATGTCTCATTGATTGATTTTTTCTAGCTCTGCCTACGCAAAAGATAAATAAGGCTAAAATTGCTAAGGCAATGATTAGAAAATATGATCTTGTAAATAATTGAATGCCAAGTAACATTACTCTTATATAAGATACTGATTCATAAATTGATGTTACCAAATAATCAACATTTTGTTTATCACCAGATATAGAAAAATTATCTGTTAAATCAGTATAATAACCATCATATGTAATTTTAACATTTTTATCATTTTTAAATGAAACCATGCCCCATCTTTGAGTTAATATCAAAAAATTGTTGTATTTATATTCACCTTTTTCATCTACATCTGCATAAACTGCTTGATAATAATGAACAATATTTGGAGAATAATTTAAATTATAATAATTTCGAATATAGAAATCATAAACTTTATTAAAATAATCTATTTGATTACTATCTTTTAATTTTTTGATATTTTCCCATTCATCTTTAAGGCTATCTGGTGATTCATCATTAACGATATCTTTTTCAATTTTTGCAACATCATTATTAATTTCTTCTTCAGTTAAAGTGATTACTTCATTTGTTGGTTTGGCATAATAACTATAATCACTTTTTTCACTATCACTTAATGATAGATATTTTTCATAATCTAAATTTTCAACTTCAGTATTATCACTTCGATAATACATAACAATATCAAATTTAACAAATGTTGTATCAGGATTTCTTGTATCTATAATGACATTATAACCATTTTTTGAAAAACTTTTATCATTTTCAACTTCGTATGAATTAATAACAATATTTTCATTTCTATTTGAGTTGTAAAATGAATAAATGGCATTTTCTGTGTCGCCACTACTATTTGTTACTTTAGTAACATTGATGTTAAGGTTTTCACCATTTTTATTTTCACAAAATATGTTATAAGCGAAGTCTTTAAATTCATTAGCTTTTTTAAAGTGAGAATAAAAAGATAAATTTAATCCCATAGAAAATAAAGTTGTCAAAATTAATAAAACCATAAATAAAGCAAAAATGACATTCCAAAATTTTCTTGTTGCCCCTTCTTTAGCAAATCTATTAAAAATAAAACTTCCAAAAGTGAATTTTAACCAATCTAGCATAATAAACCTATGTAAAAGTAAAATTTACATTCCTTTCATTGCTTCTTTATTTTATCATACTTATAAAAAAAAGTGAACGCGATAAAAATAAAACCAATAAAAATAACAAAAAAACTGTCAAAAATCTTTAAAGATTCTTAACAGTTTAATATAAAATTTAATTTTTATTTATTAAAAATTAAATGAATTTATTACTTTCCCAGAATCTGTTACAACAGCAATGATAGATGCTTTATATGGATTTTTTGCATTCCAGTTACATAAAGCAATTTCAATTGTTACTATTTGATCAACAAATGGTTCTAAGAATGAATATTGATTACCTGAACTAGAATAAAGTGTAATTCTATCACTTGTAGTTGGTGAATTTACATAATAATTTGAAAAATATTTTGAAGTTTCAGAAGTAATTTTAGCTTCAATCTTATAAACTGTTGTAGTGTAATCTTCTGTAACATTATTAATTTTAGCATATAATTCATCAAATGTTGATTCAACAAAAGAAGCTTCTGAATAAGTATGATTTCCATAATTGTTAGTAACTAATTCAGCATCAACAATAGCTGCTTGACCAGCAAATGTTCCTTCAGTCTTTTTGAAATGATCTTTAGTTCCTGAAATGATAACTTCATCACCAAGATGAATATCAGACAATGTATCAGAACTTGCTAATCTAATTGAAATAACTCCAGTTTCATCATTTAAATAGAAACCTGTTTGGTTAACTAAAGATGACATAACAATGCCTTTAACAGTTATTTCAGTGCCATCTTGTGCATCAATCGCTGCTTTAACATTAACAGCATCAACTTTAATTTCTTCTTTAACTTCTATATCAACTGTAGCAGTTGCAGTATATGTTTGATATGAAGCATTAATTGTAACTGTAGCTTTACCAACATTTTTTGTATGTAAAACAGTTTTACTATCTTCGTTTACTATATCAACACTATTTGTATTATTTGAAGTGTAAGTTAATTTTGCATCTTCAAATCCTAAAATATCAGATGAAACACTAGTTATTAATTCTAATGCAGGATCTGCAGTATATGTTGTTTTAAATTGATCTTTTGCATAATAATCAATTGCAAATTGAGGAGCATTTTTAACATCAAATTTAAAGTTTTCATCTTTGACTTGAAGAGGAATAAAACGATAAACGCAACCAGTAGCTGTAGATTTACAATTTAATGGTGATAAATAAACTGTACAAATTTTACCATCAAATTCATCAAGCCAACTAAAATCACTACCATTATTTGATGTATATGTATATGATCCAGTTTTACCATCTAAATCATTAAAATAATAATTTGTAAAACCACTGCCTGGGGCTTTTCTAACATAAGAATTTACTTTAAAAATTTCTGTTGTAATATTATTTGTTAATGGAGTATCAATAATATCTTTAATTGTTGTTTCTTTTGCCCAAGATAAATCAATTGTTGCTTTATCTTTTTTGTTTTCAACTAATACAGGATTTTCCATTTGACAACAACCTTGGTAACCAAATTTTTCTGCATTATTTTTTTCATTATCTGCTATATAATAAGTCTTTTCTGCAGCAACTGTAACTGTATTACCAACACTAACTTGTTGAGCAACTTGACCACCATATACATAAATACCTGAATTTTTATCTGTTAGGAAAAATCCATTAGGATTCATACCTTGACCATAAGTAATAAATGATACAACACCAGTTAATTTAGCTTTTTCATCTTCTTTTAATGAACGAGCTTCTAATAATGTTTTTTCAGGATATGTAGATAAATCAACTTTATCACTAGCGCTATTATGTTTGAATTTTTGTAGATATCCTCTATCCATTTCAGGAGTACCATTATAAGTTTTTAATTTACCAAGAAGGCTAACTTCATCTCCTGCAACTGGCTTATCCTCTAAAGCATCATAACGTGTTTCTCTATCAGCAGCATAAACACCATAAACATTGATAGATCCAGTATCATCTTTAACAGTCATTTGCCCATATGTTGGATTTGTAACTTCTTCAACAATGCCTTTAATATAATATTCTTCAGTTGTACCACTTTCACCAGCTTCTGTTGCCTTACTTATGGCTTCTTGAATACTAATGTAAGGTAATAGATCTTCTTCACTACTTGATGTACTACTATTAGAAGGTGTTGAAGAAGTAGAAGAACTATTATTGGTGTTACCACAACCATAAATAACCAATGGTAACATAAAACATAATAAAACTTTTCTTAACAAATTTTTTTTCATATTCTCTCCCTTTTTCTTTCATTCCAAAATGATTCCAATCATTGACGGAATTATTTCATAATAAATTTAAAAGAAATACATATCCGTCATAGTCCTAAATTAATGGTTTAGGGTAGAAACTGCTTTCCAAATTAAAGCAATATATGACAAAGAATCATTTAAGACACCTTTAGTATACTTTTTATTTTTCAATTAAGCAATTATTATTTTATGTAAGCGGTATCTTTTAAATTGATTTTTTGTAAAAAAAGTTATAGTATTAAATTTTTTATCTAAATATATATATTAAAAAAGCCCATAAATTGGGCTTATTTGATATTATCTTGTAAATTGCATGTTTCTTTTTTTAATTTTATGTTCCATTGTTAATTTATCAGCAATCATTGCAATAAATTCTGAATTTGTTGGTTTTGCCTTATCGGCACTTATTGTATAACCAAATATATTATCAATATAATCAACATTACCTCTATTCCATGCTACTTCAATAGCATGTCTTATTGCTCTTTCAACACGTGATGCTGATGATTGATATTTGTTTGCAATATCTGGATATAAATTTTTAGTTATCTGACCTAAATAATTTGGTTGTCGATAAACTCTAAATATAGCTTCTCTTAAAAATGTATAACCTTTAATATGTGCTGGAATTCCAACATCGTGTAAGATTTTTGTTATTTCATGTTCTAATATTGAATCATCAATTGTGCCATCTTCTTTATCAAGATGAAAACCAAAATCTTGATAATATGATAAAAATTCATTAATATTGTTTTCTAATGTGGCTTCATTAAATGGTTTAGGAATAAAATATGAAACATTATAATGATCCATGCATTTAAAAATTTCATTACTGCAAAATACTCCTGTACATAATATTTTATTTATTCTTTTATTATATGTGGCAATTTTCTTTAATAAATCAATTGGCGTATAATCAGGCATGAATATGTTTAAAACAAGAAAATCTATAGTTGTTGTATTGGTATTCATAAAATTTGAAAACGAAGAAACATTATCAAATTTTTTATATACTATAAAGTTATTATTGTTATTAAATACATTTTCTAATAACCTTGCATCTTCTAAAATATTATCGACAATTACTACTTTGTAATTATTCATCTTTTTGCCTCCTAAAATGATTATAAATTGATGAATTACAAAATAAAACGATTAAGAACAAAAACATTCTTAAATCGTCATTTTAAAATATCTTATTTTAAAAAAAGGAATTTTTTAGCCTTTTTTTGCTACTTGTAACATAAAGTCAATATATATGCCATAACCCTTTTTGACTGAATCTACCAATACATGGGTAACAGCACCTATTATCTTACCATTTTGAATTATTGGGGAGCCACTCATTCCTTGTACAATTCCACCTGTTTTATTTAATAGTTCTTTATCTATTATTTTAAAAGTAATACCTTTTGTTGATAATGTATTTTGTTTTTGTAATGAAGTAATTTCAATTTTATATTCTTTAACCTTATTATCATTTAGGGTTGTGTAGATACTTGCTTCACCAAGTTTTATTTCATCATGACTTGCTACTTCTAATGCTTGTTTATCAGGACATGTATCATATTGTCCAAAAAGACCATAATCAGTATTTGCAAATACATTTCCCAAAATGTCATCTTCATATATTGAAGCTAGTAGTTCTCCAACATTACCATTAGTTGATTTATTTATTCCAGTTACTTTACTATTAAATATTGTACCAGAATTGATATCAGTAATATTTGAAAAATCACTATCAACTAATTTATGCCCTAACGCACCATATATTTTAGTTTCAGGATCATAGAATGTCATTGTTCCAATTCCTAAAATTCTTTCTTTAACTAATAAACCAGTTTTTACTGTATTTGCTGAACTTGTTTTTAAAAACTTTAAAGTTCTTTTAATAGCATTATCATTTCTATAAATTGAAACAGCGACTTGATCTTCATTTAAGTGAATTTGAATTTGATCTAACATTTCTTTAATGTTTTCAATATTAACATTATCTACTTGATAAATTAAATCACCTTTTTTAATGTCGCTATCTTTAATTGGATTATATGTTTCTTTTTCGTTTGCAACATCATAACCTCCAATGACTACAACACCATGTGGCTTTACTTCAATACCAATATTTTCTCCACCAGGTATTAGACTAGTTACATCTAAAACATTATTAGTAAATGGTAAGGTATTAAATAAACTTAAAATAAAAAATAATAATCCTTTCATTTTATACCTCCTAAAGATAGTATTGATAGATTATTATTTTTTAATTATTCATATTTTTTTATTTGGAAGAAATTAACTCTTTTGCAGCTTTTATAAAATTATCTGTAATTTCATTTCCAGATAATAATCTTGCTACTTCTAATTCTTTTTCTTCATTATTTAATGGCTTTACAATAGTTTTAGTCTTATTATTTTCAGTTATTTTATAAATATAATAATGATGATTGCTCATTGCAGCAACTTGTGGTAAATGTGTAATTGCCAAAACTTGGGCATATTTAGCAATATTTGCCATTTTTTGCCCCATTGCTAAAGCAACTTTTCCAGATACACCTGTGTCAATTTCATCAAAAATAATGATATCCACCATAGATAGTTTGCTAAAAACACTTTTAAGTCCTAGCATTATTCTACTTACTTCGCCACCAGACGCTACTTTAATTAAAGGCATTTCATTAACTCCTTTATTAGCAGACATATAAAATTCTGCATCATCAATTCCTAATGATCCGAGTTCATTTGTTTTAGTAAAATGAATTGAAAAACTTGCATCATTTATATATAAATCATTTAATTCTTTAACAACTAATTTTGATAACTTAGTGGCTTCATCTTGCCTTGTTTGACTTATTTTTATAGCTTCTTTATAAGCAATATCATATTTTTCATCAAGTAATTTTTTTAGTTTTGATAATTTGATTTCTTTTTCATTTATCATTTCTATTTTGTTTATTAAATTATTTTTGTATTCAAGTAAATTATTTGTGTTATATTTTCTTTTTAAACGATTTATTTTTGTTATTTCATTTTCAAGATAATCTAAACGATTTAAATCAATATTATCATTAGAAAAATCTTTTTTAAATAATTCAGTTAAATCCATAAAGTTAATATAGATTTCATTAAATTTTTCATAATATTGATTAACTTTTTCATTTGTTGCTAATTTATTTAATTGTTTTAAAGCATTATAAAATGAAAAGTTGACACTAGAATTATTATCATTTCCATCTAAATAATTTATAATTTCTGAAAATAAATTAGCATTTTGACTATATGTATTTAAAGCTTTAAATTCATTTATAATATTTTCTTCATCTTCTAATGTGTAATTATAATCTTTTAATTCATTTAATTTGTAATTTAAAAATTCAATTTCATCATTGTCAACATTAGTTTTTAATAAATTTTCATATTCATCTTTAACTTTTTTATATTCATCATAGGCAATTTTATAATTATTTAAAAAATCATTTTTTTGATTTAATATAAATGTATCTAATAAATTTAAATGATTTTTATGATTTAACAAATATTGTGATTCATTTTGTGATGAAATATCAATCAATAATTCACTAATTTCTTTAACAACTTTAAGCGGTACCATCATGCCATTTATTTTTAAAGAATTTTTATTATTTGATGAAATTGTTCTTGAAATAATAAATTCTTCACTAACATCTATATCATAATTTTTTAAGATATAATCAATTAACTTTTTATTTATTTCAAGAGAAACACTAATATAGGCAAATTCTTGCCCATAAGCTATTATTTCACTATTTGCCCTTTCACCAAAAATTAACGATATTGCATCAATAATTATTGATTTACCTGCTCCAGTTTCTCCTGATAAAACATTTAAATTATTTTGAAAGTCAATAGTAATATCATCAATAATAGCTAAATTTTTAATTGTCAATTGTTTAAGCATAAATTTCACCTCAAAACTTTTGTAGCAGTTTTAATAAGTTCTTTTGTATTAATCTTAATGCTTTGATATTCATTTTTTAAATAAAATAGAAACTCAATATTTCCTTCTTTTTGTCCCTTAATTGGTGAAAAAGTAACATTAATAATGCCAATATTTTTTTTATTTAAAAAATCAATAAATTCATTTAATGAATTTTCTAATGCTTTTAAATTTTTGACTACTCCTTTAGCATTAAGATTTGATTTTCCCACTTCAAATTGTGGTTTATACAATATTATTATAGTGAATTTATTATCTAATTGCTGCAATTTTTCTAAAATTGTTTTTATTGATATAAATGAAACATCACAAACATATAAATCAATTGTTTCTTTAAATATATCATTTGTAACATTTTTAAAATTAAGATTTTCAAGATTTATAACCTTAGGGTTATTTATTAATGATTCATCTAATTGCTTTTCACCAACATCAATAGCATATACCTTTTTAGCATTATGTTGTAACGCACAATCTGTAAATCCACCTTTTGAGGCACCAATATCGCATATAATTTTATCATTTAATGAAATATTAAAAATATCTAAAGCTTTTTGCAACTTTAATCCACCACGTGATACATATTTTAATAAATCATTTTCTAATATTTTTATATTATTATTTGTTATTTCAAAAGATGGCTTAGTAATTATTTTATCATCAACAATAACATTTCCATTATTAATCATTTCTTGAGCTTTTGCTCTTGATGGTGCTAAATTATTTTTAACAAGATATATATCTAATCTAGTTTTTTCCATATTTTTTTAAAATGTCATTTAATACACTTTCTTCATCCAAGTTTAGATATTTTAAAAGTGTATCATAACTTCCATGCTTAATAAATTTATTTGGTAAACAATATGTATCAATTTTTTTATTAATTTTATTATAAAATTTTAAAATTGCACTAGCAAATCCTTCAAATACTGAAGTATTATCATATACAACTACATTAGTGTTTTCTATTTTCATTAATGCTTCTTCATCAAGAGGTTTAATAAATATTGGATTAATTAAATTAATATTATAATTATTTTTAATAATCATTTCTTTTAAAACGGCACAAGAATTTCCACAGGCAATAATGGATATTTTATTTTGAACATCATAATTTTCAAAAATAAATTTACCAAATTCTAAATTTATAATTTCATCACTTAATTTTGTTAAATGTTTTTGATATCTAATAAATTTGCAGCCTTTTATTTTGTCTAAACAATCAAGCAATGGTTTTACATATTTTCCTTCAGATGGCATAGTTATTATACAATTTTCTAAAGGATATAAAAATGAAACATCAAACATTCCTTGATGTGTTTTGCCATCTTCGCCAACAATTCCAGCACGATCAACTAAAAAAGTAACATTAGAATTAATTCTACAAACATCATGAACGATTTCATCATATCCTCTTTGCATAAATGTTGAATATAAAGACACATATGGATTTTTATTATTAATTGCAAGCCCGTTTGCTAAAGCAATTGAATGTTCTTCAGCAATTCCAACATCAATACATTGATTCTGAAAATCATCAAAACATTTTGATAAATTTGTACAATATATCATAGCTGAAGAAATTAAATAACAATCTTTGTCATTTTTAAGTTTATCATACATATAATTAGCAACTATATTTGTAAAGCTATCGTAACCTTTAATATCATTAGTAATCATTTCACCAGTTTTTATATTAAATGGCCCAACACCATGATATTTGCCAATTTTATCATCTTCTGCATATTTATAGCCATGTCCTTTTTTTGTTTTAACATGAACTAAAATTGGACCTGGATAATTTTTAGCCATTTTAAATGCTTTGATTAATCTTTTAAAATTATGTCCATCAATTGGCCCAAGATAAGAAATATTAAAATTATCGAACATATTGTCAGAACGGAATATCAAAGCGATTCTATGAACAACTCTTTCTACAAAATTTGTAAATTTAGGAGCAAATTTAAAAGCCTTTAAAAAGCCTTTTTTAAATTTAACATATGTTTTTGATGAACGGACTCTACTTAATGATTTGGCAAAAGCCCCAACTGACTTATTAATAGCCATGTCATTATCATTTAAAATAATAATTATTTTACTATTTTGATGGCTCATATTGTTTAAAGCCTCAAAAGCTACACCATTAGCAATAGATGCATCACCTATAAAACTTATTATTTCATATTTTTCTTTATTAGAGTCTCTAGCAAGAGCCATACCCATTGCTGTAGATATTGATGTTGATGAATGTCCTGATTCAAAAACATCATAAGGACTTTCTTGGCTATTTAAAAAACCTGATAATCCATCTATTTGTCTTAATGTTTTAAATTGATTAACTCGTCCTGTTAATATTTTATGTGTATAAGCTTGATGTCCAACATCAAATAAAACCTTATCATTATCTAAATCAAAAACTTTATGTAATGCAATTATTAATTCAACATCACCAAGATTTGAAGATAGGTGACCACCAGTCTTAGAAATATTTTCAAGCAAAAAAGTGCGAATTTCTTGTGCAAGTTCCGCAAGTTGTTTATTATTTAAATCTTTAAGAAATTTGTCATCTTTAATTTGCTTGATATCCATAAAATTATTCTTCTACTTTAAATTCTTCTTCTTTACCATCATTAATAATTTTTGTAACTTTTTCTTCAACTTCTTTTAATTTATCTTCACATATTTTGGCAAATTTAATACCATCTTCAAACATTTTAAATGCTTCATCGAGTTTTATTTCACCATTTTCAAGTTTACTTACAGCATTTTCTAATTTGTTTAAAGCTTCTTCAAAACTTAAATCATCCATTTCTATTTGTCTCCTTAGATATTACTTTTGCTTTGATATTGCCATCTTTTAATGATAAATCGATTTGATCATCAATATTAATATCATTTACACTTTTTATTATTTGTTTATTATAAGTTATAAAACTATAGCCTCGATTTAAAACTTTTAATGGACTTAAGGCATCTAGTTTTCCAATTAACATTGACATTTTTTTATGAGAATCATTTATTACAAGATTCATCGATTTATTCAAATTATTTGAATTATCTTTTATAATTAAATAATATTTATGAGTTAATTCTTTGATTAATCCTAAAAGCCTGCTTTCTAATTCGTCAATTTTATAACGATAATTTTCATATATTTTTGTTGGATTTGTTAGAACATATGAATTTTGATAATTTGCTATTTTCGTTTTTAAATTATCAAGATATCTTTTAAATGATTGAATTAATTTACTTTTGTAATCTAATATTTTAGTTATAACATCACTAATATTAGGAGTGGCTTTTACTGCACCATCTGTTGGCGTAAGACCTCTTGCATCAGCTACATAATCACTAATTGATATATCAATTTCATGACCTACTGCGGATATTATTGGTGTTTTACATTCATAAAATGCTCTAGCAACTATTTCTTCATTAAATGGCCATAAATCTTCAATTGAACCGCCACCACGTCCACAAATCAAAACATCAAGATGATAATTATCAGCAATTTGAATGTTTTTTACCAAATCATTTTTGGCTTCATTTCCTTGTACTAATGTTGGGAAAATATATATTTGTGCAATTGGCCATCGATTTTTAATAGTTCTAAGCATATCCTGAATTGCTGCACCATATGGTGCAGTTATTAAACCAATTTTAAAAGGATATTTTGGTAAAGGTTTTTTAAATTGTTCATCAAATAAACCTTCTGCTAATAATTTCTTTTTCAATTCCTCAAATTTGATTAAAAGCATTCCTTTACTATCAAAAATTACTTCTGTTGCGTTGATGGAAAAAGTTCCTCTTGCTTCATAAACTGAAATGCGTCCTTTAATTAATACTTCATCACCATCTTTTAAAGGTGTTTGAAGTTTAACTGCATAATTTCTAAACATAACAACATTAATGGCACATTTTTCATCTTTGATAGCAAAATATAAAGTGCCAGATTGATGCAATTTAAAATTAGATATTTCACCTCTTACATAAACATCTTGCAAAAAGTAATTATTTTCTAAATATGTTTTTATATAATTATTTAATTCGCTAACACTAATATATTCTTCATCATGCATTTTCTTTACCAATTATATCTAAAACTTTGTTTATATATTTATATGATTTATCATCACAATATCGATGTGCTAAATCACATGCCATATCAATAGCTACTTGAATAGGAACTCTTTTATTAATAATTTCACTTGTAAATAATAATAAAATGGCTTGATCAACTAAACAAAGACGTTTAAATGTCCACTTTATTAAGTGTGATTCTATTATAGTAATATATTGTTTGCTATTTGATATAGTCTCAAAAATTATTGCTTTAAAGAAATCTTCACAATTATCAAAATTAACATCCATAACATCATAAACAATCTCATCAATTTTTTTATAATTACTTATATTTTTATATGATTTATAAAATAAATATTGAAAAATACAAATCATTGCTTGTTCATGAAGTTTTGTCCTACTAATATCTGACTCATTCATAATAAACTACCTATTAATTATGCAAGATAATCTTCATATAATGACCAATGAATATCATTTTTATATTCATTTAATTTGCCATTTTTAACATAAATTTTCAAATTAGAAGATAAAGTATCAAATACACCAAGTTCAATTTCTACAACACCATCATATGGAATAGTAATTTTTGAAAGTTTTGAACATGAATCAAAAGCACCATTACATAATAATTTAGTATTGCTACTTAATGTTATTTCTGTTACTGTTTGATTTCCTGAGAATGCTCCACCACTTATTGCTTTTACTTGCGATGGAATTGTTACATTAGTATCAGTACCATTATATTGGATTAAAATATCATCCAAAATAACAAATTGAACATCATCTTTTAAATTTAAATATTTTGTGGCAAACAATGCTTTGTCACCAATATATTCAAGAGCTTTTCCAAAACTGATATTTTCTAGGTTGACGCATCCATTAAAGGCATTGTTACCAATACTTGTAATGCTTTCAAGATTTATTGATTTAATAGAACGGCAACCATAAAAAGCGTAATCACCAATTGTTGTAACAGTATTAGGAATAATAAATTCTTCAACCATGCCAAGACCTGAAAAGGCATTATCTGTAATTGCTTCTGAATCATCTGCAATTGTAACAGATCTTAATGTTGTAGGAATCATTGAAATCTTGCCACCAAATATTGAAGCAATTTGAATATTTCCTGGTATTTCTAATTTCTTAAGATTACTTGCACCACTAATAACACCTTCTAATGTTTCAAAGCCAAATTCAATTGTAAATTCTTCAATTCGTCTTGAATTTGCAAAACAATATTCATCAAGTTTCATGCCATCATTTGAAGGTAATGTTATTGTTTTAATGATATTATTTTCAAAAGCATAACTACCAATGTGATTTAATTTTGAATTGTTTTCAAATGTTAAAGTTTCTAATGAAGGAGTTATTTCCCAATTAACAGGATCTAATCTATTGTTATTTGCTTTTCCAATTCTAGCAAATGCATGACTATTAATTGTAGTAATTGAACTTTTAATTACTAAATCTTTTAATGCAGTTTGGTAAAAAGCATATTCACCAATTGTTTCAAGACCATTATTTAATTTTACAGAACTTAAATTATTACAATTTGCAAAAGCATTTGAACTAATTTCTGTTAGTTTAGTTTTTGATAAATCAACTTCAGTTAAACTAAGGCATCTGTTAAAAGCATTTTCTGCAATTTTTTCAATTTTGCTTGTAAAATTAAATAATTTTAAATTAGTACAACCATTGAAAGCATTTGTACCAATTTCAGTTAATTGTGCATCATCATCAATATTGACAGTTGTTAAATTTGTACAATCTTCAAATGCATAATCATCAATAATTGGTAATGAACTTGGTAAATTAATAATAACTAATGCTGAATCCGCGAAAGCACCAGCATTAATTTTTAAACCTTCTCTAAGATCTACTGGTTGAGATCCATCGCCAATATATCTTAAAACAATACCATTATGTTCAACTACACCATCAGCAAAACTTTTTTCAAATGCAGTATTTGCAAAAGCTAAGTTTCCAATTTTAGTTGCACTACTTGTAATAGTAACAAGTTCTTTTGCATCTAAGAATGCGTTATCTTCAATTGTTTTAATATTTTCAGGTAATGAAATAGCTACTAGTGAACTACAACTTGCAAAAGTTTCAGAAAAGATAGTAGGAACATTTTCTTCATCTTCTTCATCACTTTCATTTGTATTATCATTAACATTCCAATTAGTAAAGGCGCCATTACCAAATTCAATATTTGTAAGTGAACTACATTTTTTAAATGCGGCATTTCCTAAATATGTTATTGTTCCAGGTATATTTATATTTTCAACTTTTGTGTTTTCAAAAGCACTATTACCAATAATTTCTAAAGTTGAATTTGCCATATCAATGTTAATATTAGTTAAGTTTGTACAATTGACAAAAGCACTATCATTAATTGTTTTAACACTATTTGGGATATTGATTTCTGTTATTTTATTTTGATTATTAAATGCATTTGCACCAATAGTTTCAAGTTTTGAATTATTTGAAATAACAAATCTTTCTAATTTTAAATTATTAACATTTGTACTTGAAACTTCAAAAGCCTCATTACCAATTGTTCTAACATTATCAGGCAATACAAATTCTGTAATTGAAATATTATTACTAAAAGCACCATCTCCAATAGTTTCAAGTTTAGCAGTAGTTTGATTTCCAAGAGTTAATGTTGCTAATCTTGAACAATTATAAAAAGCATTATTTCCTATATTTATTACACTTTCAGGAATATTTATTTGTGTTAAACTTGTACAGCCGCTAAATGCAGAATCATTTATATTCAACAAGCCATCATTTAATTTTAAAGTTTTTAATAATGTTTTATTTTCAAATAATTTTCCAGAAATAGTGTTTACATTACTATTAGATAAATCTAAATCAGTTGTTGAAGTTTCATTACTTGCCAATGCATATAATGATTTTGCAATAATAATTCGATTTGTATTATCAAATGATTTTATGTATGAAGTATCCTTAAATGAATTTGAATATAAAACATCTAACGATATGTCATTTGGCATAGTTACTGTTTCTAAAACTGTATCACCACTAAAAGCACTATCTCCAATTTCTTTTAATGAACTAGGTAATGTAATTTCTTTTAATGTCGTAACACCACTAAAAGCGTTATCACCTATTTTATTTAATTTTGAATCATTTGGACAACTTACAGTTGTGTATCTTCCACCTTTAAATGCAGAATTACCAATTACTTCTAACGTTTTAGGTAAATTAATAACTCCAGATGGTTGTTCACCACTTGTTTGAATTCCAAAATATATATTTTGACTTAAATTAGCAAAAGCATTTTCAGATATTGTTTTTAAATTTGAATCACTTGTATAGTAGAAAGATTTAAAATTATTATTTGATGACGAAAATTCAAAACATGATTTACCAATTTCTTCAATTTGATCTGGTAAATAAAATTCTCTTAAAACAGTTCCTGAAAAACAACTTGCTGGTAAAGAAGTTAAGGATGTAGTACCTAAAAAATTAAAAGAGGTTAAAGATGAACAACTTGAAAAAGCTCCTTCACCTAATTCATTAACTGAACTTGGTAAATCAAATGTTGTAAGTTTAGAACGATAAAATGCATTTGAACCTATTTTTTCAAGTAAAGAATTTTCATTTAAGACTACCGAAGTTAATGCCATACATGTTGAAAAAGCATTATCACCAATGATTTTTAATGAATTAGGCAATTTAACATTTAAATCTTCTTTTGAGCCATTTAATTGGCTGGCATTATTAAAAGCATTATCACCAATTTCTTCTAGCCCTTCATTAAAATTAATTTTAGTAACATAACTTCTTTCAAAAGCATGTGCACCAATTACTTTAATTGAAGGTAAAATTGTAACATTGAAATTAGTTAGTTTATTTAATTCCAAAAATGCTCCATCTGCAATTTTTGTAATATTCATGCCATTAAATTGACCACCCATTTCCATATCTCTAATATCATCAAGTGTTGCAAGTGGGCTTAAACCATTAATAGCACATTCATTATTTGTATAGTCAACTTCATAAGTAAAAACGTTTGTTGAAGTTGCTTCATCTTTACTATTATATGAGAAAACTGTATAGTTTGATTTTACATTATCAGTTCCAACAGTTCTAACTCCAATTAAATATTCATCAGCATCAGCTAAAAAATTATTAGGTAATTTATATTTATTTGTTTTAATAGTTGAAGTACTTTTATGCCCATTACAAATTACATCATAACCAACTGCACCTGTAACAGCAGTCCATGATAATGTATTTGTTTCGGGATCAAATGATAAATTTTGAGGAGCAACTGGCTTACTAAAATCGCTTTCAACATAAACATCATTACTTTCTGAATTTGAATCAGTAATTTGTGAATATTTTTTAACACCACATGATGCTAAAAATAAAAGTGAAATTAATAAAGCGCTACTTGTGGCTTTTATAGGTTTTTTCATTTTAAATCCTCCTAAAATAGAATTTCATTTATTATTATATAATAAAATTGCAATCTTATCTATAAAAAAATAAAAAAAACATAGAAAACTATGTTTAATTATTTTATTTGGTAACATAACTGACTTTTTATTATCAAAAATGATGTAAAAATTGATATTTTTTAATAAATTTGTATAATAAAAACAAAATATAAATAAAATTTAGAAAATTTTTGAGATTAAATTATTAACAACTTGCACTACTTTTTCTATAGCTAATTCTTTATAGTCTTGATAAATATTTATGTGATTATCTAAAAATACATTATCAGAAATTGCTCTTATAACCACAAATTTTTTTGATAATAAATAACATGTATGGGCAATTGCACAACCTTCCATATCACAAACTAATGCTTTTGGAAAATCTTTTTTAATTTGTTTTAATGGTTCTAGTCCGCTAATAAATTGATCACCAGAGACAATTAGTCCTTTTTTAACATTATTATCTAATAAATCAAGAAGTTTTTTTGACGCCTTAAAATAATATTCAAATTCATTAAGTTGTCCTTTTTTTAAATTAAATGCTGTTAGATCAAAATCGTGATAAGCAACCTTACTACTTGCAACAACATCTAATAAATTTAAATTATTTGTTAAGCCACCGCCAATACCAGCATTAACAACATAATTTGGTTTTAATTTTAAAATTAATGAAGTAGTTAAACAACAAGCGTTTACTTTGCCAACATTACATTTACTTAAATAAATTGTTTTGTTATTTAATTGTTTTGAAAATACAATTTGACCTAAGATAATTTGCATTTTATAATTATCATTTTTCAAAAATCCATCTAATTCGCTTTCCATAGCGACAATGATTAATATTTTCTTCATATTATTCTACCTTGTATATATCATTTGATGATAAAATTTTTTCAAGTCCATAGCGATTTCTTGCATCATTAACAAAAATATGAATAATATAATCCATTCCATCGACTAAAATCCAATCACTTGTTTGATTACCTTCAACATGTTTTACATTGATATCATTTTCTTCTAAAACATCTTTAAGATGATTGGCAAGTGAAAGAGCTTGTCTATTTGACATAACAGTACCGATTATATAATATTCAGTTAATGGATTAAAATTTGAAACATTAAGATATGTGATATCTTTGGCTTTATTTTCATCCATTGTTTTTAAAATTTCTAGTAATACTTTATCTTCCATTTTCAGTAAGTCTCCTTGAATAATAATCAACCATTTCAAAAATAGATTGGTCAATTTCATCATTTTGTTTTTTTAAATATTCAATTTGAAATTTCAATACTTCTATAAAACATTGATCGATATTATTAAATGCTAAATCTCTTATATCATTTAAAGTATTGGCAAATGGCCTTGATTCTTCAAGTTTATCTGCACAATAAATTATTTTATCTAATTTTGACATATGTTTATTTGCTTTAGCATGATTACAAATTGCTTTTAATATTTTTTTATCATTAATACCAAAATCAAAGTAGGCAATATATGCTGAAGCAAATGCATGATAACAATATTTTGGATAATTTAATTTATTATGAAAATATTTTTGCATTATTTCATATATTTCATCTTTTGTTAAACCTTTAGCAATATCATGTAAAATTCCAGCTACATATGCTCTATTTGTATTAACATTATTGCTTAAGGCAACTTTTTTTGCAAATCTTGCAGTTGATAAAACATGAATAAATCTTTCTTCAGGTAATTTTGGCATAACTCTTTCTTTTAAATATAATTGCTTTTTAATGATATATTGTTGAATATCATCATCAATTTTTTGAAAAATACCTGATCTTATTATTGTTGATGATGTGTCAACTAATGGTCCATCAATAATCATTACATCATATTCATTTTGAATATTTATATCAATATCATATCCTGGTCTTTTATAACATACAAATTTAAATAATTTTGTTAATTCATTTGCTTTATACCATCGCGGTAAACTATTTAATTGATCCGTTCCTATTAAAAAATAAAAATCAATATCAGGATATTTTTTTTTAATTATTTTAGCAGTATTATATGTGTAGATTAATTTAGCATTTTTATCTTTTAATTCTATATCGCAAATTTTAAAATTATTAAGATTTTCTATGGCCATATTAATCATTTCAATGCGATATTTACCATCAAGAAGTAAAGAACCATCATAATTATATTTTCTTGGCATTAACCAGACTTCATCAACTTTTAAATAATTGGCTGCAGATATTGCTGCATTGATATGACCTTGGTGAATGGGATTATATGATCCTCCAAAGATCATGACTTTTTTATTTGATGCCATATCTATTTAACTCCTTATTCTTTTTATAAATAACGATTACTCTGCCAATTGTAAATATAAGTTCAGCATCTATTGTATTACAAATCAAAGAAGCTAATTCTTTCAATTCTAAACCTTGATAAGTTTTTAAAATTGAAATTTTAATTAGTTCATGGGCTGTAATTGCATCAATAATTGATGATAAGACATTTTGAGTAAGTCCATCTTTTCCTATTGTAACTATTGGATTTAATGTATTTGCAAGTGATCTTAAATGATATTTATCTTTTTTATCTAGCATAGTTTTTTCTCCTCAAATCATGGATTTTCTTAAGAAGGCATTAACGCCTTTAAGACAATATAGGTTATACGTTCCTTGTGTTAAACTAAAAAATCCTAAACCTTCAATTACTAAATCATATTTTTCATTATCTTTTATTTTAAAAGGTTTTTTTTCAAGTCTTTCTAAATTGTCAATGCTTTTTTCTTTTAATTTTAAATCTTTAATTAAATTATTAAATGTTTTTTTTGATTTTTCTAATTTACAACGTGTTATTTCTAACATATTAGAACCATAATAAATTATTGTTTGTCTATTTCCTTCTTTAAAATCTAATTTAAGAATGTTAGAAATAATAATTGATTGATTTTCATTAATTTGAAAACTAGTAGCCTTTATTTTATTTAAATCATAATTTTTAATAAATTCTTTTGAAACCAAATTCATAAAATTTCCTTTTGATTTAATACCTGGTGAATCAATTATATAGTTATTGTCAGTTAAATTTATTTTAACTAAATCGATAGTAGTACCAGGATATTTTGAATTTGTTAAATAATCATTTTTTTCATTAGCAATTTTTGTTAATATTTTATTTAAAAAAGTTGTTTTACCAGCATTTTCAAGTCCAATTACATAAATATCTTTATTTAATGAATTGTCATCTAAATAATTAAATATTTCTTCAATATTATTATCTACTAAAAAATATTTTTTAAATTTAAAATGACATCTTTTAGCTTCATTTTTTAAAAATTTAAGTGCTTTTTCTGGACTAATATAGTCTTTATATAAATCATATCGATTGGCAATTAAAATAACATTTTGAAAATAATTTAATTCTAAAAGTGCTTTTGTCAATGGACATATTGTAAGTGAAACATCACAAATAAGAACAATAATATCATCTTTTTTGGCATTTTCATGTAATAATCTAATACTATTTTTTACAATATTGCTTGTAGTAAATTTTCCATAATGTTTTAATTGATAACATCTTTTGCATAAAACAAATTCATGATTAAAAGCATTAGGATCAACATAACCCTCATCATCAACATTTTCACATTGTAATTTAACTCCACAACCAAGGCAATATAATTCTTCCATTTTAAAATTCCTTAAGTAATTTTTTCTTTTTTAATTTACGACGAAAATATCTATCTAAAAATCTTGGTATGATTGTAATAACTTGATCAATTTTAGTTAGTCTATTTACTAAAACTGAATCTATATTTAATCTATTAGCCATTAAAATATCGGTCATTATTTGATCACCAATTATTAAACATTTTTTGGTGTCAATATTATTTTCGTTTAAATATTTTTGTAGTTTATGTGTTTTTGGCTTTTTGACTTGATATAAAAATGGGACATTTAAAGGCTTGACAAAATTACTGACTCTTTTTTGACGATTGTTTGATAATATAATAACATTAAAACCATTATTAACAAATTTTGAAATTAAATCTTTAACATCCTGGCTTGCATTTTTTTCATATGGTCCTGTCAAAGTATTATCAAGATCTGTTAAAATATATTGATATCCTAGTTTTTTAACTTTATCAATGTCTAAGTTATAAATTGTTGAACATGTAAATGTTGGAATGAGATTTTTATTCATAAAAGCCTCCGTTGAAAGTATATCATAATTTAAAAACATTTTAAATAATATTTTAATGGGGGATAATATGTTTCAAAATATTATTAATTTATTAAAAGAATTATCCTATTTTGTAGGTTATGTCCAATCATCAAACTTTAAATCTAAATTGAGTGATGAAGAAGAAGAAAAATATATCAAACTATTACAAACTGAAAAAAAAGAAGAAGCTAGAGAAAAATTAATAACACATAATTTGCGTCTAGTAGCTCACATAGTAAAAAAATATGATAATTGCGGTCTTTTAAATGATGATTTAATTAGTGTTGGTACAATAGGATTAATAAAAGCAATAGATACATTTTCATATGAAAAATCAACAAAGTTATCATCTTATTTATCAAGATGTATTGAAAATGAAATATTAATGTATATTAGAAGTAACAAAAAGAATATTGCAACATTATCAATTTTTGATGCAATTGGTGAAGATGATGATGGACAAGAAATTAAACTTGAAGATGTTTTAGCATCTGAAAGTATTGATTATAATGAAAAACTTGACAATGAAAATCAAATTTCAAAATTGTTTAAATATTTAAAATGTTTGGATAGTTTTGAATTAAAAATTCTTTCAATGCGTTATGGACTAAATAATCAAAAAGAATATACACAAAAAGAAATCGGGAAGATGTTAAACATTTCCCGATCATATGTTTCAAGGATAGAAAAGAAAGCCTTAAATAAATTGCTTTTTGAATTTCGTAAAAATGAAAATTCTATAATTTAAATAAATCATCTATTGAAAGATTTCTATATTTTTCTTTCTTTGCATTTTTTTCGTCATCATCTATGGCTTTATTTTCATCAAATGAGGCCATTTTTTCTTCTTTTTTTGTTGGTTTAACAGCCTTAATTGTATCATCAACATAGATAGTATGACTATTTGTAATGGCTAAAACTTTTTCAAGTTTTTGTAAATCAATATAGCGATTAATAATGCGATCCATTGGTTGATATGGTACATCTTTGGCATTTATTGATATTGATTTAAAGTTAGATACAACTTGAATTACATCATCATTATTATATGTAATTAAACCAACACCATCGTGATGATCTGTTTTAAATGATTTAAATGATAATGTACCAATTGTATTTCTACTTGTTACATTTATATTTCTTAAATAAATTGGTCTAACTCCACCTTTATCTGTGGCAATCATCATTTGTGCTTTACTATCTGCATATAATGCAACAGCACCAACTAATGGAGTAGTTATAGCTCTTGATCCACTTCTTACACCACCAGCTTTGACACCTACAATTGGAATTTGATTTTCATCATATCGAATTAATTGTCCACCAGCATATAAGACGGCAATTTCTGTATTACCCATTGTTAAAAAGGCACCAACTAATTTTTCATTCTCTGCTAGTTTCATACAATTTAAAGCTTTACTATAACGATTTACAACAAAATCACTCAATAAAGTACGTTTAATACTAGCATTACTTGAGGCTAATACTATATATAAATCATCTCTAAATTTATTAACACAAATGACATTGATAATTTTTTCGCTGCCATCGTATGAACAAATATTATTGATATGAGTTCCTTCATCTTTCCATTTATTATCAGTTAATTCATATACAGGAAGATAAATATAATTTCCACCACTTGTAAAACATAATAATGTATCAAGTGTAGTTGCTTTAACAATAGATACAATAGCATCTTGTTCTTTAAAACCAGGAATTTTTGAAGTTGCTGAATTATATGATTTTAAATTTGTTCGTTTTGCATAACCATCTCTTGTAACAACAACCATACATTCTTCTTTAACAATTGTTGAAATCTTATCAATAACAATTTCAGCAATTTCATCAACAATTTGTGATTTTCTAGGACGTGCAAATTTTGATTTTATTTCTCTTAATTCTGAAATAATAACTTTTTTTAATTCATTTTCATCATTAATTATTAAATTAAGTTCTTTCATTTGATTTTTTAAATCAATAATTTCATTTTGAATTGTTGTTATATCAGTTGATGATAAACGATACAATTGCAACATTACAATTGCTTCGGCTTGACGTTCTGTAAATTTAAATTTATCAATTAAATTTTGTTTACTATCTGCCTTATTTTTAGATGCTCTAATTGTATTAATTACATCATCCAAAATAGAAATTGCTTTAATTAGACCTTCATCTATGTGTAATCTATCAGAACATTTATTATAATCATAATGTGAACGACGAAGCACTACATCTTTTTGATGAGCAATATATGAATCTAAAATATCTAAAATACCTGTTAAACGAGGTGTTCTATTGTCAATAGTAACTACATTAAAATTATATGAAATTTGTAAATCGGAATTTTTATATAAATAATTTAAGATTAAATCAGCATTAGCATCATCAGTTATATCTAAAACAATTTTAAGGCCGTTTCTATCTGTTTCATCTCTAACTTCTTCAATGCCCCAAATTTCTTTATTAAATCTAATTTCATCTATACGACGTACTAATTGCACTTTTATGACATCATAAGGTATTTCACTAATAACTATTTGTCTTTGTTTTTCATCATTTGTTATAACATCGCATTTTGAACGAATTATAATTCTTCCTTTTCCAGTTGTATAGGCATCAATAATACCTTGTTTGCCCATAATAATACCACCAGTTGGAAAATCAGGGCCAGGGATAATATCTAAAATTGTTTCTAAACGACAATTTGGTGATTTTATTCTTGCAATAACGCCATCTATAACTTCACCTAAATTGTGTGGAGGAATATCTGTTGCAAATCCTGCAGCAATACCTTTTGCACCATTTACTAACAAATTTGGAAATCTTGCAGGTAGAACTGTTGGCTCTAATAAAGTATCATCAAAGTTATAAGCCATTTCTACTGTATCTTTATCTATATCACGAAGCATTTCCATGGCAATTGGCGATAAGCGAGCTTCAGTATAACGCATTGCCGCTGCTGGATCATCATCCATTGAGCCATTGTTTCCATGCATATCTATAAATGTTTCTGAATTTTTCCACCATTGTGACATACGAACCATTGCTTCATATATTGATGAATCACCATGTGGATGATATTTTCCCATGACATCACCAACAATACGTGCTGATTTTTTATAATCACTTGTAGCTACCATACCAGATTCTTTCATACCAAATAAAATTCTTCTTTGAACAGGCTTTAAACCATCTCTTAAATCAGGTAAGGCGCGATCTTGAATAATATATTTTGAATAATCCCCAAATCTTTCTCCAATAACATCTTCAAATGGCGATTTAATGACATTTTCTTCATTAACGCCTAAAAAGTCTAAATCGTTTTGATTTACTTGTTTCTTTTTAGCCATTATTATCACCATCCAATCTAAAGTCATCTTCCAAAGTAAAATGAACATTTTCTTCAATCCATTCACGACGAATAGCAGCATTGTCACCCATTAATGTTGATAAACGGCGATCAGCAACATCATAATCATTTATTTCAACTCTTAATAATGAACGAGTTTTTGGATTCATAGTTGTTTCCCAAAGTTGATCAGGATTCATTTCACCTAATCCTTTATATCTTTGTACTTTGGCATTGTCCCCAATTTCTTTTTTTGCTTGAGATAAATCAATATCATTCCAAGCATATCTTGATATTTCGCCTTTACTTGTCTTTTTAAAAACTTTATATAAAGGAGGCATTGCAACATATACTTTTCCTTGTTCTATTAGACCTTTCATAAATCTAAAGAAAAATGTTAAAAGTAAAACTTGAATATGTGCGCCATCTGTATCAGCATCGGTCATGATGACAATTTTATCATAATTTGAACGATTAGCATCAAAATCTTCCCCAACGCCAGCACCAACTGTGTATATTATTGTATTTATTTCTTCATTTTTTAATAAATCAGCTAATTTTTGCTTTTCAGAATTAATGACTTTACCTCTTAAAGGTAAAATGGCTTGATATTTTGAATTTCTTCCTTGTTTTGCACTACCACCAGCTGAATCACCTTCGACTAAAAATAGTTCAGTCATACGTGAATCTTTAGATTGAGCAGGTGCTAATTTATCAGAAATGATTCGTTCTTGTTTCACAGCTTTTTTACCATTTCTTGCTTCATCACGAGCTTTTCTTACAGCTTCACGTACTTGTTGAGCTTTAATAAATTTATTAACTAATAATAATGCAACATCTTTATGTTCTGTTAAATAATACATTAATTTTTCACCAATGACATTATCACAAACAGTTCTTGCTATTGGTGTTCCAAGTTTTGATTTAGTCTGTGACTCAAATTGTAATAAATCTTCAGGTATTTTAACTGATAAAACAATATTAACACCTTCACGGATATCTTTAGCATCTAATGATTTAATTTTAGCTTTAGATAACAATCCTGCTTCTTCAGCATAAGCATTAAATGTTTTAGTCATGGCACTTCTTAAACCAATTTCATGAGTACCACCATCTTTTGTTCTAACATTATTGACATATGATTTTAATGAACTTTCATCATCATTATAATCATCTGTATATACAAATGCCATATCAATAGAAATACCATCTTGGGCACCTTTAATTTGTACTATATCATGTAGTCTTGTTCTATTTTCAGTATTGTATTTAACGAATTCAGCAACACCATTTTCATAACAATATGTTTCTTTTTTATTAATTGTTTCATCAATGAATACAAAACTAATGCTTGGCATTAAGAAAGCAGTTTCTTTTAATCTTTCTACAATTACAGTATGTGAAAAATTAGTAGTAGTAAAAATTGTTCTATCTGGTTTAAAATGAACAACAGTACCACTTTTTTTAGTTGTAGTTGTTCCTATTTCATGTAAAGGTGTTTTAATTTTGCCACCTTTTTCAAATTGTATTTGATAAACTTTATAATCTCTTGTAATAGTTACATCCATTGATTCACTTAGTGCATTAACAACACTAGCACCAACACCATGTAAGCCACTTGCTGTTTTATAACCACCTGTTGATGAAAATTTTCCACCAGCATGTAATTTAGTATATACAACTTCTGGAGTAGGTTTTCCTGATTTATGCATTCCAACTGGAACGCCACGACCATTATCAGAAACTTCAACAGAATTATCTTTTAAAATTTTAACAGTAATTTCTTTACCAAAACCTGCTAAAGCTTCATCAACTGCATTATCAACAATTTCCCATATTAGATGATGAAGACCGCGACTATCAACTGAACCAATATACATACCTGGTCTTTTTCTAACTGCCTCAAGACCTTCAAGTATCTGAATATCATCTTCATTATATTGGCCAATTACCTTTTCACTCATTAATCCTTACCTCCCTACACATACAAAAAAAACAAAATGTTGTTTGCCTTTTGAATAAATATATTATAATATATTAAAGTAAAATAATAAAGAAAAAAAAGGAATATTTTTAATGGAATTATATGTTTTTATTGTAATAAGCATGGTTGTTGGATATTTATTTGGTTCAATTCCGTTTGCTTTAATTATTGGTAAAATTTTTTATAAAACAGATGTAAGAGAATATGGATCTGGAAATTTAGGATCTACTAATGTTGCTAGAACATTAGGAATTGGTGCAGGTCTAATCACTTTAATTTTAGATGCGTTAAAAGGTGGCTTAGTCCCTTTTATAATGTATACAATATCAAAAAATGCAATTGATACATCCTATAATGATTATTTACCATCTATATATTATATTACTGGAATTTTTGTATGTATTGGTCATTGCTTTCCAATATTTACAAAATTTAAAGGTGGTAAAGCTGTTGCAAGTATTTTTGGTTTTTTAATATTTATGAATTATCGTTTAGCACTTTTAGCCTTAGGTACATTTATTATTGTATTTTTGATTTCAAGAATTGTCTCTTTAAGTTCAATTAGTGCTGCTATTATTGTTATGATTTTGCATTTTATACCATTTTTAAGAAATAGTTATTTATTTAATAATCTAAATTTTGATCCAAATAATAAAATTCCTGAAATAATTTTTAGTATTACAATATTTATACTTGGCACGCTACTTATTTGTAGGCACATACCAAATATTAAAAGATTGTTTAAACACGAAGAAAAGCAATTTAAATTTTCAAAGAAGAAAAATTTAGAAAATAAAAAATCTCAAGAATGAACTGAGATTTTTTCTTAATTTTGTTGATTCATTGCTCTCATAGCAGCTCTAATTTGAGCTTCTGAAGGTTTTCTACCCATTTGCATATATAATGCCCTTATTTGCTTTTCAGTAATTGGTGGATTTTTCTTTAATTGTCTTTTAAATACAGCTCTTGAAATGAAAAAGCCAGCAACTAAACCTATTACTAATCCTAAAGCTATAAAACCAATTGATCCCCAAACATTTACTAATGTAATTATATGCATAATCTTTTTTTATATTAATAAGTAAAATTTATGTTACTTATTAACTTTTCCTCCTAGTCGTAAATATAATACTATATTTTGCCTTTATTCTCAAGAAATATTATTTAATATTATAAATATATCAAAATTTTAAATACGTGGTATAATATAATTAATCTTTAAAGAGGTGAATTATTTTGAAGAAAAAAATGTTTGCTTTTTTAATAAATTTTGCCATTATTTTATCATTAACTTCTTGTTTTTATGATGATCTACTAAGTGTCTTTAAAAATTCAACATCAATTGATACAAGTAGTTTTGAATCTTTTTTTCATGAAGATAATGGTAATACAACTGCATTAGTAAATAATGCTTTTAATTCTTTAGTTGATAATGGAGGCAAATCTTTGATTAGTAATGAAAAATATCAAATTGATTTATCATCTAAAACACATCTTACAAAAAATATGTATGATTTAGAAATAAATGAACAAAATACACCTTCAAAAGGAGAAATCAAAGGACTTGTATTTTTGGTTGATTTTCCTGATTATCCTTTAAAAAATAATGAATATAAAAATATTTATCCAACTTATCAAAGTGTTTCTTCATATTATTATAATATTTCATATGGACAATTAAATTTAAGCTATGATGTATTTGGCTGGTTATCACTTTCACATAAAAGCTCATATTATAAAAATTTAAAAAATAATATATATGATGAAATGGCTGGAGCTTATGAAATTTTTGATGAAGTTATAAGTGCTTATGATAATTTAATTGATTATAGTAAATATGATAGTAATAATGATAAAGCTGTTGATAGCATTCACATTATTTATAATCATCCAATTGATTATAAAGATGATAGTTTTTGGTGGGCATATGAGACATATACTCTTGAACCAAAATCATATGATAAAGTTTATCCTTTTCAATTTGTTTTTGCATCTTTAAATTTTTTATTTGAAGATGATGAATCTTGCAATGCAAGAACGTACATTCATGAAAGTGGTCATTTATTTGGTTTGCCTGATTATTATGATTATGATTCAAGAGTTGGCTTTAATCGTGGTGGACTAGGTGGATATGATATGATGGATGCCACTTTTGGCGATTTTAATCCTTTATCTAAAATGATGTTAGGATGGATAGATTATGTATATATACCTGATTTTGAAAAAGAAAAAAAATATACTTATACATTAAATAGTTATGATCGTGGTGGGGATACAATTTTATTACCTATTGATGAGTTTGATTCAAAAAATGGTATATTCCAAACATATTACTTAATTTGTTTTAATAATTGTAATTCCATTGTTTTAAAAGATGAATATTTATATGTAAATAAAAATGGCATTCGCATTTATGAAGTAAATGGAGTATTAGAAAATATTAAATCAAATGGAGAAATATATGAAACTTTAAAATATGATAATTCATATACATCTAAAAATTTAATTAATGCTATTAATAATACTTCAACACCTTCATTAGGCTCATATTATTATACATCGTCAGAATATACTGAAATTTGTGCAAAAAATAGAGACTTTTTCTATACTTTAAATAGAACTTATCGTCTTCCAAATAAATATAATTTTGTAATTAATGAAATAAATAATGATAATTTAACAGCAACAATTACCATTACACTTAAATAAAAAAATAAGCATTAGAGCTTATTTTTTTAACATTTGTTTAACAATTTCAATAACATTATCAACATTGAAATGAAAATAATTCATGACATTTTTATATGGGCCGGATAAACCAAATGTATCAATTGACATTACATTTTTAGCATATTTGTACCATAAATCGCCTTTTCCCATTTCAATAGCTAATATATTTTCGCAACTTGATGGTAAGACACTTTCTTTATAACCATTTTTTTGTTTATCAAATAAGAATGTCGATGGCATAGATACAACACGAACATCTATACCTTCTTCTAAAAGGGCTTCTGATGCTTCATATGCCAAAAATACTTCACTACCTGTTGCAATTAATATGGCATCAAGATGTTCTTTCTCATAAGACAAAACATAAGCTCCACGTTTAACTTTATTTTTAGAACATCCTCGAATAGTTTTCAAGTTTTGCCTTGAAAGAATAATTGCTGTTGGAGTATTTTTTGATGAAAAGGCAATTTCATATGCACCAGCTGTTTCATTTGCATCACATGGTCTAATAACATTAAAATTAGGAATTAGTCGTAATGAGGATAATTGTTCAATTGGTTGATGAGTAGGTCCATCTTCACCGACAGCAATAGAATCATGTGAAAATAAATAAGTAACAGGAAGTCCCATTAAAGCTGCCATTCTTAAGGCACCTCTTGCATAATCTGAAAAGACTAAGAAACTACCAACATATGGTCTTAATCCACCATGTGCAGCAATACCATTTGCTATAGCACACATTGCATGTTCTCTAATACCAAAATTAATATTTTGGCCTTGATAATTATTAGAATCAAATGTTGTCTTGTTTTTTAAAATAGTTTTTACTGATGATGCAACATCGGCAGAACCACCAAATAGTAAATTTGTATGTTCTGAATATATATTTAAAAGTTCTTGTGATACATTTCTTGTCGCTTCAAAATATCCTTCAACATAATTAGGTATAAATTCTTTAATTTTAGATGTCACATCACAATTTAATAAATTTTCTAAAATTTGTCTATTTTCATCATCTAAACGATCAACATCTTTATTATATTGCATATAAGCTAGTAGTCCTCTTGCAACATAACTATCTTTATAATCATCTTTTACCTCTTCAGGTACATAAAAATCATCATAATTCCAATTAAAAAATTCTTTGGCAATTTTACTACCACTTTTTGTTAATGGTGATCCATGAACTGCATTTGTACCTTGTTTTTCTGAACCATATCCTATAATTGTTTTAATAACAATTAGACTTGGTTTTTCATTTTGTTCTTTGCAAGAAGTAATGGCATTATCAATGCTATCAACATCATTTCCATCATTTACAACTACAACATTAAAACCCATAGCTTCAACTTTTTTAACTATATCATCAGTAGATGATTGTGCTAAAGGCCCATCTAAAGTTACATCGTTATTGTCATAACATATTATAAGCTTTGAAAGTTTATATGTTCCAGCAAGTGACATGGCTTCTAAAGCAATACCTTCCTCTAAATCACCATCACCACATAAAACATATGTTCTATGTGACAAAACATGTTTTAAATTTGGATATAAGGCACAAAGATGTGCTTCTGCCATTGCCATACCTACAGCATTGGCAATTCCTTGACCTAATGGACCAGTTGAAATATCAACTCCATCTGTAACTTTATATTCAGGATGACCAGGTGTTTTAGAATGTAATTGTCTAAAATTTTTTAAATCATCTAGTGATATATCATAACCTGTTAAATGAAGCATAGCATATAATAAAGAACTAGCATGTCCTGATGATAAAACAAAACGATCTCTTTTAATCCAATTTGCATCTGCTGCTGTTGAGACTAAATGTCTAGAAAAAATTGTATGTAAAATAGGAGCACTTCCTAAAGCCATACCAGGATGACCAGAATTTGCTTTATCTATACTATCTAAAGCTAAACAACGTAATGTTGTTACGCATAAATTGTCATTCATATTATTATTTTTCCTTTATTAATTTTTATTTATAACTTTAATGCCTAATAAATTTAAAGCTTCTTCATCAACTTCAGATGGACATTCATTCATTAAATCACTAGCAGATTGTACTTTAGGAAAAGCTACAACATCACGAATATTAGTAGTATTTGCTAAAATCATTGTTATTCTTTCAAGTCCAAATCCCATTCCCATATGTGGTGGTGTTCCATATTTTAAAGCTTCAACGAAGAAACCAAATTTATTTTTGATATCATCATCACTTAATCCTAAACGTTCAAAAACTTTTCTTTGCATATCTTGATTATAAATTCTTACTGATCCAGATCCAAGTTCATAACCATTTAGAACTAAATCATAAGCGTTTGAACGTACCTTTAATGGCTCATTTTCAATATATTTTTCATCTTCTTCAATGTAAGCAGTAAATGGGTGATGCATGGCTTGAAGTTTTCCATCATCATTATATTCATACATTGGAAATTCTGTAACCCATAAAAATTTATATTCGTCTTTTTTAGCTAAATTTAATTTTTTTGCAACGGCTATTCTAACTTGTCCTAAAGAAGTAGTAGCAGTTAGCCAATTGTCAGCAGTAAATAATACTAAATCATTATTTGCCAAATCTAATATTTTAATAAATTCTTCTTTATTATCAATTAATTTGGCACTTGCTCCTTCAAGATTATTTTCATTTAATTTACACCAACATAGTCCTTTTGCTTTAAATAATTTTGCTAAATCTGTAAGACTATCTATTTCTTTTCTTGTAAATAAATTAGCACTGTTTTTTATAACAAGAGCTTTAACTACTTTATTATTTAAGAATTCATATGTTGAATTAATAAATAGATTTGATATATCAATAAATTTTAAATCATATCTTAAATCAGGTTTATCTGAGCCATAATTATCCATTACATAATGCCAACTGTATTTTGGAAAAGAAAGATTATCAATGCCTTTAATATCTTTAAAAATCTTTCTAAACATATTTTCTAAAATTGTATATAAAGTATCCAAATCAACAAATGACATTTCAATATCAATTTGAGTAAATTCTGGTTGTCTATCTGCTCTTAAATCTTCATCTCTGAAACATCTTGCAATTTGGTAATATCTTTCAAGACCTGCGACCATTAATAATTGTTTGAAAATTTGTGGTGATTGTGGTAAAGCATAGAATGAACCATTATGAATTCTTGATGGAACTAAATAATCTCTAGCACCTTCTGGAGTTGATTTACCTAAAATTGGTGTTTCAACTTCAGTAAAATCTAATGAATCTAAATATTCTCTAACAGATCTTGTAATTTGATGACGCAATTTTAAATTATCCTGTAGTGTTTTACGCCTTAAATCTAAATAACGATATTTAAGGCGAACATTTTCACTTGTTGCTTCTGAATCATCACTTATATAAATAGGTGGCTGTTCTGCACTATTAATAATTTTTAAATCGCTAACTACAACTTCAATGTCGCCAGTAGGAATATTTTTATTTTTAGATTCTCTTTCTACTACTTTTCCTTTTGCATAAATAACATATTCATTTTTAATTAAAGTAGCGACATCTTTAACATTATCATCACATCTAAGTTGTGTAATGCCATATTTATCTCTTATATCAATAAATATTAAAGAACCTAAATTTCTTTTTTTGGCACACCATCCTTTTAATTCAACAATTTTATTGACATCATTAATTGTTAATTCGCCATTATTATGGGTTCTATTTTTACATAAATTATCCATTAAATTTACCTCCTAAAATATCATCTAAGGTAATATAATATTGTTCTTGTGTTTTTAAATTTTTAATTTTAACTTGATTATTTTTAAGTTCATCTTCACCAAGCATTATTGCATATTCAAAATTGTGCTTTGATGCATATTTAAACATACTAGAAATTGATTTATTATTTGTTTCTAAAACAACATTATTGTTATTTTCTCTTAATGTTTTGGCAATTTTAAAAGCAAGTGAGTATGTTTCTTTTGAAAATGGCATTATATAAAATTTTGGATTAATAGCAAAACTATCTAAACCAAATAAATCAATTAATACTAATGCTAAACGATTAACACCAAGTCCAAAGCCAACACAACTTAAATCTGGTCCATCTAATTCTTTAACTAAAGAACTATAGCGACCACCGCCACCAATTGTTAATGTTTTTCCATCTTTTAAAGTAATATCTACTTCATAAATTAATCCAGTGTAATAATCAAGTCCTCTAACTAAATATTTATCAACAACAACATTAATTTCATTTTTCTTTAAAATATCTAATATTTCATTAAATTCATTTTTGCTTTGTTCATCTAATGAATCATATGAAACAGGAATATTTAATTTTTCAATATATTCTTTATCTACTTTACAATCTAAAATTCTCAAAGGATTTTTTTCAAAACGTTCTTTACAATCTTCACATAAATTTTCAATATGTGGAGTAAAGAAATTTTTAATATTATCACGATGTGTATTTCTACATTTTTCGTTACCAAAACTATTAATTCTTATTGTGTAATCTTTTATATTTAAATCATTTAATATATTAGTTATTAATAAAATACTTTCTATATCATCAAGATAGGAATTACTGCCAACAATTTCTACACCAAATTGCATAAATTCACGAAATCTACCAATTTGAGGACGTTCATAACGGAAAAAAGAACCATGATAATAATATTTTAATGGTAAATCATTAGTGGCATACAATTTGTTTTCAATAATTGCTCTAATTACACCAGCTGTACCTTCAGGTCTTAAAGTAATATCTCGACCTTTTTTATCTTTAAAATCATACATTTCTTTTCTTACGATATCACTACTTTCGCCAGTTGCACGACTATAAAGACTACTACTTTCAAATGTAGGAGTCACAATTTGATTGAAATTAAAGTTTCTTGAACATTTACAACATGTATCAATTATTTTTTGATATACATTTGCTTCTTCGTTATAAATGTCTATTGTTCCTCTTTGCTTTAAATATTTTGGCATTTATCCATTCCTTCTTTCTTTTTAATGTAATACACGACTTACTTCTATAATACCAGCAATTGATTTTATTCGATTAATTAAAAAGTTTAGCATTTCTAAATTATTTACATAAACTGTACAAGATAATGTAGCAGTTTTATTAATATAATGAGATCTTGCATTTAAAGAATCAATACGAATATTGATAGTTGAAATAAGTCCCATTAAATCAACAACTAAATTATTTCTATCATAACTTAGTATTTCCAAATCAACAGGATATGATGTAGTATTATCATTGTTATTCCAACTTGCGGGAATTAATCTTTTAGTTTCATTTAAAATATTTGGACAAACAATACGATGAACCTTAATTCCTTTGCCTCTTGTTATGTAGCCAATAATATCATCACCAGGAATAGGTTTACAACATATTGCAGGTTCAATTTTTAAACCACTGCTTGCACCACTTACCATTATATTTCCAGTTATTTTAGTTTTGTTATTTGAATATTCTTTTTTTCTAATTATATCAAGTTGTTCTTCAACCGTGCGATTTTGTTCAAATAATTTGCTTACGACATTTGATAAACTTAATGATTTTTGGCCAATGGCAATAAAAAATTCTTTCTTACTTGAAACATCAAATAAATTCAAAGTAGATAAAAATTCAAGTTGTTTTAAACCATCATCAGGGTTAATGAAGTGATCTTTTAAATAATCATTAAACATTTTGAAACCTTTATCATACATGGTTTGTTGATAATCAACATTTTCTTCATTATTTCTTTTTAATAAAGCCTTTTTAATTTGACTTTTAGCAAGATTTGTTTTAACAAATGAAAGCCAATCTTCGCTTGGACCATAATTATTTTTACTTGTTTTTATTTCAACAATATCACCTGATTGCAATTCAGTGTTTAAAGGAACTAATACTTTATTAACTAATGCACCTACACAACTATTCCCTACATCAGTATGTACACGATATGCAAAATCAACAGGCGTTGAACCATTAGGCATGTCAATGATTTTCCCTTTAGGAGTTAATACATAAATACTTGTTTCAAAAATGTCTTTTTGAACTTGTTTCATGTATTCAACATCAGAATCATCTTCACTTTCTTTACTAATATTAATTAAATCACGTAACCATGATAATTGTTTTTCAGATAGTTCTTGAGCTTTTGAAATATTTTCTCCAAAACTTTCTTTATATATCCAATGAGCAGCAATACCACGTTCTGCAACATAGTCCATATCTTCAGTTCGAATTTGAATCTCGAAGAAATTTCCACTATTATCAAATACAGTGGTGTGCAAAGACTGATACATATTTGTTTTTGGCATTGCAATGTAATCTTTAAATCGTCCTAATATTGGTTTATAAATAGTATGCATTATGCCAAGTATTTCATAACATTGCAATTTTGTTTGTGTAATAATTCTTATAGCTTGTAAATCAAATAATTTTTCAAATGGTGTATGTTTATAATACATCTTTTTATATACTGAATATAGATGCTTTGTACGTCCTACAATTCTGTTTGGAATTTTATTATCATCTAATACTTTTTTTACATTTTTGATTGTTTCTTCAATACTAAATTTATGTTTTTCCAAACTTTCTTCAACTAGCGATTTAACAATATTGTATTCAGTTGGATGAAGGTAATAAAGACATAAATTTTCAAGTTCGTTTTTTAATGCTCCCATACCCAAACGATGGGCAAGTGGTGCATATACATCTAGTGTTTCTTGAGAAATTCTTATTTGTTTATCTTTATTGAAATATTGCAATGTTCTCATATTATGCAAACGATCACATAATTTAACAATAACTGCCCTAATATCTTTGGCCATTGCTAAAATTAATTTACGATGTGTGGATGCACTACTTTCTTCTTTTGATACATCAGGTAAATTTTTAATTTTAGTAACTGCTTGCACAATATCAGCTACATCAACATTAAATAATTTTTTAAGTTCATCATATGTTACTTTACAATCTTCAATTGTATCATGCAATAATCCAGATGCTAATGTATCAGGAGCAGATTGATAAATTGCTAAAATATAGGTTACTGATAAGCAGTGATTAATATATGGTTCACCACTTTTTCTAAGTTGATTTTTATGTTTTTCATTAGCAAATTCAAAAGCCCGAGTGACAAAAGCAATTGCCTCAGGTTTACTTATATAAGTTTTAATAACTTTTAAAACTTCATCAAATGAACTTATTGATGCAGGAATTTGTAATGAATCTTCTGACATATTAATAATGTAGTAAGCTTAATACTTTTTGATTTTTTAATTTTTCACGACCATGAAGTTCATCAAGTTCAATCAAAAAGGCGCAGCCAACCACTTCACCACCTAATTTTTCAACTAATTTTATTGTTGCTTCTACTGTGCCACCAGTTGCAAGTAAATCATCAATAATAACTACTTTTTGGCCTTTCTTTATTGCATCTTCATGCATGCATAATGTATTTTGACCATATTCAAGATCATAAGCATATTCGACAGTCTTTCTTGGTAATTTTCCAGGCTTACGAACTGGAACAAAACCAATATTTAACGCATAGGCAACTGGAGTACCAAAAATAAAGCCACGTGCTTCAGGACCTGCAATGATATCAGCCTTAACATTTTTTGCAAAATCACAAATTTGGTCAAGTGCATATTTTAAGGCTTCTTTATTTTGTAATAAAGGTGTCATATCTCTAAATAAAATTCCTTTTTTTGGAAAATCTTGAATTGAAGCAATATAATCTTTTAAATTCATAGTAGTTCACTCCCTTACAACTTATTAATTATTATAAACTAATAAAGTTTATAATGCTATATTTTTTAATTGTATTATTTTCCTTTTTAGTAAAAAAAACATCTAAAAAAAATAAAAAGGCATCATTTTGATGCCCTTTATGCGAAATTTTATAAGTTTCTAGTTTATTTGTTCATTGCTTCAACATTGTCATCATTTAGATATTCATTGTCTATTTCGATAACATTGTTTTGATTTTCTTGTGCTTGAACATAATTTGCTCTAGCTGTTAAAGGTACGATTACAACAGCTGCGATAAATAATGCAAGCATTGAAAAACTTGCTAAACGTTTAACCATAAATTGAAATTTAGATGTATTTCTTTTCTTTAGATTAACATATCTCATCTGTTGCTCCTCCTTCTTACACTTATAATTTTTCAATAATTCTTAATTTAGCACTATGTGCACGATTGTTAGCTAATATTTCTTCATTTGAAGAAATTATTGGTTTACGATTTACAAGTTTGAAACTTTGCTCAGAAGTTAAACTTGCTAATCCTTTAACATTATCGTTAACACTGCATGCTTTGGAAAATAACTTTTTGACAATTCGATCTTCAAGTGATTGGAAAGTAATAATAGCACATCTGCCATTATGGTTTAGCATTTCTAATGCCTGCTCAATTGCACTAGATAAAGCTGTCAACTCGCCATTTACTTCAATTCTTATTGCCTGAAAAACTTGTTTTGCAGGGTGCCCTTTTTCTTTTAATACTTTATTTGGAAGTGCACTTTTAATTATATCGACTAATTGAAATGTTGTTTCAATTGGTGAAATTCTTCTTGATTTAACAATCTTGGCCGAGATTGCTTTTGCATATTTTTCTTCACCATAGTCTTTAAGAATTTGTGCTAATTTTTCTTCTTTATAAGTATTGATAACTTCATAAGCTGATAACTTTTGTGTTTGGTCCATTCTCATGTCCAATCTAGCATCATACTTATATGAAAAGCCCCTACTTGGTGTGTCAAATTGATATGATGATACTCCTATATCAAATAGAATACCATCAATTTTTTCAACACCAAATTTTTTTAATTCTTCCTTTAAATTTTTAAAATCTGCATGAATGATTTGATAATTTTGACTTATCGTAGATAATCTTTCATTAGCAATTTTAATTGCCTCAAGATCTTTGTCGAAACAATATAGCATTCCTTTTGAATTTAGTCTTTTTAGAATTTCTTTAGAATGACCTGCCCCGCCAAGGCATGCGTCTACATAAATTCCGTTAGGTTTTATGTTTAAATTTGAAAGACATTCATTTAATAAGACTGGAATATGATTAAACATATTATAAATTCCTATCAAGTTTTGCTACTTCTTCAGCATTAACTTCAAAATCATTTTTATCTTTTTCAATTTCCTTTAGCCATCTATCAGTTGCCCAAACTTCGATAACTGAGCCGATACCGACGATTGTGACTTCTTTAGATATGCCTGCAGCAGATAATAAATAATCAGGAATTTTTATTCTCCCCATTTTATCTGGTTCGAATTCACTCGCATTGCCAGAAATAACTCTTAAGTTTTTTCTAACAGCTGCATACGACATTGATTTTGAAAGTAGATTTTCTAGGTTTTTGTTCCAACCTTCAACTGTGTAGATTGTTAGACATCCTTCATATCCGTTTGTTATAACACCACCAGCTTTAAGAAGGTCACGAAACTTTGAAGGTAAAACAATTCGACCTTTATCATCAAGTGTATGTGCATATTGACCTTGAAAAGTCGATAATGTTCCTACCATTTTCTACCACTCTCTTCCACTTTCTACCACTATTATACCATTCATTTACACAATTGCAATACTTTTTTAAAAAATTTTTTTAAATTTGTTTTTTTTTAATTGTTATTAAAACAAAAAAATCTAACCAATTAAGATTAGATCAATGTAAATATAATATATCTTATATATAAATAAAAATTTATATTTATTTTTTAAAAAATAACCACATCAAATTTAAAAATCATAAAAATAGAAAAACTCTTGAATGAATTTATCCAAGAGCTTTTGTTATCTTCTTTATAAAGAATAAATCATTTAAGTTTTAATCTTTATCTTTTTGTTTGTCTACAACTTCAACTACTTGTTTGCCATCATAATATCCGCATTTAGCACATACATGATGAGGTAATACTTTTGCACCACAATTTGGACATACAACAAATGTTTTAGTTTCTAAAGCATCATGTGTTCTTCTTTGTAATTTTTTTGTTTTAGATACTCTTCTCTTTGGTACTGCCATAGTTAACACCTCCGTTAGTGACTTAAATAGCATATAGATTATAACGAAAAAGCAATTAATTGTCAAACAAAATTATGCCATTCATTCATAAAACACGGATCTTTGGAGGTTTGTGCAATAGATTTGACAATTTTTAAAAATATTATATATATTAACAAGTTAATATATATA
>CANQTM010000010.1 GCA_947626825.1 uncultured Bacilli bacterium | reverse complement strand
TGTTTCTATTAATGATTTATCAAACTTGCTAGCATCTTTAGTTCCAGTCTTTCTTCCAGCCTTCTTCTTAGTTTTATATAGATTTCCACAAAAAAATCCGAAAAAATTACCAAAATAATTGAAGAAATAGTAAATAATGTGGTAATATCTTCACAAAGGATTTTGGTAATAAAAAAGATAGAAGACCATAACCTAGCAAGTCCAATCTTCTATCTACCATAAGGTGATTTAATGATAATGCATTTTAAGTTTTTATTCAATAGATTTTTTAAAAATAATGAAACAATTAATGAAATAGAAGCAGAACTTAATTAAAATTTTAACTTCAAAAATCTTTTTGCTAAATTCTAAATTTTGGGGTGTTAAATCCTAAAAACGGGCATTAGCTGCAGCTTATGGTAAAATTGGTAACATTACAATGTATGGTGAAGGAAATGCTGCTAATCTTGCAAAAGAAATCACTAATAATGGTAGTCAAGTTATTGATAGTTTAAATAAAACACTAGGTGTCGATATCAAGTCATTACTTGCTGGAGTTTTAGGAACAAAATTAGTCGATGGAATTAGAAAAAACAACAAAGAAATTATAAAAGATGATGATGATCCTAAAATTGAAAGGCCTAAAAAAAGTGAAGAAAAAGAAGATACAATTAAAGACGATAAAAAATAATTTTTGGAGTTCTAAAGATAATTTAGAACTCTTTTTATTAAAATAATTGTTCTTGCTAAAAATATTAATAAATGATAAGATAATCGTACTGAACTTATCTAATTAATTAAATGTTTAAGGGAGAGATGTTTTATGTTTAAAGTTAAAATTTATAATCAAGAATACACTTTTGATGAAAAGGTAACTATTTTAAAATTAATTAGGCCAGAAGATGATAAAAAATATATTGCTGCAAAGGTTAATAATCGTTTAAGAGAATTAACATATGAATTATGTTATGATTGTGAAGTTGAATTATTAAATACTTGTGATTATGATGCTGTTAAAGTTTATGAGGCTAGTCTTAGATATTTAATTGCTATGGCTTACCATAATGTTTTTCCAGATTATAAAATTCGCATCAGTTATAGTATTTCAAGAACTTTATTAGTTTCTATTTTAGAACCAGATAATAAAATCGTTAATTCAAAACATATTAATCTAATTAGAAATCAAATGAGACATTTAGTTTCATTAGATTTACCATTTCAAAAAGAAATTATATCTAAAGAAGAAGCCAAAAAAATTTATATAGAAAATAATGATATTGATAAAGAAGCCATTTTAAAATATCGTCCCGAAAAAAATTGTCACATTTATACTTGTGGTTCATATAAAAATTACATGTATGGATATATGGTTCCTTCAACAGGATATATTAATAAATTCAATTTATTAAGCTATGACAATCAAATGATTGTTCAATATCCTCGTTATGAATTTAAAGGACAAATTCCTAAATTTAAAGATGAACCTTGCTTTTGTCGTGTTTTAAAACAAGCACACAAATGGGCTAAAATATGCAATGGCGAATTAGTTTCTAAAATAAATGATCATATTTCTGCAGAAACTGATGTTGACTTTATCAATATGTGTGAAACACAACACAATGATTCTTTAGCAGAACTTGGCAATATAATTCAAAAAGATATTGAAACCATTAGATTAATTTGTATTGCCGGTCCTTCAAGTTCAGGCAAAACAACTTTTTCAAATCGTTTAAGAATCGAATTAATGTCAAGAGGCATCATGCCACTTCGCATTTCTTTAGATATGTATTATAAACCTAGAGATATTTGCCCTGTCGATGAAAATGGCAAACCTGATTTTGAAAGTTTGTATGCATTAGATTTAAAATTATTTAATGAACATATGTTAGCTTTAATTAATGGTGATGAAGTGTCTTTACCAAAATTTGATTTTGAAACACAAAAGATTACTTTTGGTCCAAAAGTCAAAATAACTCCAAAAACACCAATAATTATTGAGGGAATTCATGCTTTAAATGATAAATTATCTTATGCTATTCCAAAATACAATAAATTTAAGATTTATATTGCTCCACAATTTCAAATAAATCTCGATAACCATAATCCTATTTCATATACAGATATTCGTTTGTTAAGAAGAATTGTCCGTGATAAAGAAACACGTGGAACATCTGCTGAAGGAACTCTATCAATGTGGCAATCTGTAAGACGTGGGGAATTTAAATGGATTTATCCATATCAAGAAGGTTGTAATTATATATATAATTCTGCATTAACTTATGAATTATGTGTATTAAAAAAACATGCCCTTCCTGCTTTACAAGAAATACCTCAAGATAGTCCATATTTTATTTTAGCAAATCGATTAATTAAATTTTTAAAGCACTTTAAAGATATGGATGAAAAATGGGTTCCTTGTAATTCATTATTAAGAGAATTTATTGGTGGTAGTTGTTTTAAAGATGTTTAATTTTTAAATTTACTACCCTATTTGTTCATGTTTTTGAAAACATTTTTACATTAAAGGATTAAAATAATATTATTTTTTAATATACATATTGTTTTTTTGTGTGGCATTATTGCTTTGTTTTTTGTTTTTCTTTTATTAAAATAAACCATTTTTTAATAAAATATTATAGAATATTTGTAGGAGGACGTAATTATAATGAAAAGAAAATTATTATTATGTTTTGCAAGTATAGCAGTTATTTCCCTTTCAGGATGTGGAACTGAAACAAAAATAAATAATCAAGAAGGAAACGAACTTGTTAATGATGCATATGAAAAAACTAGTAATCAATTACAAGAAGCCATTAAACAAGATTATTTAAATTTTTCTTTAGAAGCCAGTGAAGGATCTAGTGTATCTTTATTTTTTAATGAAACTCCTATTTCTTTTGAATCAGCTTCAAATGCAAAATTGCAAGCCAATTTAAATTTAACTGATATTCATTCTGACAAACCAACTTTAGCAGATAGTGAATTTTTAGCAGAAGCAAATTACGCATTTAGTATTAGTGGTGATGAAGAAATTGATTCTACAACTAATCAAAATAATATTTTTGCTTTAATGAATAAAATTCAATATAGTTATACAAAATCAATAACTGATGGCCAAGAAAATATTACTAAAAACAAAGAAGAAATTGATGAAGCAACTGCTTTAGAACTAAAAGAAAACATCACTGAATTATTATCTAATTTAGAAAATGGTAAATTTAATAATGAATCTATTGAATTAACAGATGAACAAGCACAAGCTTTAGAAAAAGCTAAAGAACTATTATCAGTTACTAAAAGTTTCTTTACAAACAAAGTTACTTCAAATGAATATTTTGATTCAATTGGTGAAATATTTGCTTTAGATGAATCTACTTTAAATAGTTTAAAAACATTAACACCAATTCTTGATGTTTTACAAGAAGTTAATCCAATAAATTATTTTGAATATACTAAAGTAAATAATAAAAAATTTACTACATTAAATATAAATTTAAATTATATTAAATGGAAAAATGAATTTATTAAAAAATATGATGAAGCAATCGAAAATTCAAATGCAGAATTTGATGAATTGAAAACTAATGTTATTTTAAAAACTTTTAAAGATATAACTATGGCTATTTTGCCAACCAATATTGACATGAATTCATCATTAACAATAGCAAATAATAAATATATATCTAATGTTAGTAATGAATTTACAATATCAGGAAGTTTTGATGTAAAAAATATTTTTTCTAATAAATTTGATTTTATTGATCTTGATATTAAAGATTCATCAACTGAAAATAATAATTATGAAATTTCAAATTACATTAAAGATTTAAATACATTTGGTTATGAAATAACATCAACAGATGAATTTGATTTATTAATTAATGATAATAAAATTATACTTGATGCAATTGATGAAAATTTATTTAAATAGTTTTTAAGGATTTGACTAATTAGTCACTTCCTTTTTTATATTTAAGATTCAAATACTAAAAAAGATAATTGTATAAATTATAAAATACAATTATCTCTTTTTTATTTAAAAATTGATTTCTTTACTATTTTTGAGCTAAATAAATTTGAAAGCCAAGTGAAAAAACAAAATCATCCATCATAAAATTATCATGAATACGTTCATAGTTTTGTTTGTACCATTCGTATTCTTCTTCAATTTGGATATTGTTAGGATATTTTTCATGCATGTATTTAATGTCGTCTAAAATAAATTTAAAATATAATTTAAAAAGATTTTCTTTTTCATCATAATTTAAACCAATACTTGAAAAACCTTGTTTTTCTAAAGATATTTTTTTATATCCAGCTCTAACTAAATTGGTATATATTTGTCGACCATTATGACGATCACCAGCAAGTTCATCGTGTGCACAAAGTTTGTATATCTTTTCAAAATCATCATTATCATCAGGATATGCAAAATTTAAACCATCATCAATATCTTTAATTATTAAAATGCCATTATTAGCCAAAACACGGCGTAAAATTCTTAATAATTTACATTGTGATTTTAAATGTAATAAAACCATAGAAATATGAATAATATCAAAGGACTGAATATTATTTTGTATCATTATATCATCAAGTTTATCAGCAAAATTATCATCTTCAACATCTAAATTATAAAACTTAGCAAAATTATGATTATTTTTGGCTTCTAAAATACTTTTTTCATCGTGATCTACACCTATTAAAGTATAATTATCCACACCAAAACGATTAATAAGAATATCGCCATTACCACATCCAACATCTAAAACTATAGGATTATGAAACGAATTATAAACTTTTTCATAAACTTCATGATCAAATTTCTTTATCAATTCATTTTGAATAATCAAACGTTTTTTCTCTATATCATCAGTAAAATATGAACTAGCAGTACGTTCTTTCTTTTTAGATTCAAAAGCGCCAAATAAAGAACTGTTATTTTTTACTACTTCTTTAGCAATTAAATATGAAGAACCTATATCTTGAGGAATAATAAAATTTATTCTTCTAATATAATACATTATTTCATCAAATTCTTTACAATCAATATCTATATTTTCAATACAAACAGGTTCAATACTAATAGCTCCATTGGTCATTTTTTTGTGGCTATAAGCCATTTCTATTTCATTTAAAACATGTTCAGATTTAGCTGAATTTTTAGAAAGGCATAATAAAAATACTTTTGCATTTTCTATTGCCTCGCAAATAGCTTTAGCATAACGGCCTTGAACATCTCTTGGAGCATACCAACATTTTGCTCCCATACTTTCAAGTGACTCGACAAGAGAATCAACTATGTTTTTGTCATTAGATGAATAACTTATAAAAAAATCAATATTTTTCATATATAATTTCCCTTACCTTTTCATTAAAAAAATAATAGCAAAATTTATCTTAAATTTCAATTATTTGCCATTTTTCAATGAAAAACACAATAAATTATTTTTTGTTGTTAAAAAAATGATTGTTTCTTTTTATTATCAAATTCTTAAAAGGTTAAGATTTGATTCAAATTTTTATTCAATTAATAAAAAATTTTACTTTTGAATTTATAATTTTTTATGAAATCATCTTTTAGCATAATCTATATGAAAAAATTGTATTATTAGATTATATATTACAATATGACATTTACATATCACTTTTAATTTATCCAAAATATTTACAGCAAATCTCTTTATCAAAATACTCCAAATCTCTTTATCAAAATACTCCAAATTACTTTAATAACTTGACATTTTACAACTTATTAATGTATGATATTAAAAAAATCAGTGAGGTTTACTATGAACAAATATATTTATAATCCAAGACTTATGGATATACAATTGCAAGAAACGCTTTCTTATATTGGTGCAGTTCTTATCGTTGGGCCAAAATGGTGTGGTAAAACAACTACAGCCGAAATGCAAGCAAAAAGCGTGTTAAAAATGCAAGATCCTGATCAAGTAAAAGGATATCTTGCAACTGCCGAAACTAAGCCTTCCTTACTTCTCGTTGGTGAAAATCCTAGACTTATTGATGAATGGCAGATTGCACCTGTTCTTTGGGATGCAGTACGCACAGCTGTAGATAATAGGCAAGAAACTGGATTATTCATATTGACAGGATCTAATTCTGTTGATGACAAACAAATCATGCACTCAGGAACTGGCAGAATTGCAAAATTACAGATGTACCCAATGAGTCTTTACGAGTCAAAAGAATCAAGTGGTGCTATTTCTTTGAAAGAATTGTTTGATAACACAAATCTTGATGTTGATGGTATAACTTCTCCTCTTTCTCTTGAACGTCTTGTGTTTGCTGCATGCCGTGGTGGTTGGCCTGCAAGTTTAAATGTCAAAACAGAAAATGGGGCATTGTTTGTTGCAAAAGCATACCTACAAAGTATTTGTGATGAGGACTGTTCAAGTGTTGATGGTGTTAAGCGTGACCCACAACGAATGAGAACTTTATTACGTTCTTACGCAAGAAACATTTCTACGCTTGCCTCCAATACTTCAATCTTATCAGACATGCAAGCAAACTTTTTAAATTTTAGCGAGACAACTCTTTATGCTTATTTAAATGTGTTAAAGCGTTTATTCGTGATAGAAGATGTCCCAGCATGGACTCCATCTATTCGTTCTGCTACATCTATTCGAAGTTGCAATAAAAGAGAATTTACTGATCCATCCATAGCTGTCGCAGCACTAGCACTTACTCCTGAAAAATTGTTGCTTGACCTAAATACATTTGGTTTCATATTTGAAACATTATGTATAAGAGATTTAAAAATTTATTCATCTTTGCTTGGTGGAAGAATATCATATTATCGCGATCGCTTTGGATTGGAAGCCGATTGTGTATTACATCTTGACAATGGCAAGTATGCGTTGATTGAATTTAAACTTGGTAATAAACAAATTGAAGAAGGTGCACAACATTTGTGTCAACTAAGCAATTTGATATATAATCATAATGTTGAAAATCCTAAACATCATTTGCAAGAGCCAAATTTGCTATTAGTAATAACAGGAGGAGAAATTGCATATAAACGTGATGATGGTGTATATGTCATCCCTATTGGGTGTTTGAAAGACTAATCTTCCTCAACTAACTAACTATTGGTTTATCGATAATGAATTGCAATTTTAATATTTTAATCTAAAAATTTAAGTTTATTTCCTTTCAATATTTAATAGCATTACAATGTCAGTATTATTCTTTACAATGTAACATTACAATGTTATAATTTATAAAAGAGGTTTTAATATGAACAAAAAAATTATCTATCATGGATCAGTTTCTATCATCAAATGTCCAATTTATGGCAAAGGAAAGGCATATAATGACTATGGACTTGGATTTTATTGTACCGAATCACTTGATCTTGCCAAAGAGTGGGCAGTAGAAGAAAACCGCAATGGTTATGCTAATAAATACTCACTTGACATGACAAATTTAAAACTACTCGATTTATCACAAAAGAAATTTAATGTTTTGCATTGGATTACTATCCTACTTCAAAATCGAGTTTTTACTTTGAAGTCTGATATTGCCAAAATAGGTAAAGAATATCTTATCGCTCACTTTGCATTGCCCATTAAAGATTATGATGTCATTAAAGGCTATCGTGCAGATGATGCATATTTTGCTTATGCCGAAAGTTTTTTAAACAACACAATTTCAGTCCAAAGACTTTCTGAAGCATTACGACTTGGTAATCTTGGTGAACAAATTGTTCTTATATCAAAACAAGCCTTTTTACAAATAAATTTCCTAGGTTACGAGATATCTAACAGCAATATCTACTATCCTCTTCGCAAAGCAAGAAACGACAAAGCTCGTATGGAATTTTTACTTAATAGAAAAGGTAAGTCAAGCATTGATGACTTATACCTTAATGACATTATACGAGGAGTAAAGCCAAATGATCCACGCATACAATAGCAATAATCTTTCAATAATTCAAAACAAACTTGCTTTAATGTTTGAACTTGCTGTATTGGTCCGAAAAATTTCAATAGATGATTTTGCAGATAAACTTATCGCATCGCCGATTTGCCACGCTTTAGAAACTGCTGATCCTGTCTTTGTACTTGGTAAATCTGCAAATGAACTTATGGCCCTTGTCTTAAATGAGCAACCATTATCTGTTGAAATAAATGACTTTGCATCGCCAGAATATTGGCTCGGCTACACGCTTGCTTATATGCAATGGTATTTCAACAAATCTTACGCCACGTTAATCGCAGCATTTCCGTGTCAAGAACTATTACAACACTACTTTCCATATCATGAAATGGATATACGACAATCAATTGATTTGTTTGCCTCAAGACTTAAAATAAAATCATCATTGAAATGTTTGAGAATGGCAAATCATTTATCACAATCGCAACTTGCTATCCTTAGTGAAGTTCCATTGCGAAATATTAGAGCATATGAACAAGGTAAAATAGACATAAGTAAGGCACAAGCAGAAACTTTATATGCTCTTTCAAAAGTTTTAAATTGTTCAATAGAAGATTTGATTCTTTAAACTATTCCATTGTTTTTTTTACCAATTTAACATATTATTCGCTTGAAAAATTTCCAAAATCGTACTAGTATTCGCTTGATTTTTTTCTTTTTTCTAGTACGATGGCTGCGCTGGAGAATGAAATTATGCTTAAAAGGAAAATGTATAAGGAATTACTTGAATGGAAAAATAGTAAAAATAAAAAGCCACTTGTCATCAAAGGATTAAGACAAATTGGGAAAACATACATTGTCAAAAAGTTTGCAAAAGAAAATTATAAAAATGTAATCTATCTTGATTTTAGAAAAAATCAAGAGTTGCGTTCTATTTTGTTAATCTTTTTTAGAAATGTTACCGCCATTCATTAGTTAAAATGTTACCGATTAAAAAATTATAAAGGAGTATAATAACTATTTGAAAGGAGGATAAATATCCACAATGCATAACAAAGAATATGCATTAAAACTTGTTCAAGATAAAATAAATGGTAACAATACTCTTTCTTATTCTGCAATTGCTTTACTAACTAATTATACTAAAATGCAAATTATAAGATTTGCAAAAGAATTAACTAAAAAAGATATTGATTCTGTTCTGTCTCATGGTTTAGAAAATAAGCCATCTAATAATTCTTCATTATGTTTATATTCTTTCATATAATATTTCCCCATAAATAAAAATTGACTCAGGGCTTCATAAGTTTCCTGAGTACCAATCGACATTAATATATTAGATATTAATCTTCTTGTCAACTATATTTGTTAATCTGTGTTAATCTTTTTTAGAAATGTTACCGCCATTCATTAGTTAAAATGTTACCGATTAAAAAATTATAAAGGAGTATAATAACTATTTGAAAGGAGGATAAATATCCACAATGCATAACAAAGAATATGCATTAAAACTTGTTCAAGATAAAATAAATGGTAACAATACTCTTTCTTATTCTGCAATTGCTTTATTAACTAATTATACTAAAATGCAAATTATAAGATATGCTAAAGAATTAACTAAAAAAGATATTGATTCTGTTCTGTCTCATGGTTTAGAAAATAAGCCATCTAATAATTCACCAAGCCAAAAAGAGTTGAATTATATTAGGAACTTTAAAAATCAATATCCATCAATTAGTATATCACAATTCCAAGATATTTTTAAAATTTTATTTTAACATTTCTTTTTCAATTAATTCAGAGTTTTTAATTTTAACATCAGCACTTTTAATTACAAAAAAAAGACTATTTCTAGTCTTCTTTTTTTATATTTTCACGCTTATGCGTACTAATTTTTTCTTGATTTAATAGCTGCTTGTGCGGCTGCTAGACGAGCAACTGGAACTCTAAATGGTGAACATGAAACATAATCAAGACCAGCATTATGATAAAATTCAATTGATTTAGGATCTCCACCTGTTTCTCCACAAACACCAACATGTAGATTTTTTCTTGTTGAACGGCCAAGTTTAACAGCCATTTCAACTAATTTACCAACACCTTTTTGATCAAGTGTCTTAAATGGATCTTCTTCAAAAATCTTATTATCATAATATGAAGGTAAAAATTTACCAGCATCATCACGAGAAAAACCAAATGTCATTTGAGTTAAGTCATTTGTTCCAAATGAGAAAAATTCTGCTTCTTCTGCGATTTCATCAGCAAGTAATGCAGCACGTGGAATTTCAATCATTGTGCCAACATGATATTTCATATCAATGCCTGCATCCTTGATTAATTTGTCAGCTGTCTCACAAATAATATTCTTAACATATTTTAATTCTTTAACTTCAAGAACTAATGGTACCATGATTTCTGGAGAAACCATTTTGCCAGTTTTCTTTGAAACATTAATTGCAGCTTTAATAATAGCAGTTGTTTGCATTTTGCAAATTTCTGGATAAGTAACAGCAAGACGGCATCCACGATGACCCATCATTGGATTTGCTTCATGTAATTCTGCAATTCTATCTTTAACTTGATCAACTGTTTTATTAATAGCATTAGCAAGTTCTTCAATTAAAGTATCATCTTGAGGTAAAAATTCATGTAGAGGTGGGTCTAATAAACGAACATTTACATTTAATCCATCCATGATTTCATATAAATCTTCAAAATCTTTTTGTTGCATTGGTTCTAGTTCAGCTAAAGCTTCTTCTCTTTGTTTAACTGTATCAGCTAGAATCATTTTTCTCATAGAGAAAATTCTATCTTTATCAAAGAACATGTGTTCTGTACGGCAAAGGCCAATTCCTTCTGCACCAAAATCTCTTGCTTGTTTAGCATCACGTGGAGTATCGGCATTTGTACGAATTCTCAATGTTCTATTTTCGTCAACCCATTTCATTAATCTTCCAAAATATCCAGTAGTTAAATCAGGTTTGACTGTCTTTATTGTTCCAACATAAACATTTCCTGTTGAACCATCAATTGAAAATGTATCTTTATCTGTATAAACTTTTCCATCAATTGTAACAGTTCTAGCATCTTCATCAATTAATGCAGATGTACAACCACATACACAACATTTACCCATACCACGAGCAACAACTGCAGCATGTGATGTCATGCCACCTCTCATTGTAAGAATTGCTTCTGCTGCAACCATACCAACAATATCTTCAGGTGAAGTTTCAGCACGAACTAAAATTACTTTTTCACCTTTTTCATGTCTTTCTTGAGCTTCTTCTGCTGTGAAAGCAAGTTTACCAGTACCAGCGCCAGGACCAGCTGCTAAACCTTTAGCAATTGGTTGTGCTTTGTCTAGTTCTTTTTTATCAAAACCTGGTAATAATAATTTATCAAATGACATTGCATCAATTCTTAAAACTGCTTCTTTTTCATCAATTAAGCCTTCATCAACTAAATCACAAGCTATTTTTAAAGCAGCAGCAGGTGTTCTTTTACCATTACGTGTTTGTAAGAAATACAATTTACCTTCTTCAACTGTAAATTCCATATCTTGCATATCTTTATAATGATGTTCCATTTTCTTAATTGTATCCATGAATTGATTATAAACATCAGGCATACGTCTTTTCAATTCATCAATATGTAAAGGAGTACGAATACCAGCAACAACATCTTCACCTTGAGCATTTGGAAGATATTCAGCTGATACAACATTTTCACCAGTAGCTGGGTCACGTGAGAAAGCAACACCAGTTCCTGATGTTTCACCCTTATTACCGAAAGCCATTGATTGTACATTAACAGCTGTTCCCCAAGAATAAGGAATATTATTCATCATACGATAAACATTAGCACGTGGGTTGTCCCAAGATCTAAATACAGCAGTAACTGCCTCCATTAATTGTTTAAATGGATCACTTGGAAAATCTTCATTAAATGTTTCTTTATAATAAGCTTTATATTTCTTAACTAATTCTTTTAGTTCTTCAGCAGTAACTTCTGTATCAAGCTTATATCCTTTGTTTTCTTTTAAATCCTCAAGCATTTTATCCATTGCAGTTCTTGGATGGCCTTTAGCAATATTAGTAAACATTAAAATAAAACGACGATAGCTATCATATGCAAATCTTTCATTATTAGTTTCTTTTGCTAAAACTTCTACTGTTTTATCATTTAAACCTAAATTTAAAATTGTATCCATCATTCCTGGCATTGATACACGAGCTCCAGAACGAACTGAAACTAACAATGGATTATGATCTCCGCCAAAATTTTTACCAGTTTTCTTTTCAACTGCTTTGATGGCATCATTGATTTCTTTAACTAAATATTCAGGCAATGTTTTATTAGAATCATAATATAAAGTACATGCCTCAGTTGTAATAGTAAAACCTTGTGGAATTGGTACACCAATATGAGTCATCTCGGCAAGACCAGCACCTTTTCCACCAAGAAGTTCCTTACCTTTACCATAAGCATCTTCAAAGTGGAAGACATATTGTTTTGACATAAATTTTCCTCCTTGTAAATAAACTTTAACATTATGTTAAACGTCTGTTAATAATTATACACTAAAGATGTAAAAATAACTAGTATTATTAAAAATATAATGAATTAGAATGAAAATTTTTTGTTTTTTCATGAAATGGTTTTTTAATATAAAAAAGGATTTTTGTAACTTTTTATTAATAAATATTTAATTGTTTTTTTTAACAATAAAAATAAGCCCTTAATCAAATTTGATGACTTAAGAGTTTAAAAGTTGTCGATAAGTTTTGAAATCTTTTATGTATAATTTTTTAAAACGAATTTAGCAATAACTTTTATCTAAATATTATTTTTATTGCTATATGTCAAATTATAAGTTTTCCACTTGCCCTTTTTCCATCTTATTATAAAAATAACACCTCGACAAATTTCATCAATAGCCATTGCAATCCAAATGCCAGCAATACCAAATTTAAAAACTATACCAAACAAATATCCACCGCCAACAGCTACAATCCAACAAAAAATTATAGCTAATATAGTTGGAAATAAAACATCACCACTTGTTTGTAATGCTCTGACCATTGCTCCATTGATTGCTCTACCAAATTCCAAAAATATTTCAATACACATTATTTGTTGACATAATGATATTACTTGTTCATCTTTAGTAAAAAAACTAAATATATATTTTGCAAAAATGGCTTGTAATGATGATATTGCTAGAGAAACAACAATAGATAACAATAATGTTTTTTTGACTATTTCATTAGCTTTTTCTTTTTCATTTGCTCCTAAATATTGTCCTAATAAAATTTGCATTCCTTGTGCAACACTATTTGCAAAAACATAAGAAAATTGAATCATAATGGTTGTATATGTTCTAGCTGTTGGTGCTGCAAAACATAACTTTAATCCAATAATATTAATAAAAGACAAAATAACTACTTGAGAAACCGAATAAGACAATGATTCACCAACAGAAGGCAATGATATTCTTAATAATTTTTTTAATTCTTTTAATGAAGAAACAAAATTGCCTTTAAATCCAAATTTAATTTTTATCAATTTTTTAACCAAAACAAATAATATAATAACACCTATAAATCTTGCAATAACAGAACCAATAGCAACTCCTTGGGCACCGCTAATTTTAAAGCCATATAAAAACAAAGCGTTTAGTGCAACATTTATTATATTAAAAATAATAGATGTCACAAGACTATATACAACATGCCCATTACTTCTTAAAAAAGATGTTAATGATAAAATTGCTGCTTGTAAAATTAAAAAGCCACCATTAATTCTAAGATATAAAACCGATTCTTCAAAATAATCTTCACTAACACTTAACATTTTAAAAATATTAGGTGCAAAAATAACTAAAATTATTCCTAAAATCAATCCTAAAGTTACATTAAAGAAAAAAGCAATAGAATATATTTTATTTTCACTTTCTTTATCTTTGGCTCCTTTATATTGACTTATCAATATTAAGCTTCCAGAGGCTAAAACTGACATCGAAATAGTCAACATATCTAAAATAGTGCTTGCTTGATTAATGGCATTGGCCGAAAAGTCATTACGAACCATTACTTTATCAACGCTACCTAAAAGCATTTGAAAAATTAATTCCAAAAATATCGGTATTGTTAATTTTAATAATAACTTTAAATCTATTTTCTTTTGCATAATACACTTCGTTATAATTATTCAAAGTTTTGAATAAGTTTATAGTTCTCCTTTAATATTTTAACAATTCTGTTATATTATTAATTTTTTTATCGCATTCTACTTTGCCAAAGCCATAAGAAGCATGAATGAAATCTACATTAGCAAGTTGTGCTGCTAATTGATCTTTAATAGTATCTCCAATATAAACGACATTTTTTAAATTATATTTTTCAACTAAATATTTAATATTTTGATCTTTTGAATGATTATTGCTAGAATTTAATGTTTCAATAAAATATTTTTCATAATGAAAATGTTTTAGAAAAACTTCAATATATCCTTGTTTACAATTAGATACAATAAATAGTTGATGTTTTTTTGTTAAATCAATTAAAAATTGCTCATTAGGAATATATGTTTTCCCCATATTTTTTTCTAAATATTTCACTTCTTCTTCACATAACATTTCAACCATTTTTGTACTTACAAAACTATCAACATTAGGGAACAAATAAAGCCCAATTTCTTTACATGTTAAACCCATAATATTTTTTATTTGTGTTTTAGTTATTTTTTGATCCCACAAATGTTCTTTTAATGATAAATTCCAAGATTTTGTAATTTGATCAACAAAATCTACCAATGTACCATCCATATCAAAAATCATATTTTCAAACATATTTAACACTTCCATCTTAATTTATTTACATATTTATATGAATCTTCATCTTTTAATGCTTCTATTAAAGCATCTATTAATGATTGATTAAAGACAAAACTATTTCTATTATCAATTAATAATTCGTATCCCATTCCTCTAACAAAATAATCAGTAGTTATAACTTTATAATATTTATTTAAGATTATTTTTTCATTGTCTATATAGAAATTATCATCTTCAACTTTACAATTATAAGAAAAATGTAATTTACCTAAAAATTTTCCTCGAAAGCCAGGGCGACGATAATTTTCTGCACATTTAATTGGATCTTTCGATAAATTAATAGCATTTAATAAAACTTCACCTTTAACTTCCATTGTGGCAATATATAAAGGGCTATTACAAACATTTAAGATATCAAGCATTGTAATAGAACCTTTTTTTAAATTGCTTTCTGTTAAACCAGAATTAATTAAAGTAAAATCGCCATTATAATGTTTTTTTAAATAGTCAGCTAAAACATTTGTTAAATTAGATTCTTTATCAACTTGATAAAATAAATCACATGGAATATTCGTTATTGGCTTTGATAAATTATTTAAGGCTTGATTTTTTAGTTTTTTAAATAAATTTTTTGTTTCTATATCATCTTCTATGTTATCAACTATTGGAATATTGTCTCCAGTAATTTGCACTAGTTTTTTATCATGGAAAATTAAATCTAAATATCCAACATGAGAACCTCTAACACCAGATTGATGAATATAAGTACCATTCACCTTAACACAATTAGTTACTTGATGTGAATGGCCTGAAATAATCAAATCTATATTATGCAAAGTTTGAGTTAAGAGTACATCACTTTTTAAACCAAGATGTGAAAGTAAAATTACGATATCATATTGATTTTGGTGTTTTCTTATTTCTTCTTCAATTAATTTATATGGTTGTATAGCAATTAAATCATATTTATTATAATAGTCGTTGTATGATTGATGAAATGGTGAAACACCTATGATTAAAAATTTTATTCCATTAACTTTTTTTATAATAGATGGTAAAACATTTTTTAATGGCTGCATATTTTTTTTAAAAATATTGCAAGAAAGAAAATTAATTAATCCTAAAGAAGAATTATCTTCAATAATCGAAATATTTTGAAATCCTTCATTGTTACCAATAGTTAAGGCACTAAACCCTAAATAATTTAATAATTCAAGTCCTGCATGTCCTTGACTACCAAAAGTAACTAAAGACGAAAAATCATTAAAATCACCAGCATCTAATAATAAAGAATTTTTATTTTTTAATTCTTTTATAACTTTAGCCATTTTAATAAATTTATCAAACGATGAATGAATGTCGTTAGTATGAATAATTCGTATTTTACACATATCTTTTCCTAACCTCTTTTTAATTATAATCTTTTTATAAATTAGTTCAAACTTTAAGTTTATTTATTTTAAAATATGTTATACTAAAATAAATTAAGAAGTGGTTTATATGTGCACTGCAATTACTTTTAAAACAAAAAATCATTATTTTGGAAGAAATCTAGATTTAGAATTTTCTTATTTAGAAACTGTTACTATTACACCAAGAAATTATCCATTTAATTTTAAATTGGTAAATAATATTATTTCACATTATGCTATCATAGGCATGGCTTTTGTTTGTAATGATTATCCTTTATATTACGATGCTACTAATGAAAAAGGCCTAAGTATGGCTGGATTAAATTTTCCAAACAATGCTTACTATTTTAAAAAGAAAAATAATAAAAACAATGTTGCACCATTTGAATTTATTCCTTATATTTTATGCCAATGCGCAACAATAAAAGATGTAAAAGCACTTTTAAAAAAAATTAATATTGTTAATATTGATTTTAGTGAACAATTAAAAGCATCTCCATTACACTGGATAATTGCAGATGAAGAAAGTTCAATTTGTGTAGAACAAACTATTAATGGTTTAAAAATATTTGATAATCCTATGGGCGTATTAACAAACAATCCACCTTTTGATTATCATTTGCTTAATATTGCTAACTATCAAAATGTCACAAGAGAAGAAGTGAAAAATAATTTTGCTTCTAATTTAGAAATAAAGTCTTATAGTAGAGGTATGGGAAGTATAGGTTTGCCAGGTGATTTATCTTCTGCTTCACGTTTTATAAAAGCAACATTTACCAAATTAAATTCAGTTTGTAAAGATGATGAAATTAGTAGTGTTAATCAATTTTTCCATATCTTAACTTCTGTTGAACAACAAATGGGTTGTTGTAGAGTCCATGACAAATTCGAATATACAATTTATTCATCATGTTGTAATACTTCAAAAGGAATCTATTATTATAAAACATATAATAATAGTCAAATTAATGCTATAGATTTAAACAAAGAAAATCTAAATTCTAACAAATTAATTAGTTATAAATTAATTGAAAACCAAAATTTTAATATACAAAATTAAAAAGACTGCAATTGAATGCAGTTTTTTTAAACTAATTGAATATAATGTTCTACACCACCCATAGTATTAGCAGGTAAAACAAATTGAGCTGAAATAGTTTTTATTGAATGAGCTGGTATAACAACTTCTGCAACAGCAATTTTATCACTACAAATTGTTGAAAGTGTTCCAGCTTTAATTATAGTATTATCTAATTCTTTGATAATATAAAATATAGAACTACCATTGTTAATATAAAATTTTACTGTTCTATCTTTATCGCCTTTATTAACAAATGTACAATTATCTTGATACTCAATCATCCAATTACCAAAATCCCATATTTTGCCAGCAGGATTTGCAATATAATTTGATAAAACCACTTCTTTTCCATCACAAATAGTATGATGTTCAACCATATCGGATCCACAAAAATTATGGGATAATTGAGCAGATAAATTTGTTCTCCATTTATCATCCATCTGTTGATGATAATAGCAATTTTCGATTGGCTCAAAAGGTTCATAAGTTTGTTTTAAAGTGTCAGCATAATAATTTTCATAAGATATTGGTAAAAGTTGTGCTGAAGTTAAATCATTAAATTCCCATACTGGATTATTATCGATGACCCCATTTATTGGTGAATAACCAATTCTACCACCATAATCATCATTTTCACCATATCTTCTTAAATTTTGAACCTTAACATTTTGGGAATTAATATCATCAAGATTATCATAAACACATAATTCTCCTATTGCTTTACCATTTGTAATAGAAAACCTAACATTGCCATTAGCACAATTTCCTTTAGTTAAAAATTGATTGGCTGTATTGTTAATATTAATATGTTTATAAGCATCTTCACTAGTCCCACCAATAACATAAAAATATTCATCAGCTGGTATTTTATAAGTAATTGGTTCAATTGGTTTTGGAATATAACTTGTATCAAAATTTAAATATGCTCTTGACCATTCTAAAGCACTATATAAATTTCCATCATAATAAAATTTGTCTTTTTTAAATTTATCTTCGCCAAAATCAAATTTTACACCATAATAGTCCATCCATGATTTTTCACCAACCCAAGAGCCATTTACTTGATAACCAACATTAGATACAGTTACATAAATGTCATGATCTTCTGTGTTTCTTAACCTATATCCTAAATATAAATTTGGTGAAAAATATGTCCTATTTTGATGTTCAAAAGTCAAAAAACATTCCCCTGTTAAATCTTTGTTTTGCATTATGATAGTATTGACAACTTCATCTGGCATTGCTTCAGGTGTATTTGAATATAAATATGTGCCACCTGGTCTTTTAACATATTCAATTTTAGCTCTTTTTAATGGATCTACATCGACAGAATCAGTATTATATAAACTAAAATCTGTTGTACAATTTATTTCATAAGGAGTAACAACTTTATTGTTTTTAGGTACTAAATTAATTTGGAAATGTTTATCTTCAGGAAGAACTATTTTTAGATAATATTCTTCATTTTTCTTTAAATTAAGAGTACTATTTAAACAATTTTCATTTATTATATTTTTCTCATTATCATATGCTATTAGTTTTTCTGCTTCAGCACAAGAAATATTATATGTATCTGTTACATGTGCTTTTATTTTATAAATTCGATTGGTAACACCATCAAATGAATCATCATTAATATGCCCAGCATATATTGCTATTTCATTCATGATTTTTTCATCTTTTTCCAATTTAAAAGAATCGCTTTGTGCTATATTATCACAACCAGTTAATGATAATATTGCAATCAATAATGGTATTATTTTTTTATTCATAGACTTTTACCCTTTCGTTTATATTTGTTTTTTATATTATATAACATACAATATCATTTAGTAAATTATAAATAAAAGGTTAACTTTAATTATAAGCTAACCTTATTATTGTAATTACATTTTTCTTAATTTACCATCAAGACCATGAAGCATTACATAACTGCCGTCATCTTTGTTTTTACATAGTGATTTAGCATAATCTAAAGCTTCTTTTTGTGTTTCAAAAATTTTAATTACTTTAGAAGAGCCTTGAATGAAAACTTTCCATTCTCTGCTTCCTTCTTTGTCTTCTCTTTTAGAAACATGATAAACTGTTTTTTCGCTTGCCATAAATTTCTCCCTTTCCTATATAATTTTTCTCTTTATTTAATAATAACTCAATAAAAAGATAAATGTAAATATTTGTTTTAAAATTTTGTTGCTTTTTTAAAGACAAATTTTAATATTAATGCTTATACAAAAAAATATTTGATATCATTTATTTATGATTGTGCTATTATTTGTTGGCTTATAAAGGGAGGATTTTATTTTGGTAGTTACTCTTATAATAGCAATTCTAACATGTTTATTTTTAATTTTATCTATTTTATTTTTCCCAAAAATAAAAATTAAACAATTTTCTATAGATACATATTGGATTATAGGCCTAATAGGGGCTTTTTTAATGTTTTTATTTTTAAGAATATCTTTTAAAGAAATTAAAGATCTATTAATTGCAAATAATAATATTAATCCAATAAAAATATTAATATTATTTTTTTCAATGACTTTTTTATCTATTTATTTAGATGAAGTTGGCTTTTTTAAATATTTAGCAATTGAAATGACTAAAATATCTTCAAAAAATCAAATTATGTTATTTACAATGCTTTATATTTTAGTAGCTATATTAACCATTTTTACTTCTAATGATATTGTCATATTAACATTTACTCCATTTATATGTTATTTTTGTAAACATGCTAATATTAATCCTTTTCCTTATCTTGTATCTGAATTTGCTGCAGCAAACACTTGGAGTATGATGTTAATTATAGGTAATCCTACTAATATTTATTTAGGAATATCTGCTAATATTGATTTTATAAATTATTTTAAAATTATGTGGCTACCAACATTAATATCAGGAATTTTAGAATTTTTATTATTATATTTAATTTTTCATAAATCTTTAAAAATGCCATTAACAAAGTGCGATGAAAAAGCAAATATTTCAGATAAAGCAGGAGTTATCATTGGCTTAATTCATTTAGGCTCTTGCTTACTTATGTTAATTATTTCTTCATATATTCATGTAGAAATGTGGCTCGTTTCATTTATTTGTGCTATTAGTTTATTAATTTGTTTATTTATTAAAAAAATAATTAATAAAAAACATAACCACGAAATAACTAAAACTTTAAAACGTTTACCATATCAATTAATTCCTTTTGTATTATCAATGTTTGTTATTGTTATAAGTTTACAAAAAAATGGTGTATCTGAAATAATAACTAATCTTTTAAATAAAGTTAATGTAACATATAGTTATGGTATATTTTCTTTTTTAATTGCTAATTTAATGAATAATATTCCTATGAGTGTTTTCATGTCAACAGTCATTGGAACTAATAATTCTATGTTAGCTACATATGCGACTATAATTGGTTCAAATATTGGTGCCTTTTTAACACCAATTGGTGCTCTTGCTGGCATAATGTTTACTAATTTACTTTCAAAAGAACATTTAATATTTGGTTTTAAAAAATTCATAAAATATGGCAGCTTAGTTGCTATTCCAACATTAATAAGTGCCTTAGTAATATTAAATTTAATTTTATAATTTAAAAGAGGCTTTTGCCTCTTTTTAAAATATTAACAATTTTATTTTTTTCTATAAGTTGTACACCATGCATCAGAATCAATTTTAACTTCACTAGCCTTACAATAATTTTCTTTATTAAACAAGCAAGTTTCCTCATTACAATTTATAGCAGTTTCAACATCACTATAATCAGGATAACGTTCATTAGCAAATTCTTCATTGATTGATTCTAAAACTTTTCTTTGAAATGAACAACAAATCGCATCATCATCTAAAACAATTGATTGCTTACTACATGCTAAATAACAATTGTGTTTGCAGCTTCTTTCATTACATTTTAATTTACTCATACTAACCTCCTAAAAATAGTATGAATAAATTATAATTTTTTTATACTTAAAAAATACCTACTGCATTGCCATTTTCATCTAAATCTATTTTTAAAGCAGCTGGATTTTTAGGAAGACCTGGCATTGTCATTATTTTTCCTGTTATGGCAACTAAAAATTCTGCTCCAACAGAAGCTCTTATTTCTCGTACATGAATAACAAAATCTTTAGGTCGGCCAAGTAATGTAGGATCATCTGATAATGAAGATGGCGTTTTTGCAATGCACACAGCCATTTTATCCCAACCCAATTTTTTATAAGTTTGTATTTGTTTTAAAGCATCATCAGAAAATTCAACATCTTTGGCACCATAAACAATTTGACTTATTTTTCTAATTTTGTTTTCAATAGAATCCTCTAAATCATATAAAGGCTTATAATTGTTTGTAGATGTATTTAATGTTTCCAAAACTTTATTTGCTAAATCTATTCCCCCACTACCACCATTAGCCCAAACTGTTGATAAGGCCATGTTATAATTATGTTCTTGGCACCAGTTTTCTAAAGCCTTAATTTCATTATCACTATCAGTTGGAAATTGATTAATAGCAATAACAAAAGGTAAACCAAATGATTGAATAGTTTCAATATGTTTTTGCAAATTGCATGTACCCTTTAGTAAAGCATCAACATTTTCTTGTTTTATTTCTTTTATATCTTGACCGCCATGAACTTTTAAAGCTCTTATTGTGGCTACCAATACTACCATACTAGGTTTAATGTTTCCAACTCGACATTTGATATCTAAAAATTTTTCAGCGCCTAAATCTGCTCCAAAACCAGCTTCTGTGACAACATAATCAGCCAAATGAATAGCCATTTTTGTTGCAACAATCGAATTACATCCATGAGCAATATTAGCAAATGGTCCACCATGAATTAATACTGGCCCATTTTCTAATGTTTGCACTAAATTTGGTCTAAAGGCGTCTTTTAGTAATAAAGTAATACAACCACCTATGCCTAAATCTTTTACAGTCACTGGTAAACCATCATAATTATAACCAATAACAATATTATCAATTCTACGTCTTAAATCTTTATAATCTGTTGCTAAACATAATATTGCCATTATTTCACTTGCAACTGTGATATTAAATCCATCTTTTCTAGGAATGCCATCAAATTTTCCGCCTTTTCCTACTTCAACAAATCTTAATGAACGATCATTTAAATCTAAACATCTTTTCCAAGTAATATTATCTTTATCAATATTTAATTCATTACCTTGATAAATGTGATTGTCAATAAAGGCTGATATTGCATTATTTGCTGTTGTAATGGCATGCATGTCTCCTGTAAAATGTAAATTTATTTCATCCATTGGCATTACTTGTGCATAACCACCGCCTGCCGCACCACCTTTAATGCCCATTACTGGTCCTAATGATGGCTCTCTTAAAACACATAAGACATTTTTATTTAATTTATATAATGCTTCAGATAAACCAATGCTTGTTGTTGTTTTGCCTTCACCTGCTGCTGTTGGCGTAATAGCACTAACTAAAATAACTTTACCATTTTTTGATGGTTTATCAAAAATGTTGAAATTAACTTTGGCCTTATATTTTCCATAGCAATCATATTCATTTTCAGTAAGATTTAATTTTTTTGCTATATTATTTATATTTTCCATTTTTGCTTCATTAGCAATTTCAATATCACTTTTATAATTCATTTTAATTAGTCCTTTCTTTTAGTAAATTTATTTTTTATTTTTTCAATTAAATCTTTAACATATTGTTCATGTTCCTTGAAATATTTTTTTTCTATTTCTTGTTGCTTAGTTTGATATGGTAAAGATATTTGTTCTTCACATAATAATATATTGATTTTACTTCGGCGATAAATAAACCATAATATTACAAATAATAATATGCCAGAAAGGCACGTAATCAAGCCTTCTTTTAAATTAGGTGTAAAATAAGATAAAGTATATGTTGTTTCATTTTCATCACTAATAAAACCTATAAAACCACCATTAACTTTATAAATATTTTGCTTTTGATTATTAATTTTTAAAGTCCAACCAATATCATAAGGAATGTTTGTTACTACCATTTTCTTTTGATCATAATTTGTTTTAAAACTAAATTTATTATTTTTATATGTAACATCAGAAATTAAATTATTATTAATACGATCTTGTTTTTCTTGAATATCTTTTTGATATGAATAATTCATGTTAATTTTATTTAATATGCCATTAGAGAAAAGTTGACTATATGTTGTATCAGAAATAAATTCAATAACAACTTTATTGACTGGTTGGTTTAAATAAAAACCTCTTTGTAGTTTCCATTCATAAGTTTCAGAATTTAAAGAACTATTACTATTACTATGGGCATCTTGAGTAACTAAAACATCATCATTATAAAAACTAATTAAAACTTTTGGCCCTAATTTAAAATTAACATTAACAAAACAAATATTGTCATCTGTTGCATCCATAGCTAAAGGATTATAACCATCTTTTAGTTTTAAAATAAATTTATCACCAAAATAATTATATTCTTCCCATCTTTTATGTAAAAAACGATTACCTTCGGCTAAATATTTATTAATTTCATTTTCACTAAAACAATAATTATTTATTTGATATTCTTGTCTATCATATGTATTTGTTAAATGGTATGTAGCATCTTCTCTAGGTGAAAAATATAAATCCCAATTATTTTGATCAAATGATTCATAATCGGTTCTATAAGATGTTATTTTATTTAGATTATTTAGTTGTTGAATAATGTTTTCTTCGTCTTCATCTTCAATAATAACTGTATCACCATATAATTCTTCATAATAAGTAGCATTTTGACCAGTACCTATATTACTATCTGTAACATAATTATCAACACTATAACCAATACCAATATTTTGATTATTAATATAAACATCATAATATTGATAACTTTTGTATAAAGAATAATTCCAACTTAAATTTAAGCGATAATTTTGTTTTTCATCATCTTTATTTTCTTTACCATCAAAAGGCAATGTTAAGTCTTGATCATAAAGATTATTATCATTATTTATATCTTGTTTATCTATAATATAATATTTAGTACCCAAATATTGATCAAGCCAATATCTTTTTTCATGATTGCCCATTGTCCAAGTACCACCATATGCCATTCTTGAACGATTTTTAAATTTATCTAATTCAAAATCATATGTAGAATTAAATGATGATGCTCCAGCATAATTTAATTCAGATGGCATATTCATAATTAGTCTTGTTGCTTCAGTATTCATAATACGATAAAAACTATCTTTATCATCTTTTTTAATATCTTTAATTACTTGATTTAATTCTTGGTATTGAGGCTGCGATAAATAAAATGTATCCCAATTTGCATATCCTTTATGTTCAATAGTTACTATAACTGATGTACCAATTTCTAAAATAATTAAAAATGACATGATTCTTTTAACCATAGCTGGTTTAAAAAATTTAAAGCGATAAATAGCCCAGACAGCAAGCATACCAATTAGTTCTATGACAACCAATATCAATAATGCTGAAACCTCATTACCAAAAATAGAAACTGGATCACTTGTTGGTAATTTGCCTGCACTTTTAGAAATATTAAAGACAATTATCGCTAAAACATAATTGAATATTAAATTAACTGTTACCAAACGGCGATTAATTTTTTCAAATTTATCTAAAGATGGAATTATAAAGATAATCCCTACAAGAACTAACCATATTTGCCAACGACCATAAAGACTTGTAAATGCAAACGCCGCATTTGCTGTAATTGGGAAAAATGGCAAAGCAAGACAAGCTATGATACCAAAAATAGTCCAAGGTCGGTGATCTTCTCTAATCGTTTGATAAATTGTTGGAATTAATAACATAGTTAAAGGTGTTGTAATAAAAAATCCACCTAAAGAATTATCTAATGAAGCATTTGAAAATAAAATATTATCCCAACAATTTGTATTCATAAATAGCCAATTTGATATGATATAACCAACACTTACTTTTCCAGATATTGCCATATCACCAACCATTCTATCATCATAAACAAATAAAGTATGAAATAAATGTTTTAAATTATTCCATGATAATATTTCTGTTATTGGTTTTATTTCACCTAAAACATAACCTTTAGCGATAGTGTGTGTTGGATTTTTATATATAAAGTTAAGCAATGATAAAACATAACTAGCGCTAGATTGCGTTCTACTAGTTCCCATAACAACATGAAGAGATGGGAACAAACAAACACATGAAATCAAAATACCTGCACCACAAAAAAGTATTCCTTGCAATAAAACGCTATATCTAATTTTTATACTAAATCCTCTTTTTTTATTGATTCCATAAAGATAAATCCATCGATATAAAGCATAAATAACTCCAAAAATTAAAAAATTAACAATAAAGAAATAATTGGATAAACCACATAAAAATGTACCTACTGTTAAAAGCCATCCTTTTCTTTCTTTTAAACATTTTTCAATTCCCATAATAAATAATGGAAAGAAAGCCATAACATCACCAAAATGAAACCACAAATAAAATAATGACCAGCCTGAAAAGGCATAAATAAAACCACCAATCCAAGAAAATTTAAAAGAAACATGAAAATATTTTCTTAAAAGCAAATACATGAAAAATCCGCCTAAGGCAAATTTAAAAATCATATGAAAGAAAATACCTTGATATAATAATTTTTCAGGCCATAAACACAACAAATAAAATAATGGTGAAAAAACATAATAAAAACTTTGAGTGCCCAAATAATTAGCACCTAAATAATTTGAAAAATCAAATAATGGATATTCTCCTGTTTTTATAAAATTCCAAAATATATGATAACCTTGAGAATAAAAAGAATAAGTTTGTAATGTATAATCGCCACTTAAAGGTAAAGTAAAATGATTTCCAATTGCTTCAAAAGAAAAACATAATAAACCTAAAAAGAAAATAAAGCAAAAAGCTTTTAAGTTTTCACTTTTTTTGGCTTTATGATAAATGTTTATAATTTTTTCTTTTATTTTTTGCATTTTGGATTTTCCTTTTATATATTTATTATTATACACAATGAAAGCATTTTTTTTAAGCATAAAATGCCTAAATATACACTATAATTTTTTTATTTATTTGTAAGTTCTAAGAAAATACAATATAATATCATTAATAAGCGGAGGTGTTTTTATGAAAGATTTACTTTCAATCGTTATTCCTTGTCTTAATGAACAAGAAGCCCTACCTATTTATTATAAAGCTACCATACCTATTTTAAAAACAATTGATATGAACTATGAATTGATTTTTGTTGATGATGGTTCTACTGATAATACACCAGATATTATTAAAGATTTTGCAAAAAAAGATAATCAAGTTAAATATGTCATTTTTTCAAGAAATTTTGGCAAAGAAGCAGCATTATATGCTGGCCTTTCTAAAGCTAAAGGAAAATATGTTGCTGTAATGGATGTTGATTTGCAAGATCCACCAGAAATGTTAATTGAAATGTTAAAAGGAATTAAAGTAGAAGGCTATGATTGTGTTGCAACTAGAAGAGTTACTCGCAAAGGAGAACCAAAAATACGTTCTTGGTTTGCAAGAAAATTTTATAAAATAATTAATCGTTGGACTCAAGTTGAAATTGTAGATGGTGCTAGAGATTATCGTTTAATGACACGTCCTATGGTGGATGCCATTTTATCAATGAAAGAATACAATCGTTTTTCAAAAGGAATTTTTAGTTTTGTTGGTTTTAAAACAAAATGGTTAGAATATGAAAACATTCAAAGAAGTGCCGGAACTACTAAATGGAATTTTAAAAAATTATGTCTTTATGCTATTGAAGGAATAGTTTCATTTACTTTAGCACCTTTATATGCCATCATCAAATTAGGAGTGGCTTTAGGGACATTAGATATTCTTGCGGCTTTGATTTTATTAATTGTTTCTTTATCTATTTCAAAAAATTTGTTTTTAGATTATGTCATTATTATTTTAGTAATGGTTTTATTAACTTCTATTTTATTGACTTGTTTAGGAATTATGTCTGTTTATCAAGCAAAAATGTATAGTGAAATTAAAAACCGTCCAATATATATGACAAAAGAAACTAATGTTGACTCGGAATAATTTATGAATAAATGTTTATGGTGCCAAGATGGTGGACTAATGGAAAAATATCATGATGAAGAATGGGGTAATGTTGTTCATGATGATTATAAACATTTTGAATATCTTTCATTAGAAGCCATGCAATGTGGATTGAGTTGGAATATTGTTATTAAAAAAAGAAAAGTAATTCAAGAATGTTTTGCAAATTTTGATTATAATAAAGTAGCTTTGTTTAATGAAAATGATATTCAAAGAATTTTAAATACACCAAATATGATAAAATCAATTGGCAAAATTAAAGGCATAATCAATAATGCACAATGCTTTTTAAAAATAATTCAAGAATTTGGTTCTTTTGATAAATATTTTTGGTCATTTTCAAATAATCATGTAATGGTTTATTTAAATCATCAAAAAGGTTTATGGGAAACTCATAATGATATATCAGATAAATTAAGTTACGATATGAAAAAAAGATCATTTAAATATTTAGGAAGTGTGACTTTATATTCTTATATGCAAGCGTGTGGCATGATTAATGACCATGAATTAAGTTGTTATAAATATCCTATACTATTAAATGAAAAAAATGTGAAAGTCGTTGATTAAAATGATTAAATTAATAATTAAAAAATTTATAAAAAACAATGAGGAAACTACCAATTCCAAAATTAAAGAAAAATATGGCATTTTAAGTGGCGTTTTAGGTATTATTTGCAATATTATTTTATTTGGTATCAAATTAACTATAGGCCTACTTATAAATGCTTTTTCTATTGTTAGTGATGCCATTAATAATTTAACAGATTCTTTTTCATCAATAGTTAGTATTATTTCGGCAAAACTTTCAAACAAAAGTCCAGATAAAAATCATCCATTTGGTCATGGAAGAATTGAATACATTGCAACCTTAATTGTTTCGTTTGTCATTATTTTGCTAGGTTTTGAATTACTTGTCACATCAATTGAAAAAATTATTAATCCGAATAATTCTTCATTAATAATAAATAATTCTACTTGGATAATGATTATCATTTTAACTATTTCGTTGTTAATTAAAATATGGATGTTTTCATATAATCGCTATATTGCCAAAAAAATTAATTCAACACTTATTAAAGCAACATCAATAGATAGTATTATTGATGCTTTAATTACTTTTGTTTTGATTTTATCATTAGTTTGTGGTTTATTATGGTTTCCAAACAAATATGTTTATATTGATGCCATTTTAAGTTGTTTTGTGGCTATCTTTATTTTTTATAATGGTATAAAAATTATTAAAAATACTGCAAATATTTTAATTGGTAAATCTATTAACCAAGAAGATAAAGAAAAAATAAAAAATATTATTTTAAATGATAAAAATATTTTAGGATATCATGATTTATTGGTGCATGAATATGGTATTGATAATAAATTTGCTTCAGTTCATGTTGAAATAGATAGCAATATGAATATTTTAGAAGCACACGAAATTATTGATAAAATTGAAAAGAAATGTTATGAATTAACTAAAATATATTTAACTATCCATGTTGATCCTATTGATATCAATTCCAATGAATATCAAAAAATAAAAATGCAAATAGATTATTATCTTAAACCTTTCAAGCATGTAACTTTTCATGATTTAAGAATTGTAAACAAAAATAATCAAAAACAAATTTTAGTTGATCTTATTTTATCTTTTGAAATAAAAGATGATGAAAAAAATAAAATAATATCTATACTTAAAAATAATATTGATCCAAATTATGATTTACAAGTAAATGTTATTAATCAATTTGTTGATTAATTTTTTTTAAAAAATTATTTATTGTAATAAATAATTGTGCTATTATTTGTTAAGAAAAAAACGAAAGGAAATTTAAACAAAATTATGAGCAAAATTATGAAAGTTGGCATTATTGGTTGTGGTAATATCTCACATTGTCATATGCAAGCTTATAGAAAAAATCCAAATGTTGAAGTTGTAGCATGTTGTGATATTAACCTTCCAAGAGCTGAAGCTTACGCTAAATCTTATGGTATTAAATCTTTTTATGGTTCAGTTGATGAAATGTTAGCTAATGAAAAAGATTTAGATTCAGTAAGTGTTTGTACATGGAATAATGGACATTATGAATGTGCTATGAAAGCTATGAAAGCACACAAAAATGTTTTGGTTGAAAAACCAATGGCATTAAATGCAAAACAAGCTGTAGAAATGCAAAAAGAAGCAGAAAAACAAGGTGTTGTATTACAAGTCGGCTTTGTTAAAAGATTTGCTAAAACAACAAAGATTTTTCAAGATTTCCAAAAAAGCGGAACTTTTGGAGATATTTATTTAACAAAAGCTATTTATACTCGTCGTGTTGGTAATCCTGGTGGCTGGTTTTCAGATAAAAGCAAATCAGGTGGTGGTCCATTAATTGATCTTGGTGTTCATGTTATTGACTTATCAAGATATTTGATGGGAATGCATAAACCAGTATCTGTTTATGGTGCAACTTTTAATAAATTAGGCGATAAATTAAATATCAAAGGTATTGGCCATTATCATCCAGCTGATTTTGATGCTAAAACAAATATTTGTGATGTTGAAGATAGTGTTATTGCATTAATTAGATTTGATAATGGTGCTGTATTACATGTTGAAGCATCATTTACATTAAATATTAAAGAAGGAATTACAACTTTACAATTATTTGGAGATAAGGGTGGTGCAACACTTGAACCAACTTTAGAAATTTATAAAGATATTGATAATTATTTAACAAATATCACTCCTGTAATTGAATATGCTTCAGATGTTTTTGCCGATATGTTTGCTAACGAAATTAATCATTTCTATGATTGTTGTAAAAAACATGTAAAATGTTTAGCTCCAGCAGAAGATGGCGTTGTTTTAATGAAGATTTTAGATGCTATTTATGAATCTGCTCAAACAGGACATGAAGTAAAAATTCAATAATTAAAAAGTTTTTTAAAATCATTAAATTTATAAAAGAAGCAAAAATATTAAATTGCTTCTTTTTGTTTTTAAATAAGATATATCTAAAAAGTTCGCTACATAGTACAAAATATCTTAAAATAGTTAAAAAGTTCGCTACATAGTACAAAGTTGACAAATGAAAATGTTAATATTATAATTGTTTTGTAAAGAGGCGAAAATGAATGATTATAAGAGAAAAATATTTGCAAAATATCAGACCATTTTATGATGAAGATTTGATTAAAGTCATCACAGGTATTAGACGTTGTGGCAAATCAGTATTGTTAGGCCAAATAGCTAATGAAATAAACAAAAAAACAAATAAAAATCATATAATATATATCAATTTTGAAGATGTTACTTATGTGGATATTAAAAATTTTAAAGATTTAAATACATATATTTTAAATTTAATAAAAGATCAAAAAAAATATTATCTTTTTTTTGATGAAATTCAAAATGTTAGTGAATGGGAAAAAACAATCATTTCTTTAAAAGCCACTAAAAATGTTTCTATTTTTATTACTGGTTCTAATAGTAATTTATTGTCAAGTGATTTAGCGACTCTTTTATCAGGAAGATATATCAGTTTCAAAATGCAGCCATTTTCATTTGCCGAAGTTTGTGTCTTAAAAGGTCAAGAAAACTTAGAAGATTTGTTTATTGATTATCTAAAATGGGGTGGCATGCCACAAAGGTTTAGGTTTGAAAATGAAAAAGAAATAAGGACTTATTTATCTGATGTTTTTGATTCTATTGTTATGAAAGATATCATTAAAAGATTTAAAATTAATAATATTGATTTATTTAATAGAATAGTTGAATATATTATGACTACTCCAACACAAGTTTTTTCTGCTGATAATTTAGTATCTTATTTTAAAAACAATGATAATCGAATGGTTTCTAAAGAAACAATCTATAATTATATTGAATACATGTGCAAAGGATTATTAATTTCTAAAGTTGATCGTTATGATGTTAGAGGTAAAAGAATCTTAAATGGCAAATATAAATATTATTTAACTGATTTGGGATTTGGTAGAATTATGAATATCTCAAAGAAAGAACAACTAGGTGCTTATTTAGAAAATGTTGTTTATAATGAATTAATAAGACGCGGTTATGATGTTAAAATTGGTTCATTAGATAATGGCGAGATTGACTTTATTGCACTTAAAGACGGTAACAAAGAATATTATCAAGTTTGTTATCAAATTGGTGATGATGAAAAAATTTATGAAAGAGAATTTGGCATTTATAAGAAGATTTTTGATGATTTTCCAAAATATGTTATATCTACAGATAAATTTGATTTATCACAAAATGGCATTATTCATAAAAACATTATCAAATGGTTATTAGAAATTTAATCTTTTTGATTATCTATAGTCTTTAAATTAATCTTGATTTTAATATTAAACTAGTAGTACATTAAGAAAAAAGGGCAAATTTGCCATAAATTCAAAGAGGTATATTATGATAGAAAGACCACTTTATTTACAAAGATTAATTGATCGCATGAATAACGGCTCAATAAAAGTTATTACAGGTATTCGTCGCTGTGGAAAGTCTGTTTTGCTTTTTGATTTGTTTGCAAATTATTTAATAAAATCAGGCATAGATGAAGAACATATAATTAAATTTGCTTTTGATTCTAATGATTATTTACAATTACTTGGTGAAAATATCATTGATTTAAGTGAAAACAAAAAGAAAGTTGATCCTCATAAATTTTCAAATTATATTAATAGTAAAATAGTTGATGATGGAAACTATTATATCCTTTTAGATGAAGTACAACAACTTGGAGCTTTCGAAACTGTTCTAAATGGGTTTCAATATAAAAAGAATTTAGATGTCTATGTTACAGGAAGTAATTCTAAATTTCTCTCTTCAGATGTAATAACTGAATTTCGTGGCCGTGGTGATGAAGTAAGGGTTTATCCACTTTCTTTTAAAGAGTTTTATGAGGCTCGCGGTGGTGATAAATATGAAGCATGGGAAGATTATCATCTATATGGAGGTTTGCCTGCTTTATTTGAACGTAAAAATGACGAACAAAAAATAGAATATTTACAATCATTAATTAATAAAGTGTATTTGACTGACATTATTGATAGAAATAAAGTTTTATATAAGGATGAATTAGATTCAATTGTTGATTTTTTATGCTCAATTGTTGGATCTCTTACTAATCCAAAGAAGATATCAAATACATTAAAAAGTATTAAAGGTCAATCTATTAGTGATGTAACTGCAAAAAAATATCTTTCTTATTTAATTGATTCTTTCTTATTTGTTGAAGCTAAAAGATATGATGTTAAAGGAAAAAAATATTTTGGAACGCCATTAAAATATTATGCTACAGATATTGGTTTAAGAAATGCAAGATTGAATTTTAGACAAATAGAAGAAAATCATATCATGGAAAATGTCATTTTCAACGAATTAAAAATTCGAGGTTATTTAGTTGATGTTGGTGTTGTTGAAATTCATAAAACAATAAATGGTGAAACAATAAAAAAACAACTTGAAGTTAATTTTATAGCTAACAAAGGAAATAAAAAATATTATATTCAATCAGCCTATGAAATGCCAACTGCAGAAAAATTACAACAAGAAAAAAGATCTTTAACAAAAATTAATGATTCATTTAAAAAAATAATTGTTGTTAAAGATAATATCCGTGCCCAAATTGATGAAAAAGGTATTGTTACAATTGGATTGATTAACTTTTTACTAGATGAAAATAGTTTAGATATTTATTAATTTATGGTGTATTTTTTTGTTTATATATTGGTTGAATTGCTAGAAGAGTCTCCCTTGCAATAACGAAATGCATGCAATTTTTGTATATCGATAGTAGAACTATCCCCTTTCAATAAAGAATTAGCACATAATAATCAGTGTATTTTTATTCGTTTTCAATATAATTATGGATGCAAATGTTCCAACATAAGTCAACCAAAATAAAGATCTTGTTTACGACTTTTTTTGCCAAAACATGTTTTTATCATGCACATTTCTATGTGTTTGAAATTTTATAAGCAAGATATTAATTGTTAAATCTTCATTGTATCTTGATTTACTCGTTTGATTTTATTTTTATCTTTTAGATTTCAATTAGATTAATATAATGTCAGATACACATTAACTTAAAGGCTCTCAAAAATAACCGAGAGCCTTTTAATTAATATTTTATTCTACATATTCAATAGTAATATGACGTTCTTTTCCTTCTCCTATTGAAACAGTTCTTACATGTCTAAAATGAACTAATGAATTATGAATTACTCTTCTTTCATCTGAGCTCATTGGTGCAAGTTCAGCTGTAATTTTTGTTTTAGCTACACGAATTGCTTCTCTTTTTGCAATAGAAACAAGTTTAGCATATTTTTCATCTTTGTAATCATTAACATCTAGCAAAATACGAATTCTTCTTTTAAATGTTGAATTAGCTGCACAACGGCAAACTTCATTTAATGCTTGTAGCGTTTCACCATTTTTGCCAATGATAATTGAATTGTTATTTGTTACTATTTTTATCTTAATAATTCCATCACTATAATTTGTTGTCAATGAAACATCAAGTCCCATTAAGGTAATGATTTTCTTTAGATAATCTTGAACAAATTCAATAATCATTGCATCAGTAAAGCATGTAATTTCAACACTTTTAATTCGGCCAAATAAGCCTTTATTTTCAACAACATCATCAACATAGATATTCTCGACAGGTACATTTAACTCTGCCGAAGCAATATTTAAAGCTTCTTCTTTGTTTTTTCCAGTAAATTTTTTCATTTTTATTGTCTCCCTTTATTAATAATTTGAGCCATGCTCAAATTTGTTTTAAACTTTTCTGCCTTTAGGAATTTGTGCGTGTTCTTCTTTAACTGTTTTTACTTTATATCGACCACTTTTGCCTCTATTTGCATTATTGAAATAATGCATAATAAGTGATTGGAACAATCCAACTAAAGCAGAAGCAATCCAATAAATAGACATCATAACAGGCATAGTAAAGCCCATTACTAAAATCATAATCATCATAACATTAGAAACCATTCCCATTTGTTTACCTGCTTGTTTTTGTTGGTCTCTTTGTTCTTTGCTCATTCTTCTTCTACTAATTATTTGAGGTAATTTCATAGATAATATTTGTGAAATGGCCATTAAAATAAAGACAATTAATGCTACATAATTAAAGTTTCCAATAATGTATGTACTTAAGTTATTACCTAAAATCATTCCATTAATTGATCCTTTACGTAAAATACCAAGACCACTTACAGCACGCCACATACCAATAAATATTGGGAATGTAATAATTAATGAAACAAAAGGAGCAAATGGTTTAACACCATATTTTTTATAAACAGCCATCATTTCATAAGCCATTCTTTGTTTATCATCTGGACTTGGAGTTGGTCCATATTTTGCTTGTATTGCTTGAACTTCTGGTTGAATATCTTGCATTTTTTGTGTACTTGCTTGTGATTTAAATGTAATTAAAAGTACTAAAAGTTTTAAAATAATTGTGACTATTAAAATAGCACCAACACATGCCCAACCAGATTGACCAAACCATACAACAAATAAATTAATAAACCAAGCCATTGGATAAATTAATAAACCATTAAAAAATCCAACGCCCCATGCTTCTTTATAAGACATTTTATCAATGATAACTCCTGTATCAGGATCAACAAAATTGTCAGTAAAAACAATACATGCCTTTGAATGAGAACTCATTCTATTTGAAACTGGTGATACTGTAATAGCATTTGTTATGTTATTTGCGTTGTCACTAGTTTTATCTTTTTCCATGTCATTATAGCTTTTATAACTATAAGCGCCATCGTCACTATCATTATTTAAATCATTTATTTTATTAAAATATCCTCTTTTTTTATCAATGAAACTTGCTTTTATTTCATCTGTTTGACCATATGCAGCAACATCTAATAAAATTAAATATTTTTGAGGATCATTAGATACATTATTTTTAACATAATTTTCAACTAATGAATTATCTTGATTAGTAGAATCCATAAAATAAAATAAATAATGAGCTGCTTTATATGAATCAACATCATCTTTTTTTACTTCTACTAGATTGTTATTTTCATTTAATGTATATTTTTTATCTATTTCATCTATATATTCTTTAAAATCATAATATGTTGAATCATCATTTGTATATGTAAAAGGAACATCTAAAAAGCCCTTTTCGTAGTCATAAACAAATTGTTCACAATAAGCAATTCTAATTTTTGAATAAGTATTAGTGCCATCAACAGTAGCATCACCGCATGTGCCACCTTTTAAATAATCATTTTTACCACAAGATGACATTGAAAAAAGAAAAACAAACAATGCAAAAAATGAAAGAATATATTTAATTGTCTTTTTTTTCATTTTTGTAACCTCCGATTTTTTGATATAGTTCTTTTAACTTAACCTTATTAAAACTATAATCATTAAGTAAGAAATCGTTTCTTACAATTAAAACATAATCAAATTTTTTATTAATTTCAAAAATATCATCAATCATGCTTCTAATTTGTCTTTTGATTTTATTTCTTACAACAGCTATACCATTTTTTTTACTAACTGAAATACAAATTCGAAAATTTTCATTTTCTAAATTTTCTTTATAATATAAAACATAGCAATTATTTTTAACAAATTGTTTTTGTTGTATTAATAAAGCTATTTCTTCATTTCTTTTTAAACTATATTTTTTTTTCATATTATCACATTGAAAAAAGCCACTAAACACTAAGTCTAGTGGCTAACCAATTAAGCTGATAAAACTTTTCTACCCTTGCTTCTTCTTCTAGCAAGTACCTTTCTTCCATTAGGAGTTGCCATTCTTGCACGGAAACCACTAACATTTTTATGTTTTCTTTTACTTGGTTGATATGTTCTTTTCATTTTATAACCTCCATAAACATTATGCATTTATGATTATATAACTTTTTGCATTTCAAGTCAAACAATATCTTAAGATATTAAAAGCAAAACACTTTTCATTTGGAGACTTATCCACAAATACTTTTTGTGGAAAACTTCCCACATTTGCCCACATTTTGTGGATAACTATATATGCTAAAAAGTTTTTTTATTTTTTACTTGCTATTTGTCCACAACAATGTTTAAAATACTATTATATTGATTGAGAGGAATTTTTATGTATCAAGTTGAAACAAATACTTTACAAAAAATTTGGGATGAAATATTAAATAAAATCAAATTAGAAATTGATGTTAATGCTTACAATACCTTTTTTCTACCTTTAGTTGCTAAAGAAATAAGAAATAGTAAATTAATTGTCGAAGCTCCATCACGTTTTGTTAAAGAAGTAATATCATCAGAAACATTTTCTTTAAAAATAAATGATATTTTAAAAGAATTAACAAACACTAATTTTCAAGTTGAAGTAAAAGAAAAATCAGAAATTGAAAATTCATACAATGCAAGTGATAATAATTCTATAAAATTAGTCTCAAATTTAAATAATTCCTTTTCATTTGATAATTTTGTTGTTGGAACATGTAATCGGGAATGTTATGAAGCATCTTTAGCTGTTGCCATAAATCCTGGAAAATTTTATAATCCTTTATTTATTTATGGTCGTGCTGGCATAGGAAAGACTCATTTATTACATGCCATAGGTAATTATTGCAAAGCCAATCAAAATCGTACTATGAATATATATTATACAACTGCAAGTGATTTTATTGATGAGTTTATGAGATCAAATCAAAATAAAGATATTGAATCAATGAAAGCCAAATTTAGAAGTATTGATATGTTACTTTTAGATGATGTTCAATTTTTGGCTGGAAAAGATAAAACAGGTGAAGTATTCTTTCATATTTTTAATAACTTATTTAATGAAAAGAAACAAATTGTTTTAACTTCTGATCGTAATCCTAATGACTTAAGAGGTTTGGAAGTCCGTTTGGTATCACGCTTTGCTAGTGGCCTGATTGTTGGTATGAATGCCCCAGAATATGAAACTGCAAAAGCTATCTTAAAAAGAAAAATTGATGCTAAAAATTTTGATATAAATAATATAGATGACGATGTTTTAACATTTATTGCACAAAATTATTCCACAGATGTTCGCCAACTTGAAGGTGCTTTAACTAGATTGTTTTTCTATGTAACTACTGTTTCAAGATGTGAAAGAATAACTTTATCTATAGCAATGGAAGCTTTAAAAAACATCACTCCTCCAAAGAAATTAAATGAAGCTTTAGATGTTGCTGAAATTAAAAAAGTTGTTTGTGAATATTATAATATCAATTTACAACAACTAGTTGGTTCATCAAGAGTTTCGTCTTTAACAACTCCACGTTTTATAGCTATTTATTTATGTAGAAGTTTATTAAATATGACTTTTGATGAAATAGGAGAAGAATTTGGAAATCGTGATCATTCAACAATTATGAATGCTTGTTTGAAAGTTGAAAAATTGCTAAATGAAGATCAAGCATATAAATTAGTTATCAACAAGCTTCAACAACTATTAACAAAATAATTAACAAGATATTCACTTAATTTTACTTAAAAATTGAAAAATTATATATATATGTTATAATATATATATATAGAAGTTAGAAATTTTTATTATCAACAAATTCACACTTCTTATTATTATTGTTATTAAATATTAAAAAAGAAAAAAGAAAGAATAAAAAAAAGAGGAACAAATCAATGAAATTAAAAATTGACCGAATCGAATTATTAAATGGATTAAACAAAGTATCTAAAGCTGTTAATAGCAAATCTCCTTTACTTGCTTTAACTGGTATAAAATTTACATTAACAGAACATTATCTAGAACTTGTTGGAAGTGATAGTGATTTATCAATTAGATGTATTATAGGAAAAACAAAACAAGATAAAACTATTATAGAAATTGAAGAAATAGGTTCAAGTGTAATTAATGAAAGATTAATTTGTGAAATAGTAAGAAAAGTAGATTCAGAAATGGTTGAAATAACTATTATTGATAATGTAGCTAAAATCAAATCTGACAAATCTATTTTTACAGTTAATTGTATTCCTGCTATTGATTATCCTCCTGTAGTATTTGAAGATATTTCTAATGGTCAATCTTTTGATATAGATGCTCTTGAATTGAAAAATTTATTTGATCAAACATTATTTGCAACAACAGATAAAGAATCTCGTCAAGTTTTAACAGGTTTAAATTTTAAATGTGAAGGAAATAATTTAGAAGTAGTTGCAACAGATACATTTAGATTATCAAGAAAAAATATAACTTTAAATGATTCTTTAGAATTTAATGTTACAATTCCTAAAAATACTTTAGATAATGTAAATAAAATTGTAGAAGTTGGTCAACTTGTTAAAATAACTGTATCAGATAAGAAAGTTTCATTTGATTTAGGTGATTGCACAATTAATAGTAGAGTTATAAATGGAACATTTCCTGATACTTCAAGACTTTTAAATGCTACTTTTGTAGAAGAATTAAAAATTTCAACAAAAGAATTAATTGGTGCTGTAGAACGTGCTTCAATTTTATTAACTGAAAAAAATAATGTAGTTAAATTAAATATGGATACAGAAGAAGTATATATTTCTTCAAAATCATCTGAATATGGTTATTCAATGGAAAAATTAAATGATTATGCTTATGAAGGAGAAAAATTAACAATTTCTTTCAGTGCTAAATATTTACTTGAAGCAATAAAAGCATTATCTAGTGAAGAAATATCTTTACGTTTTACAGGTGATATGAGACCAATTGTCATCACATCTAAAACAAATCCTGAATTAATAGAAGTTATTTTACCAGTAAGATCTTATAGTTAATTTAAAGGAAAATTAAAGACACTTATGGAATTTAAATCTATAAGTGTTTTATTTTTATATAATTAATTGTTATTAAATAATTTTAGGTATAAAATATAAAGCGAAAGGAAAATTTAATAAAAAAATGGATAAAAAATATTTTAATGATTTATTAACTTTTTATAAAAAAGAATTAAGAAACACATTAGAATTTTGGTATGAATATGGCTATGACAAAAAACATGGTGGCTTTTATACTTGTCTTGAAAGAGATGGAACAGTTTATGATACTGATAAATCTGTTTGGGCTCAAGGAAGAGGTATGTGGGTTTTTGCAAAAGCATATAATTTTATTGAAAAAGATCCAAGATATTTAAAATGTGCTATGGATGCTTATGAATTTGAAAATAAGCATTGCTTTGATAAAGATGGCAGAATGTTCTTTACTGTTACTGAAGACGGAATTGGCATTCAAAAAAGAAGGTATTGGTTTTCAGAATCATTCATGGTAGTAGGATCAGCTGAACTTTATAGAGCAACTAAAGATGTCAAATATTTAAATAGTGCTAGAAAAACTTTTGATACTATGTTAAAGGTTAAAAATGGTGTTATTAAAACTGAACCTAAATTTAATCCTGATGTAGTTAATTGCATTGCTTTAGCAAGTCCGATGATTTTACTTATCACTTGTCAAATATTAAGAGATATTGATACTGAAAAGACTGAATATTATAATCAAATAATTAAAGATTCAATTGCTGAAATCAAATTACATTATCATCCTGAACGTAAAGCTGTTTTTGAAAATGTCAATACAGATGGTTCAGCACCTAGTGGTTCAAGAGGTCGTTTAGTAAATCCTGGTCATTCAATTGAAGCTAGTTGGTTTTTAATGGATGAATCAGTTTATGAAGGCAATGATAAAGAAATGTTAGAGATGGCTTTAAATATCTTAAATTGGTCATTTGATTTAGGTTGGGATAAAGATGTTTTAGGTTTAAGATATTTTGTTGATGTTGATAATAAACCAGTTCAAGCATTAGAATGGGATATGAAATTATGGTGGCCTCATAATGAAATGTTAATTGCTTTTCTAAAAGCTTATAAATTAACTGGAAAAGAAAAATATTTAGACAAATATAAATTAGTACATGATTATACATTTTCTCATTTTAAAGATGAAAAATATGGTGAATGGTATGGATATCTTCATAGAGATGGTTCAGTTGCTACTGATTTAAAAGGTAATATCTTTAAAGGACCTTTCCATATTCCTCGTTGTGAATTAGAAAATGTTTTACAAATTCAAGAAATCTTAGAAAAAATTAAATAAAATAAAACAAAAAACATCCAAAAGTTTAAAAATGGATGTTTTTTTAAATATAACCTTCTTCTAAAGCAACCCTTTGCATAAAATTTTTTGAACGTTCTGTTAATTTTAATTGATTTTCTTCACTTAAATTTTTATTTATTCTTATAGTTTCTTTATAATTTAAAGAAATACAATTTCTTATAATTTGTGAAAATTCTTTTCTAATAAATGGTAAATCAGGACCTATTTTATTATTATAATCATTAAGTCTTATTTTTAAATATTCAATATTAGGCATAGCAGCCATGCCGCCATTCTTTTTTAGATTTTCAACTAGATATTTTAATTGGTCAAACATAGCTGTCCATTCATAAGAAAATAATTTCGTTTCTTCGTTTATAATAGCACTATCAAGATTGGAAAAAGCGTCTTTAGTTGATAATAATAAAAACCATGGAGCTGTTGGTATTAAAAATTTCACAATATCAATTTGTTCAGAGCCAAAATCCATATATTCAATTTTTTTCTTAGTTCCATCTTGAAATATTTGATAAGGATATGGAATGTTTTTTTCATCATCAATAATCCAAACAAAATTATCTTTAGGATTATTTGAATCAATTTGATATTTATCTAATAGTTCTTTAATAGTTATAAATTTTAGCATAATTAGTGGCCTTTCTTATATTGACATTAATAGTATACTATAAATTTTTGGAAATTCTTGTTTTTTTTGAATTTAGATTTATATTCAGTGGAGGATAATATGGAAATAAAAAGAAATTACTATTTAAATATGTTAATTTGCCATATGAATAATGGAATGATTAAAGTTATTACTGGTATTAGAAGATGCGGAAAATCATATTTTTTATTTAAAATTTTCTATGAATATTTAATTAGTATCGGTGTTGATAAAAATCATATTATTAAAATAGCATTAGATGATAGAATTAATAAAAAATATCGTGATCCCGACGTTCTTTGTGAATATATTCATAGTCAAATTCAAGACCAACAAATGTATTATATTTTATTAGATGAGGTACAATTCGTTAGTGAATTTGAAGATGTTTTAAATAGTTTTTTACATATTGAAAATGTTGATACATATGTAACTGGTAGCAATGCCAACAAAAGAAAAAATAGAACAAGAAGAAAAATCTTTATTAACTATCAATGATTCGTTTAAAAAAATTATTATCGTTAAAGATTTAAATCGTTCTCATTATAATGAAAAAGGTATTTATTAAGCTTATTTGATTTCTTATTAAAAGAAGATAGCTTCAATTTCTAATTTTTTATATTAAAAATTTAAAATATAAAAAATACTTTTTTGTAAATTTTAATATATTTTCGTAAAATTAATAAAAATTTTAATATTTTTTAATTTATTTTCGAAATCTATTAAAAAAAACATAAATATTTTAATTTATTTTCGTAATTTATTGAAAAAATGTAAAAAAAAGAATATAATATTATTAGAAGCGAGGTTAAATTAATGCAAGAAACAGAATTAATTACTATAATTGAAACAATTTTATCTTCAAAAAATGAAACTAAAAATATTGAAATTAAAAAAGCATCAGGTGGTGTTCCAGAAAGATTATATGATACTTTTTCTAGTTTTTCTAATACTGCTGGTGGTGTTATTATTTTTGGAATAGATGAAAAAAATAATTATGAGATTTGTGGGGTTCAAAATGTTGATTTGTTTCAAAAGAAGATAACAGAACAAGCTTTAATGATGGAACCTAAAATTAGACCTGTTATATCAATGTGCAAATATCAAGGCAAAATTATTTTATCTGTTGAGATCCCAGAATTAGATGCTTATAGTAAACCTTGCTATTATTTAGGAAAAGGCAAAATAAAAGGTTCATATATTCGTGTTGGTGATACTGATTTACCAATGACAGACTATGAAATTTATAGTTTAGATGCTTTTAAATATAAAAAAGAAGATGAATTACGTAATTCAGAAAGAACAACTGTAGATGATTTAAACCAAATGGCTATCAATGGTTTTTTAGCGAAATTATCAGCTACAAAACCAAATTTAACTAACCTTGACAAAGAAACAATCTTAAAAGCTAATGGCATCATTGATAACAAAGGTAATCCTACGATTTGTGGTATGATGATTTTTGGCAAATATCCACAAATGATTTCACCAAATTTAGATATTGTAGCAGTAAAATGTATTGGAAATAAATATGGAATTGAAAACACAGAAGGTGTTAGATTTATGGATAGTAAAAGAATAGATGGTACAATTACTGAAATGCTTAATTTAGCAATGAATTTTATTATTAATAATACTAAAATTGCCACTAAAATCACGCCAGAAGGGAAACGTGATGATATTGAAGAATATCCTTTAAAAGCAGTTCGAGAAATTATTTTAAATTCGCTTCTCCATCGAGATTATAGTATCTATACAGAAAATGAACCAATCAGAATTATAATTTATGATAATCGTATGGAAATTACAAATCCTGGTGGATTATATGGAAGATTATCATTAGAAAAATTAGGACAAGAACGTTCTGATGTTAGGAATCCTTTTATGGCCTCTATTTTGGAAACATTAGAAATTGTAGAAAATAGATATACAGGAATTCCAACAATTTATGTAGAAATGAAAAAAGCAGGTTTGCCAGAACCAAAATTTGAAAGTGAACGAGGAACTTTTAAAGTTACATTGTATAATAAATCGATTGATCAAACAAAAGGCGATAGTTTTATTGATGAAATCACTGATTTTTGTTTAACACCACGTAGTAAAGAAGAAATAGCTAAACATTTTGGTTATGATGAAAGCCATCCAACATATTTTATTAAAACTTATATTAAGCCATTAATAGAAAAAGAAATATTAGCTTATAGTTTACCAATTAAAACAAAAAGTAAAAAACAAAAAATTTATACTATCAAAAAGAATTAATTATCATATATTTGTAATATTAAAAAAGTTATGTTAGGAAATAAAAATATAACATAACTTTCAAAATGTTTTAAAAAAATTAGATGTATTTTTTTAATCTTTTAAGCAACCAATTGGAATAACATAAATGCCATCATCTCTTTTATAACCATATTTTTCGCCAGTGATAATGATTTTTAAATCAGGAAGTCTTAACTTTATTTTTGTTTTGCTATCCTGATTTTTTTTGATAATTAGTTCTTCAATTTTATTTAAGTTTTTGGCGCCTAAATCAATTCCATTAGCACCAAGTTTTATTTCAATTAAAGCATAACGACCATCATCTAAATGTAAAACTGCATCACATTCTAAATCATATTTATCATGATAATATGAAAGATGTCCATTTAATTTGGTTGAATATATTTTTAAATCTCTAATAACCAAATTTTCAAAAATAAAACCAAAAGTTTTTAAATCTTTACGTAATAAAGATGGGGAAGCACCTAATGATGCTACAACTAAAGAAGGATCAACAAATTCTCTTTTTCGACCGCTTCTTATCGCGCTAGCAGAACGAATGTTTGGACACCATCCATATAAATCTTCAACAATATATAAACGTTCTAATATATCAATATAATCATCTAAAGTTGGTAAAGTAATATTATTAGTAGCCATAATGTCTTCAAGTAAACTATGTCTATTAGCTAATGTTGATATATTACGAGCATAAGAGTGTAAAACAGCTCTCATAGTATTTGAATTTCTTTTAACATTATCAATACTAAACATATCACTTTCATATATTTGGTTAAAATAATCTTTAGCAACTTCTAATTGAGCAAGTTTATTTTTTATAGAAAGGCAGCCAGGCCAACCACCACGACAAGAAGCAAAAATCAAATCATCCATTGATAAATCGCTAATCACGCCTTTGTCTAATAAACAATTGTTATCAAACAAATCTTTTAATGAAACCAAACCATTTGATTCTTTAGATTCATATAAACTCATAGGATACATTTTTAATTTAGAAATTCTGCCTGTACCAGTATGAGATGTCAAAACTTTTTTTGAAGTTGAACCTGTTAAAATAAACAAACCTTTTTTGTTTGTATCATCACAATAAACTCTAATAGCGTCCCAAAGTTCAGGCGCATCTTGCCACTCATCAATTAAGCGAGGTTTAGGGCCCTCAAGTAATACTTGTGGCATGATTTTAGCAGTTTGAATGAGTGATTCTTTATCAGCAAAAGCTTGTAGTTTTAAGGAACTCTTAGCGTTATGTTCTGCAGTAGTTGTTTTACCACACCATTTTGGACCAACAACATGAATTGCACCAAAAATTTCCAATTTCAATTTTAATATATCGTCTACAATTCTAGGATAATAGTTTGTTTTCATAATTTTAGTCCCGTATAATGAATTTGGTTATGAAAATAACCACTAATTCATTAATCCTTTCTTAGCCTTTTAAAGCCATGCTAAT
>CANQTM010000009.1 GCA_947626825.1 uncultured Bacilli bacterium | reverse complement strand
AGTTTAATAACTACCTAAATTAACATCACTCTCAAACTTATTAAAAAGCCAAAAAAAGTTAAAAATGGTTTAATAACTACCTAAATTAACATCACTCTCAAACTTTTTCATTGTTCATTCTCCTCTTCTAGTTGTTTAATAACTACCTAAATTAACATCACTCTCAAACATGACAAAGTACTTAAAATGGCTGAATTAGGTTTAATAACTACCTAAATTAACATCACTCTCAAACAGAACCAAAAACAAATTGAGCATTAGTCGGGTTTAATAACTACCTAAATTAACATCACTCTCAAACAATTAACAACAATTTTAAAGCCTTAAAAATGTTTAATAACTACCTAAATTAACATCACTCTCAAACGCTATGTGAGCGCCCGCGAATATCGCGCTGGTTTAATAACTACCTAAATTAACATCACTCTCAAACCGAAAAATTTAACTTTAAATGATTTACTTGGTTTAATAACTACCTAAATTAACATCACTCTCAAACACGTTCAGAGTAACAAAATGAGTCATAATAGTTTAATAACTACCTAAATTAACATCACTCTCAAACATTATTTTTATTGTTTTACTGATAAAATATGTTTAATAACTACCTAAATTAACATCACTCTCAAACATTTTAATAAGCTAGTTAACACTAACAGCAGTTTAATAACTACCTAAATTAACATCACTCTCAAACCTGCTTGCATTCCCATGCTAACTCTATCAGGTTTAATAACTACCTAAATTAACATCACTCTCAAACTGATTCTTTAGACATTGTTATAAATGATAGTTTAATAACTACCTAAATTAACATCACTCTCAAACGGATAATTATTCCATGATATAATATATTTTGTTTAATAACTACCTAAATTAACATCACTCTCAAACGCTTTAATAAGCTAGTTAACACTAACAGCAGTTTAATAACTACCTAAATTAACATCACTCTCAAACACTTCTAATGTTGTTCCATTATCTTTTCATGTTTAATAACTACCTAAATTAACATCACTCTCAAACTATAACTATTATAATATTTTTTGAAAAACTGTTTAATAACTACCTAAATTAACATCACTCTCAAACCTCAAACTTCAAACATCAAATTTCGAAACAAGGCTTTTGAATGCAATACTTTTTCTAGTTATTAATTAGGTAGCACCCATTTATATTTTATATTACACACAAATCATTATCAACTATAATTTTATGAATATTATTTAACTTTTTATCGCTTGAACTAACTATAAATAAGCAAATTTCTAATATCTTTGCCTCATCTAATAAACTTTTTAATTGTATATCATCTAAAAAAGAATCTAAAAATGGTATAAAAATTACACTTGGTTTAAATATAATGTTTACTAATTTTAAATAAATAACAATTTTTTCTAATAATGATGTGTTTTCTATGTCAATTTTCACATCATACATTTGAAGAATATCTTGAAGATTTATTACTTCTTTCATAGTTATTTCTAATGATGAATTTAATTTGATATCATATATAATTTTAGAAAGTTGCATGTTGACTAATTCAATATTTTTTAGCATTTCAATATCTTGATTACTTTTTACTAAATCGTCATAGAATAAAGAAATGTTTTTTTTACTATTTATATCAAGAGTTAAAATATTTTCAATAATAAAAATATTTTTCTTTATATCCAATATCTTTTCATTATCTAATAGAAAAAACATTTCTTGATTTAAAGTATACAGATCATTTAAAAAAGAAGTAAACAATTTGGGATTTTCTATAACCAAATAATTGCATATACTATTATTTATTTGAAAAGAATAATCAATTTTTTGGTAACGAAGTTCTTTCATAATTCAACTAACCTTTCATCTGTTTCTAACAATTCACTTTTATAATCACCAAGTAAGTAAACCATATTTTCAAATTGTTTTTCTGTAACAGTTAATGACATAACAACACCTTCATTGGGCAATTTGCTCTTTAATCGATTAATAGTGCTATCAACATTTTGCATATCAATGCTCATTTTACAAAACACAGATTTTTGCATTCTAAAAAAACCATTAATTTTTAATTGTTTAACAAAATCACGATAAGCTTTTTTTTGCTTAACTGTCTCTACAGGAAGATCGAAAAATAATATTGTTCTCATATATCTATATTCGTTCATATTTTATAAATTTTATTAAATTTTTGTCTTTATTAATCAATGCTTGAAAAATTGATTGAACATAAATTTTAATAGCATTATCAAAAATCATGATTTTTTCATCAATTTCAACATTAATATTTAACAAATTAATCAATTCTTTTTTATAATTATCTTCATTTAATTTTCCAGAAATAACATAATAATCAACCAGTGGTCTTAATGGTTCTATAAAATCACAAGATAAATTAAATGGATTTGTATTTCCAATATGATGAATACCAATTTCAGTTAAATATCCTAATATTTTTATTTCTCTATTTAATGTGGATAATAAAATTGTATACCCATAATTTAAAAAAGCATTAATCAAATTATCTTGATCTCTAGAAAAGTCATTTCCAAATAAAGCATTAAAATAAACTTTAGCAGCATGCCCTTCTCTATTAGTTATATCTCCTAATTGTATTTCTTTTAAATAATCATTTAATTTTAAAGAAGCATCTTCTTTTTTAATATAATCCAAATTTAGTTTTTGATTCAAGATTTTTTGAAACACAATTTCTTTCCATATAATATTACAAATTTCTTCTTCAAAACTAAATTGAGTTAAGATTTTTTCTCTTACATTATAATTACCATAATATGGAACTAATTCACTTTGTGGGTTATGAACATCATCACAAAAAATCACTTTAACTTTATTTTCTATTAATTTAGAAAGAAGTGCACTGGTTATTGAAACTTGTGTACTTTGAATGATTAAAGTTGTTATTTCATTTATATTAATTTTTAAATCTTCCTCACCACGATATATCAACTGGTTTAAAGAATATTCTAATTTACAACGACTTTTTATGACAATAGTACGAAAACTCATCTATTTTACCTTTATGACTTTTTTATAAAATCCTGTTATAGACTCATTGACAATTTGCATTGATGATGTAATGGTTTTAGAAATTGTTAAAGTCCCTGATGTCTTACCTAAAGAAATTAAAGATAAATCTGATAATTCCCTATTACATTTTGTTAATTTAAGCATTTCTAAAATAGTATAAGATTTTTCATACATTGATAACGATTTAAATTGATTTCTTATTTCATTTGATTCTAATTTTTCTTTTATTGATTTTAAAATAGAATAATTAATTAAAATGTCTTTATTTAATTTTTCTATGATAATATCATACATTTTAAGCAATTCTTCATTATCAATTTTTATTTCAGAAGTTTTTTCATTTGAAGATGGACTTACTAAAATATATTCATTGTTAATAATAGGAAATTCCTCAGATATTTTATCATCACCGTTTTTACTAACAAGAGTTATTCTTTTTTGAAGACATTCATTTTGAAGTTTAGACACTTTTTTAAATAATGTAACTTCATTTGATTTATAAATTACTTGATTCAAGTTTTTGATCACAAATGAATCATTGGTTTTTCCTGTAATACAATATTTTTTATAGCCATCTTTTATTACAGTATTGATTCTTAATAATTCATTTAAAATTTCTGGATTGTTTAATTTTTTAACATTTATTAAATATTCAATTTTCTTTTCTTTTGAACAATATGGAGGAACATAAACATTTTGCATTGCTTCAATAGTAATAATTTCTTTACCTTTTTTATTTATAGATTTGACCAAACAATAATAGCCATTTGCAAGATCATTATATCCACCATATTTTTCGGTTTTAGCAAAAACGCTATCTGTTTTTAAAGGAAATAAACCTTCTTGTTTAGGTTTAATAGATATTTTTTCCATTAAAGTATTACCAACATATTGTCTAGTTGTTACTAACATATCATATCTTGAAGATAATTGTTTTTTAACTTGAATAAGTGTTTTATTAGAATCATAAATTAAGGAATTTCCTCGATAAACATTATATTCATAAATTTTTTTAATATTTGTTGTTTTCTTTTCTTTATGCAATTCTTTATATTTTTCTGGATCTCCACGGTAACCAAAATAACTATTAACAGTTCTTCCAACAACAATGTTTAAATAGGCATCTTGAGCATGATGTAAATCATTTACTTCACGACACTTTAAAATATCATATTTTTTTCGATAATCACTAACATTTTCGGCTTTTGAAAAAATAACTTTAGTATCATCTACTTTTTCAAAATGTTTAATAACATCAATTAAACCTATAACTGATTGATTTGTTGAAACTAATTGTCTATTAATAAATTGACTTAATTCAGCATCAGACAAATCATCTTTTCTTAATAAATTATGGTATTTCTTTTCACCAATAAAAGAATTCTTTTTTAACATACCATAAAAGGCCTTATGCCCATCAAATAAAATGTTTTGTGGAATAGGAAATTCATCTGTTTTACGACGATTATATTCAAGCAAAACAAGAACTCTATTTTCAAGGCTATCATCTTTGACTTTTGATTGAGGAATAATATGATCAATATCACATACATGGCTATTAAATAAATCTTTTAAAGAAATTGGCTTATTAGAATACATACAACGACCAAATTGAATATAATATAAATACAATTTGTCACTTCTTAATTCAGAATCAGATTTTTTCTTTAAATCTTCAATTCCTGAATTAATAAAATCTTTATATTCAGAATTTATTTCATCTTTGCAAGTTCTTAAAACCTCATTATAAAGTTGAATTAAGTGTTCTCTTCTACTTAGTTTTCTTTCTTTCTTTGCTTGATTGCTTCTTGTAACTTCAACATAGTATTCATCAATAGGTTTATTAGTAATTTTCTTTAATTCTTCAATAATTTTATAACTTTGAATAATACCTCTTTTCATTGTTGGATTTACATATAAATTATCAACATATTCTTCAATTGTTTGATCATCATTTTCTTTTAATGAAGCATCTTCAATTTGCTTTAAAAAATCATAATTTTTATCATTAATTACTTCCATAAAAACTTTATTTGTTTCAAGCATTAATTTCAAAATACTTTTTTCAAACACTTCACCTGTATTAGAATCAATAACTTTTGTTTTTAAACCTGTTAATAATTTTTCAGATAAACGACCATAATCAGAATAAGTTAAAGTTTGAATTTTTCTCAATATTTCTTTATCGGTAATTCCATATTGTTTTTTTAATCTAGTTTCCAAAATCTTTTTATCTGTAAATACTGTTATATCTCTAATAATTTGATCAATCAAATGAATATTTGAATTTACATATTCTTTGCCAAAAATTCCAACAAAAGTATTATATGAATTTAAATTTGATTTAACTTCTTCTAATTCTTTATCTAATGAAATGGTGATAGTGGCATCATTACCATATTTACATTTAAGATAATCTTGTAAAGATTTTTTATTTACTTTTTTACTTGAATTAATAAATAGATTATTAATTATATCTATTTTTTGATCATATGTAATATTACTGCCATTAATAAAAAGTTTATTTAATTCATTTAATAAATTAAAAGCGCTATATTGAATAGAATTTTTTGGTAAACAAAATTCATCCATTAAATATGTACAACGATTTAAATTTTTGGTAATAAAAACTTCAGCAGTTTTTTCAAAATCAATAACTTTATCTAAATTCCATGGATATATTTTTGAATCATTATCTTTTCTTACTGCCCAACCATATTTACTATCTTTGCCTAAAGGTCCAATATAATAAGGTATTTGATATTTTAAAATAGCAATTATCTTGTCTTTAACACTTAAAGAATCTTTTATTTCATTAAAAAATGGATAATATAAAGATTGATTATCAATGATTTTTTCTATTTCAATTAAATTCATTTGATATGGAAAAATACCATTATCAGTTGAATTTTGTTTATCTAAGAAATCTCCTGATTCCATAAGTTTATTAATTTCATTTAAATAGGGGTTATCTGTTTCTTGACCTTTTTTTAAATTTAATTTATTTCTTAAAAATTTATAAAATTCTTCTTTATTACATTTTGCAAATCTTTCACCGCAATTATTTGTTCTATTAAATCCTACATATTTTGGATAATTATTTTCATCGCCTACTTTTCTAAAAATATTATCATATACTTCATGGTCATAATTATCTTTAATAAATTTTTTAAATGTTTTTAATTGTTTTTTATGATTATCATATCTATTTGTCATTGCATATGAAATATATTTTTCGCCTTTAAGAATGCTTCCTAATTTAATAAAATTATAAATTCCTTTGCAGCATAAAATTATTTCTGAATATTCTTCTTTATTATCATGAAAAATTCCTTTGATAGTTTCAAAATTAACATCGAATTCTGGATTATTAAAAGAAAGTTTTTTAATTGGTAAATCTTCTTCATCGCCATCTTCAAGTTCATAAAGATCTTTAATATTAACTTCAGAACCTGCTATTAAACTATATAATGTTTTTTCTATATATTTATCTGTTGTTGGCAAATTTGTTTTTAAGCATTCTTTTAAAATAGTGATGGTACAATTTTTTTCAATTATTGGTTTAATGGCATCATTGTAGATAGAAATAGAAAAAGGAATATTAGGTTTAGCTAATGCGTTTAATATTTCATTTAATTTGGCAAAATATCCTTCTAAATCATTAACATCAGAAACATTAAATTTTTGTCCAGCAAGTAAAAAATTACCACGATATTTTATAGCATGATGTAATGCAAGATAAATTAAACGAATATCTTCTTTTTGAGTGCTTTCTAATAGATGCTTTCTTAAATGATAAATTGTTGGATATTCATGATAATATTTTTTATCATTAAAATCTTTATCAATAAATAGTGTTTGAGGCGTATCAAAATATGAAGAACGATCTTCAAAATGATATTTACTTAATTCTAACCTTTGAAAGAAACTTTTATCAACCTTATTTATTTCATCAATAAAAAGTGATTGCAATAAAATTATTCTTTCTTTGCGTCTTTGAAGTCTTCTGCGCCCGCAACGATAACTTCTTCTTTCTTTGCAATCTTTCGCTTCTTCAAATAAACGAACACCCCAAAGAGATTTTCCGCTTCTTTTTATTACATTATAATTTTCATCTGTTAAACACCATCCAACCGAATCTGTTCCCACATCTAAACCTAATAATTGCTTTTTTTCCATCTTGACAATTCCCCCTTCTTTGGTTTATCATGTTATTGTTAATTACTACCTAATTAACATTCGAGTTCAAATAAAGATTATTCTAAATCTCAGACAAATTTGTTGTCATCTAAACATCGAAAGATGTTTTTTTATTTTGTAAATGTTACTTTTATATTGCTATTATCTAATTCAACAAAATTATCTATATGTCCTATTTTAGTATAAGAATATTGCGTTGCAAATGATTTATAAAAAATAACTAAACAATTTGTTCCATAAATCATTACATCACCTTTAGTAATGTTTTTTATTTTAATTGGATTAACTGTTAATGTAGTATCCAAATAACAATATTTTTCATTGCCATTTAATTCGTTCATTTCTATAGTCAATGGCAACATAGATATTAGTTGATTTACTGTGTCATTATTTTCTAATTTAATTTGATATGTTTGTGAATTTAATATCAAACTAATATTATCATTCATTTGTTCTGTACTCTCCTTTGTAATTGAGTTAATGCTTAATTTATTATTTTGACAACTAAGCATAGTAAATGATAAAAATAGCCATAAAATATGTTTCTTCATTTATGCTAGACCTTCTTTATTTTTTAATAATGAACATACATAAGCATCAGTATGTACATTAATAATACTTAATGAATATATAATTAAAGGAATCATTAATAAAATATCTAATACAAAATTAATAAAATATAATACAATACCAACAGAAATATTAATTAAAACAATAATACCAATAATGGCAAAATGTTGTAAAACATTTTTAAAATTTAATACTTCTTTTAGTTTTAAAGTTTTATCATGATATATAAGCCATGAAGCCATCAAAGATAAATAACCCACTAAAATAATCAAAGCAACATTAACTATAATTCCATATAATTTCAACCAAGAAAAAATAAATAAAAATAGATATAATATTAATGCTTGCAATATAGGAACTAAAGTGTTAGCTAAAATAAATTTTTTAAGATTCCTTTTGGCATTATTTCTACGAATTAAAAATTTTGTAGCAAAGCTTGCTAATGAAGTTCCAAAAAATAAAATAATACTTGAAAAAGATATTCCAATAATAAGTTCTAAAGAAAAATCTGATACAATAGTTTTCATTTCTTCGTCAAAGCCAACTGTTGAGGCATTTAATGTTTCAAAAAATCCTCTTAATGTTTCTAAAAGCCAATCACTATTTAAAATTTGCTTAAGAGCTTCTATTAAATCGCCATCCCAATCTATTTTTCCTAAAGCATAAGCTAAAAAATCATTAATTGATGCTGCTGAATTTTCAATTGAAGAATTTATTAATTTAGATAAATCAACTAAAGTTTGGGCTAAAGCATTACTTATAACATGAAATAAACCAAAAATTATTAAAAGTAGGAACAAATAAAAAATTCCCATAGCTACAAATACATAAATAAAATTTTTCCAAAACATTTTTAATGACTGTCTAATCATAATATAACTATTCCTATCTTTTACGATAAAAATTATATCATGACAATATATTTGAATAAAGTTATTTTTTATAAAAAAGAATATAAATTAACTATCTAATATGTTAAAATTATAAAGTATTTAGGGTGAAGAGACATGAAAGTAATAATTCCTATTGGCGGTGGCAATATTGAAACAAAATCAACTTTAGCAATTGATAAATTTATTATAAGTTTAGTTAATAAAAAAAATATAAAAGTTTTATTTATTCCAATTGCTAGTGGAGATAATCCTTCTTATATTGCTAAATTTAATGACTATTATTCAAATTTAAATTGTTTTGTTGATGTTTTATATTTGTCAAATACAACCAATGACAATTTAATTAAAAGCAAAATATTTACTAGTGATATTATTTATATTGGTGGTGGCAACACATCAAAAACGATGAGAATTTTTAAAAGAAATAATGTTAATAAATATCTTTTTGATGCATATGAAAATGGTATAATTTTAACAGGATTATCTGCCGGTGCAATGATTTATTTTCAAAGTGGCTATTCTGATGCTAATAGGAGTACTAATCCTTTAAACCCTCTATCTTATCTAAAATGTTTAGATTTTATTCCGTTTTGCTTTTGTCCACATTATAATGAAAAAGAAAGAAAAACTTTTGATAATTTTGTGCAAGAAAAAGATTTATCAGGATTGGCATTAGATGATAATTGTGCTTTAGTATATATTGATAATCAAATTCAAGGAATTATTAGAAGTAATGAAAATTCTAATGGTTATTTAATAAATAAAAATAAAAAAGAAAAAATACCACTATACAAGGAGTAAAAATATGGCAACAATTCATATGTTAATTGGTATTCCTGGATCAGGAAAATCAACTTATTGTAAAAATGTTTTAAGAAAAAAATATCCACATGCTGTTGTTGTCGCTTCAGATGAAGTCAGAAATCAACATCCTGAAATGAATGAAAGTCAAATATGGCCAGAAATATTTTCATTATGTGCAAAAGCATTATTAAACAATCAAGATTTAATTTATGATGCAACTAATATTACGCCTACTGTTCGTAATAAATTCTTTTTAGAATTAGCAAATAGAAATTGTACTATTTATGATAAAGTTGCTTATTATTTTAATACTAAAACAAGTTTATGTATTAAAAGAGTTAGAATTAGAAATAAAGATGTTAATGAAAGATATCTTCCAATTGCCGTTATTGGAAGTTATGGCAAAAAAATCATTGCCCCTACTATAGAAGAAGCTTTTAAAGATATTATTATTATTGACAATAATGAAACAATTTAATTATTGTCATTTTTTTCTAATAAAATATTTTTAGTTTTAATAATTGTATTTGAATATTTGAGATTATATATTTTTTTAGCTCTTAAAACTATGTTTTTACCATCATTATTTTTAGCAAAAATAATAGCAAATCCACCCATTATTTTTGACATTTCTTTGGCAAAAATTTTAACCATATTTCTATTTTTCTTAAATATATCAGGTACAATATAAAATTCAGTAGCAAATAATAATTTAGGCTTAGCTAACAAATATCTTGGTTCGTCAACTTTAGCAAAAATTTGACATAAACAATTGGAAAAAACATTTTGTTCATATGTTTTAGCATTTTCAAGATAAATATTTAAATTATTTTTATCTAATTTTTTAACAACAATTTTAATATTTAAGGAATTAAAATTATTTGTTTTATATAAAGCCTTTAAAGTTGCTTTAGATATAAATTTTAATTTTCTTTTTGGCGTTGACAGGAAAATTATTTTAATAAGATTAATAATAAATGATGTTAAACAAAAAATTGCAATGATAATTGTTATAATTAAATTCCACACTAAAGATAAATGTAAATTCTTAAATGTTAAAAAAAGATCATAATCAACAAATAATAAGGCAAAGCTTAATAAAAAAGAAAAAAAGCTATTAAAAAACGACAAATCATAATTCAAACGTTTTTTGGAAATAGTTGTTACTTTAGTCAATATTGAAACATCTTTAGCGTTTTGAATACATTGATTCCAAACATTAGACATTTGTTCTCGATCTTTTGCTTGGGCCATTGTTTTCTGATTAAGTTCATTTACCTCAAAACGACTATATGGAATATTATTTATTCCTAATCTTTCTAAACCATTTTCAATAGTATGATTTTGAATGTTAATACCAACAAAAGATGAAAATCTTTTTTCCAAATTATAAAAATCATATGATAAATGATAATCATATGGATTTAAACAAGCCAAATGCCAAACATTAGCTTTTTTATTTACATTTTGATTATAAAAACGAATTGCTCGTCCTCTCATTTGATTAGACAAAACATAACTTCCAACAAAACTTGCCATAATCAAAGTATTAATACATGGAGAATCCCAACCTTCTCCTAGTAATGATTTTGTGGCAATCAAAACTTTAAATAACCCTTTTTCAAACATTTTAGTTACTAATTCAATAATTTGTTTTCTTTGCGAATAATTTACAATTACTTCAACATAATTATGATCATTAAGAATTTCATATGAAAAAGTATTATCTAAATAATCTAGACAAGAAATTGGTAAAATAGTGATCATTCCAGAAATACAACCAATAGAAATATTAGATAAATTATTTCTTCTTAAATATTCAAAAATAGGTATTGAACCAAAAGAATCAATATCTTTAAAATCATTTCCGATTTCCTTTTTATATTTTGATTTGACATAATCAGTCAAAACTAAACATCTTAAATCAGCATTTAAATTTTTAAATTCAAAATTAATAATATTTTTTATAGATTCTAATTTTGATAAAGAAAAAGTAACTTTTTTATCGATTCTTTCATTATTTACTAAATGTACTTTGTGATTATAAATCAATTTTAAAGCAACTAATTCTTTTTTTATTGAATTTAATTTATTAACTTGTTGGTATGATTGAGAATCATTAAACAAAACATTTTCTAATAAAATTTCAAAATCATTTATATCAAATTTCTTTTTATTTATCATTAATTTTATTTTTAAAGGAACAACTATATTATTTTCCAATAAAAATGTAATCAATGCTTGATAATATTTTGTATTTTCATAATATAATTTTTTAAATTTATTAACATCTTGATATATTTTATTTTCTATAATGACATTTAATAATTCATTGTCATTTTTATATTTATTATATATTTTTAAAGCTTTTGCATATATATTCATTATTTCTTTTTCTTCATTTTCAGTAGGAAAAGAAAAATATATATAGTCTTGATGTGGACATAGATTTTTGTCTTTAATTAATTCTGGAACAAAAATTTCTTCATCAATTGGACCACATAAATCAATATATCTTTGCCATTCTTGATTTGAAGATTCATATGGTGGCGTTGCCGTTAAAGCAATAATTTTACAATCAGATATTTGCTTAACAATATTTTCGATAATTTTCCACCATTCGGCTTTCAAATGATGGCATTCATCTAAACAAATGGTTTTAATATTATATTCTTTTAAAATAGATAATAAATCAAAATTACTATAATCGACTTCTTCATTATAAAACTCATCACTTTCGACATTTTTTTCTTTTTGATATGCAAAATATAAAGCTTGATAAGTTATAGAAATTATTGGTTTTTTGTCATATAAATTATTTGATATCCATTTATTAGCATCATCTTTATTTTCTAAAAAATTATTAACAAATCGGCTAATCCATTGTTCTCTAATAGCAATGCTTGGATTTAAAATAAGGCTTGGTTGATCAAGTCTTTTTATAAGTTCTAAACCTAAAATTGTTTTGCCACTTCCAGGAGCAGCAACGACATGAATTTTTTCATTATCTAAAAATGTTTCAAGATTATCTAAAACTCTTTGTTGATATGGACGATAAGTTCCATAAAATTTGACAGTATCATCAAAAGTCATAATTCTAAACCTTTTCTATAAAAGCAATACCATCACCAATATCAAGATATGATACTTTGAATTTTTTTAAATTATTAAGATATTCTTTTAATTCAAAAATTTTATTTTCATAAAATGCAATTTTTTTTAATGAAGCCACCTTTTTAAAATCATTTAAATTCATATTATCGATAATAATGACACCATTATCTTCTAAATTGTTTTGAAATTTTTCGAAAAATAGTATATTTTTTGCTTTAGCAGCATCAATAAAAATAACATCATATTTTGATGAAAGAGACACTTTTAAAGCATCATCATAAATAGCATTTATTTTACTATTTAATGAAAAATCAGTAATATTTACCATGCATTGTTGATATCTTTGTAAATCATGTTCAATTGTTGTAACATAAACATCATCAAGCAACGCTAAACTAATAGCAGTATATCCAATAGCGCTACCAATTTCTAAAATATTGTGATACTTTCTTTTAATTATTAAATCTTTTAAAAAAGTAATAAAATCTTTACGGGCAATAGGAATAAAATTTTCTTTAGCAAAGATTTCCATTTCTTCTATAGTTTTCATTATTTTATAGTCCTTAACATATTACTATAAAGATTATTTATTTTGTCACATAAATCTTCTAAAGAAATATTATCGCTATCTATTACAAAAGTTATTCCTTGTAAATTAACATCATTAAAAGTAATTCGATCACTTAAAATTCTTCTTTTTGCATCTTCAATAGCATCTTTTCTTGAAATCATTCTTTTATAACGAACTTCTTCATCACAATTTAAATAAATTGAAATAATATGACTATCATGAAGTTTCAAAAAAGATTTTAAACCATTAGGATCGAGAATAATGCATTTATTATCTTGAATATCTTTTTTTGCAGTTCCATAATAATTGTTATTATAATAAGTTGTTTCAGCAAAAAAGTTTTCATCACTTAGTTTTGCAAATTCATTTAAAGAAATAAAATTATAATCAACATTATTAATTTCATGAACTCTTGGTTCTCTAGTTGTATAAGTAACAATTTTAGTTATATTGTATTTTTTAGCAAGTAATTTTGCAACTTCTGTTTTACCAGAAGCACTTGGTCCTATTAAAATAAGCATATATTTTTCCTTTAATAAAATCTAATAATTTTATTTCCTTTCTTTTAAGTTAAAAATGAAATATAGTAAAATATTTCATCTTAATTTTATTTATTTTCTTTAATTGCTTTGATAACTGCTTCTTTTACATTATCAAATTCAACTTTATTATTAGCTAAAAATTCTTTAGCTTTTTCTTTGCCTTGGGCTATTTTTTCACCATTATATTCAAACCATGCGCCAGTTTTATGAATAATATCAAATTTGACTGCTAACTCTAATAATTCAGCTTCTTTATTAATACCTTTGCCATATGTAATTTCTACAGTAGCAGTTTTAAAAGGTGGCGCAACTTTATTTTTAACTACTTTAATTTTTACTTCATTGCCTAAAACATCATCGCCTTGTTTAATAACATCACCACGACGAACATCTAATCTAACAGAAGCATAAAACTTTAATGCCCTTCCTCCTGTGGTTGTTTCAGGATTTCCAAACATAATTCCTACTTTTTCTCTTAGTTGGTTTATAAAAATAATTGTACATGAACTTTTATTTAAAGTAGCAGTTAATTTTCTTAAAGCTTTAGACATTAATCTTGCTTGTAAACCAACTTGAGCATCTCCCATTTCACCATTTAATTCAGCTTGTGGAACTAATGCAGCAACAGAGTCAACAACAATCAAATCGATTGCTCCACTTTTAGCTAACATTTCTGTAATTTCTAAAGCTTGTTCGCCAGAATCTGGTTGTGATAAAATAAGTTCATCAATATTAACACCTAAATTTTGAGCATATAAAGGATCTATAGCATGTTCTGCATCAATAAATGCGGCTTTTCCTTCTTTTTTTTGTACTTCAGCAATAGCATGCAAAGCAAAAGTTGTTTTTCCTGATGATTCTGGGCCAAAAATTTCAATAACACGACCCTTTGGATAACCACCAACACCTAAAATATAATCTAAAGCAATTGAACCAGAAGGAATAACATCAACATCTACATTTTGTTTTTCGCCAAGTTTCATAATTGATCCTTGGCCATATGTCTTTTGAATCAACTTTAATGTATCATCTAGACTCATTTTTTCATCATTTTTTCCCATTTTTAAAGGCCTCCTCTATATTTATAATAGTGTTTTTTTAAATTTTTTCTAAAATTCTTTTTTCGGCATCTAAAATACATTGATTTCGAATGTCACTGCGATTACCATGATAAATATCTTTAAAATGATAAACTTTATCATCAACAATTAAACAACTATAAACTAAACCAACTTCTTTATTTTCACTAGGATTTGGTCCTGCATTACCAGTAAAAGAAATAGCAATATTAGAATTCAAATCTTTTTTTACTTTACTAGCCATTTGATAAGCCATTTCTTCACTAATAGCTCCATGACTATCTAAAATATTTTGGCCATTAAGCAATTTTGCTTTACATCGGTCCATATAAGTTACATATCCACCAACAAACACTTCACTTGCTCCACTAATATTAACAATTGATGAAGCAAACAATCCGCCAGTTAATGATTCACAACAACTAATAGTTAATTTTTTTTCTTTTAATGCTTTGACCAATTCTTTCATATAATTATTCCTTTATATATTTTTTCAAATCAATAAAATATTTAATACCACTAATTATACCAAAAACACATCCTAAAGTAACTAATATCATTCCAATAACATATAATGGAAGCCATAAACCACTAATAAACATTATTACTAAACCAGGCATTAATGTAGCAGTTTTTAATTTGCCAATATAACTTGCAGGAATAATCGCATTTGATTTTAATGCTTGCATTCTTAAAGCATCAACAAAGAAATCTCTAGCAATGACTAAAACACATAAAATCATAATAGGTATTTCAAAATAAAGCCATGACTCTTTTTGTTGTAAAAAGAATTCAAAAGATGTCATACATATAATTGTTGAATTAACTAACAATTTATCAGCAAGAGGATCCATTAATTTTCCATAATCAGAAACAATATTTCTTTTTCTAGCCAAATGTCCATCAATATAATCTGTTATTGAAGCAAAAACAAAAATAATCATCATTATTAATTGTAATAATGTAAAATTTTTATACAAAATCAAATCACAATTTAATTGAGTATATTTATTTAATCCATACAAAACAAATAAAATTAACATCAAAGGGACACAAAACATTCTAATTGTTGTTAATTTGTTAGGAAGATTCATTTCTTTAAATTTCATAATAATAACCTCTCGTTTTTATTTTAGCATACTTTTTTAATAAAAAAAATATGCATAAAGCATATTTTAAAAACAAATCTAAATAAGCCATGTTCTGTCAAGGATGGTCATTTATCTATGTCTAAACATCCCATTTGAAATTCATTTCTTTCATTTAGGTTCCTCTACCAAATTTGAGTTTCTCACTTGCGGGGCTTGCCTCGTTTCATCTAATCGTTTCCAATTAGCTCGTCTCTGTGGTGCTTTATCTAATAATTCATAGTTGCCCTTAGAATTATTATTTGCCGTCAGGATCACTGCCCACCTTTATTTATTAAAGTGGCACAAACACTACAAACATCTCAGTTTGTGTGAGCATGGACTTTCCTCTTCTAATTACTTAAAAGCGACCATCAATAGATTTGTTTTATTTGTTTTCAAGATTATCTAAAATTTTTTGAACCATGTTTTCTAAATTAGTAAGACGATTTAAAATATCAATGTTTGAAAAATTAGGACTTGATGTAGTTGCAATATTATCTAAAGCTTTTGATTTTCCAAGTTTACGATTTAAATCTTTTATTGTATGATCTTTTTCTTTGATTTCCTCAGATAATTTTTTATTTTGCATTGTTAATTGTTCGACATTTCTTTCAAGTTGAGAAATATCATAATTAAGATTATCTAAGAAATTATCAACTTCTTGACAACAAAATCCTAAAGGTTGAGTTGTAAAATTTCTTTGAAAAACTTTTGTAGAAAGTTTTTTATCTGCCATAATATTTCCCCCGTTCCGATTATTTTTCCTACAGTTTTATTTTACCATTTTTTAGTAAAAAAAAATAGTGTATAATATAGAAAAAATAGTAAAAAATAGAAGTGGTGGTAAGTAGGTGAAAACATGATTAAATATCCCACAATGAAAAAAGTAACTGAATATTCTAAAAGTAGAAATAGAGATACAGCGAATCAAGGCATGGCACTTGAAGATATGATTAATAAAACGAACGAATATTACTTGCAGCATGATATTGCTTTTATAAATAAACGACCAACTAGTATTAAAGTAATTAAAACTAGTGATAAATATAAAATATCCGAAGCCGTTTTCTTAGCGCCATCTACTCTTGACTATGTGGGTATTTGTGATGGACACTACTTAGATTTTGAAGCTAAAGAAACGGCATCTAAGAAGGGCTTTCCAAAGAATAACATTGCACTTCATCAAATAAATGCTATGAAAGCTATAATAAAGCAAAAAGGTATAACTTTTGCTATTATCTTTCTAAGAGCGTTCAATGAAATTTATCTTTTAGATGGTCAAGTTTTAATTGAAGAATATAATAATAATAAAACGATTATCCCATATGAAGATATAAAACAATTTGGAACATTGATCAAAGAAGGATATTTTACTCCAGTCGATTATATTAAAGTAGTCAAGGAAAAATATTTTGAAAGATAAAACTAAAAATATTTTATCTACTTTCACCAATTTAGTATTTTCAATAGTGCTTATATCAATGATCATAGGCACTATTTATTTTATAAAAATCATTTATAGTACACCAACATTAAGTGTAGAAACCATAGTTAAACGAAAATCATCCAAAATATATGATAAAAATAATAATTTAGTGAAACAATTAACTATGGAAGATTATGAAAATATAACTTATGAAGATTTACCTGATGTTTTTATTAATGCGCTTATAAGTTGTGAAGATGTTCGCTATTTTATGCATGAAGGTATTGATTTGCCAAGAGTTCTTAGTGCTTTAAAAAGTGATATTTTTTCTATGTCTTTAAAAGAAGGAGCATCAACATTAACACAACAATTAATAAAAAACATGCTATTAACTAATACAAAATCTCTTGAAAGAAAAATTCAAGAAGTTTATTTAGCACATAATATTGAAAAATTATATAACAAAAAAGATATATTAGAATTTTATTGTAATTATGTCTGTTTTGATGGAGTTAGTCATGGTGTACAAAGCGCTTCATATAAATTTTTTAATAAATCCGTTAGTAACTTAACTTTACCCGAAGCAGCTTTGTTAGTAGGAGTAGTCAATGCTCCATCATATTATTCACCATTAATAAATCCACAAAATGCTAATGAAAGAAAAAATGTTGTTTTACATTTAATGAATAAACATGGTTATATTTCAAAAAGCGAACAAGAAAAGGCAAGCAGTGTAAATGTCTTAGACATGTTAAATAAAAAACAAGATAATATCGATAATAATACTTATCCTTATCAGGCATATACAGACATTGTATATCAACAAATTATAGATAAAACTGGCTATGATCCATATGTTACTCCTATGGAAATTTATACATATATGGATTCGGCTTTACAATCTCAAATAGATCAAATGCAAAAAAATAAATATGATAATTTTAAATTTAAAAATGATTATCAACAATTTGCAGCTACAATAATTGATAATAAAAATGGAAGTATTGTCGGTTGTTTTGGAGGTAGAAATTATAACGGACAACGTTTATTTAATCATGCTTATGATAAATTAATTCAACCAGCGAGCACAATTAAAGTTGTTTTAGAATATGCATTAGCATTTGAATATTTAAATTATAGTAATATGGAAATATTAGAAGATGTTCCAACTAACTATCCAAATTCTAATATTAATATTAATAATGTAGATCATAACTATCTTGGTGAATTAACTATTGCTGATGCCATAGGTTATTCAAGAAATACTACTGCTATTTCTACATTAGAAAAAGTTGTTAACAAAATCTCATTAAATAAAGTAATTGATTATTTAAATGATATAAATTTAATGGATAATGCACAATTTACATATGCTTATGGGCTTGGAGGTTATACTTATGGAGTGAGCGTAACTAATCTAGCAGCAGCTTATTCTATGATTACGAGAAATGGTTTATACATTGAACCTTTAGCAATTAAAAAAATTAAACTATTAGATGGCAGTAATAAAGTTATAGAATTTAATCCTTCAACAAAAAAAGTTTTATCAGAAACTACTTGTTATTTATTAATTGATGTTTTAAAGCAAGTAATGGATACTAATTATTGGTCCATTAGTGATTGTAAACCCAAAAATGTTCAAGTATATGCCAAAACAGGTACTACATCATTTGATGATAAAATGTTAAGTGAATATAATTTTCCAAATAACGCTTCAAAAGATCGTTGGTTAGCATCTTTTACTAATGATTATACAATTGCTGCCTGGACTGGTTTTGATCAATATATAAAAGGTCAAAGAACTTATTTTTCTTCAGGAAATAATGATGCAAATGTTGTTAAAACATTTACTAAAAATATTTATGATCGTATTAGCAAAGACAACCAAACATTTAATAGACCAAATGGTTTAGTAGAAGTAAATATTGTAAAAGGAAGCAATTTGCTTGCAACTCCAATGGTAAAAGATAATTACATTATAAAAGCATTATATAAAGAAGGTTATGAACCAACTACATATTTTAGTGAGCCAATTATTGAAGATGTAGTAATTTATGATTATTTTATTTTAGATGACAAAATAAATTTTATTATTAATCATGAAAATCATGAAAAAGAATATAATAAAATATTTGATTATGAAAAAATATTAGATGGTAAAATAGTTTATCTTGATATCTATGAAAATAATATTTATAAAGAAACAATAGAATGTGAAAAAATAGTAACTATTCCTTTAAATAAAAATAGTTACTATAACTTTGATATTTATTATAAATATAAAAATGGTTTTTTAAATGGCCCAAAACAAAGTCTTGATTTTACTTATAATTAATTCGACATTGACCAAATAATTTGCATTCTTGGCATCTTGGCTTTTGAGCCTTACAAAAATACCTTCCAAAGAAAATTAAAGAATGATGCATTTGAATCCAATGTTCTTTTTCGATTTTCTTTTTTAATTTTTCTTCAACTTTGATCACATCATCATCTATTTTAGCTATTTTTAACCTTTTAGCTATTCTATTAATATGTGTATCAACAGGTAAAGCAGGAATATGAAAGCCTTCAGCTAAAACAACATTAATGGTTTTGCGTCCAACACCAGGTAAAATCGACAATTCATCTGGATTATTTGGTACTTCATCATGATATTTTTCATGAATTATTTTAGCAATTTCTATAATATGTTTTCCTTTTGTTTGACACATTCCTATAGGTTTAATAATATTTATTACATCTATTAAATTAGCATTTGCTAAATCAATTACATTGGGATATTTGTTAAATAATATAGGTGTACACATATTAACACGCAAATCTGTTGTTTGAGCCGATAAAGTCACTGCAATTAATAATTGAAAAATATTATTATATTTTAATTCACATTTAGCATCGGGATACATGTGATATATGTAATTTAATTTTTCATCCATGTTATTTATTTAGCCAATCAATTTTTGATAATTCTATAGTTTCTTGTTCTCTTTTTTGATATTCTTCTTCACCAAGTTGCTGTTTTCGACTTTCTTCATAAATAATTGTATCAATATATCTTATTGATTTGTTGCCACTTTGAGATGCAAGTTCGCAAGCAGCCTTAATTAAATTAAATTCATATTTTTTATTTTTCCAACTTTGAATGACATCATATTCAAGAGGTGATAATGGACGATTAAAAAATGTTTGCATATATTTAAAAACATCTTCAACAACTATTTTATTTTTAACTTCTTCTTGTTTTTCAAGGTCTATTTCATCATCAAGACATTCTAATAATTTTTGACAAATACCATCAAATGATGTATACATTGTTTTGTCATTGTCAAAGACATTATCAATTAATTTTTTTGAAATTAAGCCTGAATAAACAACATCTATTTTGGTAGTAGAAAAGCCACACAATAAAGCTAAGTCTGCAGGATTTACAAATTTTGTTCCAGTTTCTACTAATTCATATGTAATCAATAATAATAAAAACTCATCATCACTTAATCCTATTTTTTTATAATTTAAAGTTAATAGTTTTTCAAAATTAATATATTTATTGATTTTCATTATTAAGCACTCCTCTACTATCTATTTGATATGTTTTTAATATATTGATGGTTTTATCTAATCCTAAATCACTAACCATTTTTCCTAATTCTCTTTTTAATTTTGTGTTTGATATTTTTTTTATTTCATCATGGCATTCTATAAAAGCCTTTTTTGTTGTTTCATCAATAATAAAATTAAGTTTATAAGCTAATCTTAATCCTCTAATTATCCTTGAGGGATCTTCTTTAATTCTAATATAAGGATCTCCTATGAAATTAAGCCTTGCTTGTAATAAATCATTTAAGCCATTATATGGATCCACAATTTCATTATTAGTTAAATCAAGATAAAGGCAATTAATAGTAAAATCTCTTCTACTTGCTTCTTCTATTGGCTTATTTAAATATTTTTCAATAACTGGGAAATTAGAATTATCATTATATTTTTCTTGACGAAATCTTGTTATTTCCATAATGATATTTTTATAAACTATTTTAATAGAGCCAAATGCAAGGCCATCATCATTTTCTATTTTAAAACTTTTTTTAATAAAATCAATAGGGGCATTAGTTGCAATATCTACATCACTAAAATCACGCTTTAAAATAATATCGCGTGCAGTTCCACCAACAACATATGCTTGAAAATGATTTTTTTTAATAATTTGAAGTACTTCTGTTATTTTTTTGATATCCATATTTAAATTAGATTATTTATTTGTTTTTCGTCCTTTGTTTTTAAATAATTTAAAAGTCCTAAAGCAAAAACTTTCTTATCATTAATTTGATAAGATATAACCATTTTATCATATTTGGTCTTCATTTGTATAAGATAAGTTATAATATTTTTATTTGTTTTATAAGTTTTTATTTGTATTTTTTGATTTTGAAGTAAAAACAAATATGTTGTGCCTGAAACTTTATCTACCTTAGATATATGATGAATATCTAAATAAGTAAAATTTGTAAAATATGAATTAAAAAATTTAAAATGTTTTAACAAAAAATTAATAGGTAATGCAAAATTATAACAAATAATACCTTTAACATTTTTTAAATGACATTGTTCTTTTATACTAGCCAATTCATCAGATAAAAATCCTGTTGTACCCACAATGAAAGGTTTACAATATTTTAAACATAAACCAATATGTTTTAATGCACTATTTTTGTTAGTAAAATCTATTACTAAATCAACATCTTTAATATAATGACTTAAAGGCAAGCCGTTAAGATCTATACCAATTACTTGATAATCATTTTCAATTAGTGTTTGATAAACTTCTTTACCAGTTTTACCTTGATAGCCACATAATGCAATAATCATAAAATCACCAATATAAAATATGAAAAAAATAAAAAAAATATGTAATCTGCTTTAGATTACATATTAAATGACCAAAAAATATTATTATTTAACTTGATCTTTAAAGCTCTTTGCTGGACGAAAACCTGCTACTCTATAAGATGGAATAATAACAGTTTTGTTTGAATTTGGAATAACAGCTGTTCTTTGTTTACGAGTCTTAACTACAAAGCTACCAAATCCTGGAATTTTTACATCTTCTCCTGATTTTAATTCGTCAACAATTGTAGAGAAAATAGCATTAACCATTTCTTCTGCTTTTACTTTTGTAACGTTTTGTTCAGCAGCAATTTTTTCGACTAATTCTTTCTTGTTCATTTTTTCTTCTCCTTTTTTTATAAATTTTAACTTTCGCTTGCATTATATAACTTTTTTTGTCAATAGTAAAGCAAAGTTTTTCACATTTTTTTTTAATTATACAAAGTATAATTAACTTTTAAATTGTTCTTTTTAAAAAGCCCTTAAAATCAAATAATTCAAATTATTTATTTTAAAAGGTTTACTAACATTATTGCCATTTGAAACTGTCATATAAACATTTTAATTGATTATTTAATTTAAAAATAATAGAATTAAAATATATTTTTAAAAAAACAGGTGGATTATTATATGAATTTTCAAAGAAATTTTAAAATGTATATCAAACAAAAAAGCACAATTATTGCTTTAGTTTTTTTCTTATTAAGTTCCATTTTGTTTTCTTTATCTTTTGTGCCAAACATAAAAATAAATAAAGGCGTTTTAAGTAATTTTAAAACATATGATATAACTAATGTTACAAGTAATATTAATGGTGTTACATATGCATATAATGATAAATATTTATTCTATAGTCAAAATAAAGAAGTTAAAAGCACTTTAAATGATTTCATGAAATTTAAAAATTATGATTCTGCTTATGGAGAATTAGAATTACCAAATTATAATTTTGTTAAAATTGATAAAGATTTTTCTAAAATAGATAATCATTATTCGCCAAAAATTGTTGATGTTCAAGGATTCAATGATAATATCGGTGGAAGTGATGGCGAAACCTATATTTTATTAAATAACGGATATTTGTATCTAATATCTAATCGAAGTGAAAAAGTAGAATTAATATTAAAAGATGTGGCACAAATAAAATTAGTTAATAATCCATTTACAAATCAAAATATTGTTGTTATGTTAGATTTTGATGGATATTTATATTTGTTTTATCTTCAAAAAGACGGGCAAAATCAAACATCTATTCATAAAATTAAACCTTTTAATGACAAATTAGTGAATTCAATAAGCATTTCATCTAATGAAACATTAAACGATTTTCATTACCTATATCATAATTTAATAAATGGTACTTTTAATATGGAATTTCTTGTTGTCAATAATGGAAAATGCAAAAAAATTGAAAAAACATTTAGTAAAGAAAATATTATTTTAGAAGATGAAAATTTAACATATCCAATTTATCTTCATAGTTCTAGCAGTGACAGTAGTTCTAAGGAATTTGAAAACTTTTTCAATACAAATAAAATTGTTAGAAATGTTAATGGCTTATATTCTTTATATGATAATAAAGTTAGTAAAATTGAACCAATTTATACTGAAAGCCCTAAAAAGCCAGATATTTTAGATATCAAAATTATAGAGATTCCTTGTGAAAATAAAATTAATGATATTTATTGTTGTGGTGGAGAAACATGTATTGCTCAAACTGATAATGGTCTATATTATATTGGATCTCTTAAATATTTTAATGATACATATGACAATTTTTTACCACTTGGTGTTAAAAACGGTTTAATTTATGGTAATCGCTATAGCGTTATATTATATAAAAATAAAAGATTTTATTTGTATAATAAGGACAACTTAAAATTTGAACCAATGTATCAAAATTATTTAATTATTTATTTAATGCGTTATTTATCTTTGTTTGTTGCAATAATGATTATATTATATTTAATCATTGCTTTTGTAGAAGCAAATGGTCGATATAATCGCTATTTTAAAGATCATAAAGATGATGATAAACATGAATAACAAATTTATTCATGTTTTTATTTTACTAGACTTTTAAAATAATTATCTTTATAATTATTTTGAGCAAAGGGAAGTGGAAAAATGTATTATATTATTTGTAATTATTTTTCTGGAAGAAAAAGAAAAAAGCTCAAAAAAATTGCTAAAATTTTCCAATATTTAGACGAAAACAAAATACCTTACTTAGTTTATGAAACAAAATATTATAAACATCCACAAGAAATTGCTAAAAAAATTACTACATCAAACGAATCTGGAAACATTATCATTATCGGTGGTGATGGTACCATAAATGAAGTAGTTAATGGGATTAAAGATTTAGATAAATGGAATATTGGTATTATCCCTTCAGGATCAGGAAATGATTATGCAAAAGCTCTAAATCTAATTTCTAAAGATTATCTTTATTGTTTGAAAAAGATTTTAAATGGTCATGTGGAAAAAGTTGATTATATTCAAGTTAACAATCAACGCTGCTTAAATGTGCTTGGTACAGGTATTGATGTTGAAGTTTTGCAAAATTTTGAAAAACACCAAAAATTAAAAGGAAAATTTCGCTATTTGATTTCTCTTTTGCAAGCTTTATTACATATACATTGGCATGAATTTGATGTTTCCATTGATGATGGTCCATTTATTCATAAAAAGGGATTTTTAATTACTTTATGCAATGGTAGTTTCATTGGCGGAGGCATTCCAATTTGTCCAAATGCATCTCTATTTGACCACAAATTAGAATTTGTTTTTGTTGGGCAAATAAAAAAAGTTAAAATAATTAATTATTTGATTAAATTATTAAATGGTAAAGTTTTTAGTTTTAAAGAAACTGAACACATTTATTGTCAAAAAGCAATCTTTAAACAAAAAGAAAAACTAACATTACAAATTGATGGTAATATCACAAATGATTGTAATGAATACATTTGTGAAATTATAAAAGAAGGATTAAAAGTGTATCGTTAGATACTAGGAGGAAATTATGAAATTTATTGTTGAAACTTCTGCAAGACATGTGCATGTAAATGAAGAAACTTTTAAAGTTTTATTTGGTGATGATGCTACATTACATGTTAAAAAAATGTTATCACAACCAGGACAATATGCTTGTGAAGAAAGAATTACTGTAGTAGGTCCAAAGAAAGAATTGGCTAATGTATCTATTTTAGGACCTTTTAGAAAAGCTAATCAAGTTGAATTATCTATGACAGATGCTAGATCACTTGGAATAGATGGTGTGGTTAGAGAATCTGGTGATTTAAATAATACTCCAGGATGTACTTTAATTGGTCCTAAAGGACAAGTAACTATTAATGAAGGCGTTATTGTAGCTAAAAGACATATTCATGCCACAACAAAAGATGCTCAAGAATTAAATGTTAAAAATGGTGATATAGTTAAAGTAAAATTAGATACAAATGGACGTTCTTTGATATTTGATGATGTTGTTGTTCGTGTTTCTGATACATATAGTTTAGCTATGCATATTGATACTGATGAATCAAATGCAGCAATGTGCGGTAAAGAACAATATGGAGAAATCGTAAAATAAGTTATCATGTTAGAATACCAATATCATACAGCCATTAAATTTTTAGATAATGAATATTGGTGGGGTGGTGCTATTGATGAAGGCATCCACATGCCATATATTAAAGATTATCCAAAGGCCGATTTGAATCAATCTCATTACTCAAATCAAGTTACTTCATTTTTTATTTCTTCAAAAGGCCGTTATTTTTATAGTAACGAACCAATTGCTTATGAAATAAAAAATAAGATTTTATATATTGATAGTTTAAAACCAATTAAATTAGAAACAAATTGTACTAATTTAAGAGAGGCTTATTTTGATTGTGCAAAAAAATATTTTTCAATTGATCATAAACATCCATTGATGGAAATGTTTACTATTCCACAATATAACACTTGGATTGAGATGAATTGGTATCCAACTCAAGATAAAATTTTAAAATATGCTCAAGATATTATTGATAATGGTTTTAAACCAGGAATTTTAATGCTTGATGATGGATGGCAAGAAGACTATGGCGTTTGGGATTTTAATCATCGCTTATTTCCAAATCCAAAAGAAATGATGGATAAATTACATGATTTAGGATTTAAAGTTATGGTTTGGTTAATTCCATGTGTTTCACCAGATAGTTTGATTTTTAGAAATCTTGAATACAAAAATATTTTTTATAGAAATAAAGAAAGTAATGAAATACAAATAATGCATTGGTGGGATGGTTATAGTGCCGTTTTAGATTTTACAAGTGATGAAACAATAAAATGGCTTAAAGAACAATGCGATAATTTACAAGAAAAATATGGCATTGATGGATTTAAATTTGATGGAGCCGATGATGATTTTTATCCTGAAAGTGGTAAATTTTACATTGATATCCCGCGAGTTCATCAATCACAACTTTTTTCTAAATTTGCAACACAATATTCTTTAAATGAAATGCGAGCAACCTTTAATATGCAAGGTCAATGTTTGGCACAACGTTTAACTGATAAAAAACATTCATGGGATAATCGAGGATTAAATTATTTAATTCCAAATGGTATTGCTATGTCTTTACTTGGATATATTTATTGTTGCCCTGATATGATAGGTGGCGGTTTAGTTGGCGATTTTATTGCTAACAATTATCGAGATATTGATGAAGAATTGTTTGTTAGATATGCTCAAGTTGCCACATTTTTCCCTATGATGCAATTTTCTTTGTCTCCTTGGAAAGTATTAAGTAAAGAAAATTTAGAAATAGTTAAAAAATGTTGCCAAATTCATGAAAAAATTAGTAATTATATAAAAGAATTGGTTATAAAATCATCTAATGATGCTTCACCAATTATTTGCAGTTTAGCCTTTAATTTTCCAAATGATGGTTATGAAGAAATTCAAGATGAATTTATGTTAGGTGACAAATACTTAATTGCGCCTATTGTAACTAAGCAAACATTTAAACGTAAAGTTATTTTGCCTAAAGGTCAATGGCTTGATGATTTAGGAAATACATATCAAGGTCCAAACACAATAGAAATAGAAGTACCTTTAGAAAGATTGCCTTATTTTATAAACATAAAATAATAATAAAGACTATGAAAAAACCTAATTTTTAAAAAGTAAGGTCATTTCATAATTTTTTTGTTGAAAAGTTAAAAAAAACAAATAAACAATAACAAAATTAATATAAAGTCAAAATAGGCTGTGAAAACCTAAATCAGAGTTTTTCACAGCCCTTTTTCTATTTTGGATTATCATATCAAAATTTTTATTTTTTTTCATTTAAATTAATATTAAATAAAGATAATAATTCTTCATTTGTTAATTTATCTAAAATATTGCCGTCATCATTAACAACTTTATTAAATAATTCTTTTTTCTTGTTTTGAAGATTTAAAATTTTTTCTTCAATAGAGTCTTTAGTAATCATTTTAATAATTTGTACATTATGTTTTTGACCAATTCGATGAATTCTATCAGAAGCTTGATTTTCTGCAGAAAAATTCCACCAAGGGTCATAATGTATAACTGTATCTGCTCCAATTAAATTAAGTCCAGTACCACCTGCTTTTAAAGAAATAAGGAAAACTTTTATTTCTTCGTTTTCATTAAATTCTTTAACTAAATCATATCTTTCATTACTTGGAGTTGTGCCAGTTAATTTAAAATGTTTGATATCATCTTCATTCAATTGTTGATCAAGAATTTCAAGCATTGAAGTAAATTGAGAAAATATTAATAATCTATGGTTTGAATGAATAGAATCATAAATAATATTTTTTGTTAAATTTAATTTAGCACTATCGCCTATGTAATTGTTCATATATAACTTAGGGTGACAACATATTTGTCTTAAACGTGTTAGCATTGAAAAAATATACATTTTATTTTCTCCATTTGAAGCAAGAATTTTATCACGTGCTTGCATTAATGTTGCATTATAAACTTTTTCTTGTTCTTCTGACATTGGTGCATAAATGACTTGTTCAAATTTTTCAGGAAGTTCATGTAATACATCATTTTTAGTTCTTCTTAAAATAAATGGTGAAATAAAATGATTTAATTTTTCAAGAGCATCATGATCTTTATTTTTAACAATATTTATTTCAAATTCATTTTTAAAACTTTCATAAGATTTTAAATAACCAGGTAAACAAAAATCAAAAATTGACCATAAATCAGCTAAAGAATTTTCAATTGGCGTTCCTGTAATGGCAAAACGACTAACTGATTTTATTTCTTTAACTGCTTCAGCATTTTTAGTTTGATAATTTTTTATAGCTTGTGCTTCATCAATAATTAGAAAATGAAAATTCATTTTTTTATAAATTTCTAAATCACGTTTTAAATAATCATAAGAAGTTATTAATGTTTGACCTGAAACAACATGTTCTAGTAATTTTTCTCTAGTTGATCCATTACCTGTAATCAATGCTATATTAAGATTTGGAGTCCATTTTAAAAATTCATTATACCAGTTAAATGTTAGCGATGCAGGAGCAACAATTAAATTAGGATTTTTTGTTTTAACAGATTTTAATAAAGTAATTACTTCTAATGTTTTACCAAGTCCCATGTCATCAGCTAAAATGCCACTTAAACGATAATAAGTTAAATTAAATAACCAACGATCTCCTTCTTTTTGATAATCACGAAGAACTTTTAATAATTCTTTATCTATTGGATAATTAATAGTTTGATAATGCCTTAAATCATGTAAAAATTTGCTAATTTCACTTGGCATATCTTTAGAATCTATAAATTTTTCTAATTGTAAAATTCTAAAAGGTGAAATCTGCATTGTTTTAGAAAGTTTTTGATTATTTAAACCTAATGAATCAATGATTTCTTCACTATCTTGGAAAAACTTTTCTTGTAAATTTAAAATAGTACCATCTTTAAGTAAATGATATTTTTTCTTCACTTTCAACGCTTCTAAAATTTCTTGAAGTTCATTAATATTACAAAAAGCTTCATTAAAAATCAATTCTAGCCAATTATTATTATAACGAACGCCAACAGGTGAACCGCTAGTTTTAATTGGTTTTAAATTTTTAATAGTATCGCTAATATAAACTGTAGCAATTTCTTTTAAAGATTCAATGTTAGTTAAAATAAATTCAATAGAATCATCAAAAGAATCTAATATATATTCATTTCTATTAGGAGTTTTTGTAAAATTAAAATATTGTAATTGTTCAGTGAAATTTTCTTCCATAGCCGTATTTGGATATATTCCTTTATTAATTGCTTCATCACGGCTCATTCCTTCATATAAGAAGTCATATTTTAATACTAAATGTGAATCAATAATATCCAAATAACAATTTGTTTGCAAAATTGAACAATTGTTTTCTTTTTCAAATTCTTCTTTGTTTATAATTGGAATTAAATCTTTAATTTTAGGATAAATATAAGTAAAAAATTCATTGTATAATCTAGTATTAAATTCAATAGAACGAATATATAATGTACTTAATAAAGGTATTAAATCTGCATCAATAACACCATCAATACAATATAATTTACCATTTTGCATCATAAAATGATTTTTACCAATAGTAAACAATTTCATATTTTTACGATCTTTTAAAGATAAGGTATTATTTTCATAAACTAATTCGATTTTAGGAGTTTCACTTGTATAAAGCAAATCAAAATGAGCCTCATCAAAAACAAACTCAATTTGTTTATCAAGATACATATCTAATATTTTTTTAAAAACAATTTTAGGAATTGAACATCGTCTTTTACCATCAAAATAATTTTTAGCACTTGCAACTGGTGAAGTTACATAATCTTGAACATCTTCAAGGATTGTTCTGCTTTGTACATCAAAAGCAGACATAGAATGCATAAATTCTAAATCTTTACCATATTTATAATAAAAATTATTAGCTATGTTATCATACATTTCAGGAATATTTTTAACAAAATAGTTTTTATTATCTCTTCCTATTTTAAATTCAATTCCTGTATCATATTTATATGAATAAAAAATTGGATATAAAGTAATATTTAAGGATACACTTTTTTTGTAATATTGCAATAATGATGTTAAAACACTAGTTTCTTTTTTGTTAGTTATTTCATTAACTTGCAAAAGCAAAGCTAAAATATGTTTGCAATATCCAGGATAAGTTAAATAATAATCACATTTACAAGTAGCCTTAACAACTTTCCCATCTTCATCAATAACTGCTGAAACAGGATATGACTTATTAGACTTACCTGTAACAGTTCCTTCGTACTCATCTTGTTCCTTATCATTACGATGACATGAACAAGAAACCTTTTTATTCAAGAAAAGATCATAAGCCTTAGAATATGTCAAACCATCAATGGCATTTCTGACAATTTCTTTAGCATCTAACTTATTCAAATCAATCACCCCAATACCAGTTCTAATTATAGCATATTTTTATGACAAATATTAATTTTTTTTAAAAATATTTAATAGAGATTTATTTTTGATTTTTTGTGATAAATAAAAAATAAAATTCATAAAATTTAATAATTATAAAGGATGTGCGTAATATGGGAAAAATATGGGCTTTTTTAATAGTTATTGCTTCCTCTTATGCCTTAATAATGGGAAGAAGTGAACAATTACTAGATGGCATATTATCAATACCAAATGAAGCTTTTTCATTTTTAATTATAGTTTTATCATCAACTATTTTTTGGACAGGCTTCATGTATATTTTTAAAGAAGTTGGAATTATTGATTTTATATCTTTAGCTATTAAGCCAATTTTTAAATTAATTATGCCTAATTTAAAAGATCAAGAGGCTATTAATTATTTAGCTATGAACATAACTGCAAATATGTTTGGCCTAGGATTTGCTGCAACACCATCAGGTCTTAAAGGCATTAAAAGATTAAAAGAAATATCTACGATGCCAGAAGGCGTAGCTAGTGATGAAATGATAACTTTTTTAGTTTTAAATACTGCAGGTGTTACTTTATTACCAACAACTGTAATTAGTATAAGAAAAAGTTATGGTTCAAAAACACCAACAGATTTTGTTTTATATGCTATTATTTCCACATTAGCTGCTTGTGTTTTTGGTTTATTGGCCGATAAGTTACTAAGAAGACCTTATCGTGAAAAATCATGATTGTTTCTATTTTGATTATTCCAATTTTATTAATCATTGCTTTAATATTAGCAATTATTAAGAAAAAAGATGCTTTTAGTGCTTTTTGTAGTGGCTCTCTTGAAGGATTAAAATTATGTAAAGAAATTATTCCTTCTGTTATTGCAATGATTTGTGCTGTTGTTATTTTAAAAAGTAGTGGTCTTATCGAAGATATTGGTAAAGTAATTGGCAAAGCTTTTACTAATAGTGATTTTATAACAAATATTGTTCCTATGGCTTTTTTTAGGCCAATAAGTGGAAATGCTTCCTTAGCAATTTTAAATTCTGTATGCAAAACTGGTCCTGATTCTCTTGAATGTATTACTGCATCATTAATTCAAGGAAGTACAGATACAACATTTTATGTTATTGCTTTATATTTTTCTTCCATAAAAATTACTAAATGGCGACACACTTTAAAAGCTGCTTTATTTGCTGATTTTATTGGAATTGCCTTAGCTATTATTTTTGCTTTAGTTATATTTAACTAATTTATAGTTTTTTTAAACAAAATTGTGTTAAAATATTATAAGAAAGAGAGGTGTATTAAATGTTTTGTGGATATTGTGGAAATAAAATAGATGATGAAACATTAGAAAATTGTCCTTATTGTGGACATACTTTAATTAAAACTAATTTAAATCAAAAAAATATTTCAATAAATTATTCTAATAATAATTTAGATAATATTGAAGAAGAAAAATTATTACAATTAAGAAACCAATTAGGATATTTAAATATTGGTACTAAGTGGTGGCATCATTTAATCATTGCAATTGGTGGATATCTTGGCATGGACATAATTGCATCTATAATAATTTCGATTATTATAAAAATAAATTCCGGACTAGATGAAGAAAAATTATTGAATTTAGCTAATACAGCTAGTGCAATTACTCAAGTTGTTTTAGAATTAGCAGTTGTTGGTATTCTAGCAATTATTTTTAGAAAACATTTAAAAAAGTTTTTTAACACTTTAGCTAATCGGCAAACTTGGAAATGGATAGGTATAGGTTTTGCCATTGCATATGGTGGGCCAATGATTTATAACATAATTTTGAATGCTTTAGGGCTTTTAAGTGATAGTTCAAGTTCAAATCAAGAAGCAGTAAATTCTATTATTTTTTCAACACCATTTTTAGGATTTATTTTTGTAGTAATTGCAGCTCCTTTATTTGAAGAAATTATTTTTAGATTTGGTATATTTAGAACTTTTTCATTTAAAGATAAAAAAATGGAAATTATCGGCTTTGTTGTAACAACACTTGTATTTGCTGGTATGCATATGCTAGCTACTTTTGAAGAATTTGTGCCAACTCTTGCTGCTGGTGAGCCTGATTGGGCATTACTTAAAAATGATTTTTTGACATTCCCTATTTATATTATTGGAGCTTTTGCATTAACATTTGTATATTATAAATCTAAAACTTTAGCTGCTAGTATGATGACTCATATGATTTATAATGGAATATCATTTCTTTTAATTTTAATAACTTCATTTTTACTACCTGTAGAAGAAGTTATTAAAATTGGATTTACTTTTCTAACGAGATTATTGTTCTAATCTCGTTTTTTATTGCATAACCTTTATTGATATAAAGGAGAAATTTGCGTGAACACACTAGAATTATTAAAAAATATCGGAACAAGAACCAATAGTGACATATATGTTGGTGTTGTAGGTCCGGTTAGAGTTGGTAAATCAACTTTCATTAGAAAATTTATGGAACTTGTTGTTTTAGATAATATTACAGATGAAAGCGAAAAAAGAAGAACCATCGATGAACTTCCACAAGCAGGACTTGGTAAACAAATAATGACATGTGAGCCAAAATTTGTACCAAATAATGCCGTCAGTGTTAAAGTTGATGAAGAATTATATGTCAACATTAGATTAGTTGATTGTGTAGGTTATGTTTTTGATGAAGCGTTAGGCTATAAAGATGGCGAAACAATAAGAATGGTTAAAACACCTTGGTTTGATGATGCCATTGCTTTTGATGAAGCTGCTAAAGTTGGAACTAACAAAGTCATCAACGATCATTCAACAATTGGTATTGTAGTAACTACCGATGGTAGTATTGTAGATATACCAAGAGAAGCATATTTACAAGCAGAAGAAGATGTTATTAATGAATTAAAAAATATTAATAAGCCATTTATTATAGTTATTAATTCAAAAGATCCAACAAGTGAAAAAGCATTATCAACAAAACAAGAAATTGAAGATAAATATGGTGTTAGTACCATTGTAATGTCTGTAGAAAACATGAGTCAAGAAGATGCAACTAATGTTTTACAAACAGCTTTATATGAATTTCCAGTAACTGATGTTGAAGTTATTACACCAACATGGATTACAGTTTTAGATGATAATAATCCATTAAAAGTTTCATTTAAAGAATCAATTCAAAATGCCATTAGTGAATGTAAAAAAATCAAAGATGTTAAGAAAATGGCAGAATTAATTCAAGAAAATGATAACATTCAAAGTGCACAAATTAGTAATGTTGATACCGGTACAGGTTTAGTAACAATCACTCTTGAAGCTAAAGATGGTTTATATGAACAAGTATTGAATCAAATATTAAAAACACCTATTAATGATAAAGCTGATTTAATTAAAATTTTACAAGAATATCGCTTATATTCTGATAATTTATCTAATTTATTACCTGCAATAAATGATGCCAAAGAAAATGGCTATGGAGTTGTTTATCCAACTAATGAAGACATTAGATTATCAAACCCAGAATTAATTAAACAAGGCAATCGTTATGGTATTCAAATCAAAGCCACAGCACCTGCAATTCATATGTTTAGAGTTAATGTAGAAGATGCATTTGAACCAGTTTTAGGTTCAAAACAACAAGCTGAAGCAATGATTGAATATTTAAATAAAGATCCAGAAAACTTAATGAATATGAATATGTTTGGACGACCATTAATTGAAATGTTAAGCGATGGTATTAATAGTAAACTTCAAGGATTACCTGAAAATTGCAAAACAAAATTACAAAAAGCACTCCAAGTTGCTTCAGCAAAACAAAAAAGTAATATTATTATTTTTGTATTCTAAAATATATAAAATTAGCAAGATTAAAACTCTTGCTTTTTTATTGCATATTTTTTACCCATTTTATTGGACTTAAATTGTTTTTAGTAAGAAAATCATTAGTTTTAGAAAATGGTTTGGATCCAAAAAAGCCATTATATGCTGATAAGGGAGAAGGGTGTGCTGATGTTAAGACTAAATGTAATGGATTATTTAAATATTTTGTTTTAGAAATAGCATTACGTCCCCACAAAATAAAAACTATTGGACGATTTTGTTCATTTAATAATTTAATACAATTATCAGTAAATATTTTCCAACCTTTATTAGCATGAGAATTTGCCATATGTTCTCTAACTGTCAATGAAGTGTTTAACAATAACACTCCTTGTTTAGCTAAATATTCTAAATTGCCATTTTGATTAACTTTAACGTGCAAATCATCTTCCATTTCTTTATAAATGTTAACAAGAGATGGTGGTAATTTGTCACACAAAACACTAAAAGCTAAACCATGTGCTTGATTAACTTCATGATATGGATCTTGACCTAAAATAACAACTTTCACGCTATCAAGAGGAGTTATACTTAAAGCATGGAAAATATTTTTGTATGGTGGAAAGCAACGATATTTTTGATATTCACCAAGTACAAATTTTTTTAAGTCAATATAATATTGTTTTTGTGATTCTTCTTCTATAAATTCTTTAAATGTTGTAATCATATAATACCTATAATATTATTAAAACCAATTGTCTTTACAAAAAATTTCATTTGATTTCTTTTTATAAACAAATTTTTCAAATAAATAAATAATAGCAAAATGAATAATAAGTGTTGAAGGACCAAGAACATACCAAAATGTAATAACTGGAGCACTAGATAATAATGGTTCATTTATTTGCATTGCATTTAAGTCAAAAGCTTCATGAAAAAATAATCCCACAGTCATCATAATACATAATCCAATAGGATATACATACCATTGATTAGCCCTTGGCCTAAAATTACCAGTTATCATATTTGTGATTATAAGCCAAACCATAACTGTATGATGCAATAATCCCGAAACAGTTCTTGCATCAAAAAAATCTTGTTCATTTAAAAATGTAGGATAAAACATGGTAATAATTCCACCAATTAAACCATAATATGATACACAATGTAAAATTTTATTATCTTTTTTCAAAAATAAAGTGGCTATTGCATTTAATAAAGAAGCAGTACCACAAAAACTAAGTGGAATTAATTGCAATAAATTTCTAATGCCTTCATCATTATTCATAAAATTATAAATTGTAATGCTAATTCTATTCCATAAAATTAAAACAAATAAAACTAGTCCTGTTATTTTAACAACTAATTTTTTGCTTTTTTCTGTTTTAGCAAATTTTAAAACTAAAAACCAACTAACAAAAAATAATACTAAAGCACTTATTAAATAAATAATATGCCCTAGCCCATACGTCCCATTAAAATTAACTAATAAAATATTCATATTTATATTATTCCCCAATTTTTAATTTTTCTTCTAAAAATATTCTAGCACACTAAAAATAAAAAAACATTAAGAAATTTATGGTTATAATTTAATTCTTTAGAAGTTTGACAATTAAATCAAATAAATCAAAAGGCTAATAAATGCCATAATTTAGGGTATAATTAAATGTTTTGTCTTAATAAATAATAATCAATTCAAAAGGGAAAATGTGGTATTTATTATAAAAAAGAACTTCTATTACTTTAAATAATAAAAGTTCTTAATATTTTTATTATTATTTAATTTTAAATACAATTGCTTCAAATGGTCTTAATGTAACATTTTTAACACTACATTTTGAATCTTTATAATTAGACATAATAATATCTTTAACATTAACATTTAAATTTAATTCATGGCAATCATCATCATAGTTTACAACAACAATAAATGATTTATTTTTATAAGTTCTACCATATACAAATATATATGGATCATCTTCAAGATATGTATCATAACTACCATTTAAAATTGTTTCGCTATATTCTGAGTCTTTTCTAAATTTAAAAATATCTTTATATGTATATAGAATTGAATCTTTATCTTCTATAGCATTTTTAACATTAACTTCATGATAATTAGGAATAACTTTTAACCATGGTTTAGTTCCTTTATTAAAACCAGCATTAATACTATCATCCCATTGCATAGGAGTTCTACTATTATCACGTGAACCTCTTTGCAATCCTCTTAACATTCTAGTATGAGATACTAATTTTTTATTAATAACTTTATCTTCATAATTGCCAATAGAATCAATATCTTGATAATCAGAATATTTACTATAATAAGCATTTATCATACCAATTTCTTGGCCTTGATATATATATGGTGTTCCTTGTTGGAAATAAAGCATATATGCTAAAGCCTTAGCAGATTCTACTCGATAAAAACGATCGTTACCAAAATTTGAAATGCATCTTGCTAAATCGTGGTTTTCCCAAAATAAAGTATTCCAACCTTGATCTTTTAAATCAAGTTGCCATCTTTTAAATATTTTTTTCATTTCAATTAAGTTTGGTATATTTGGTTCAAATTTAGCAAGTTCATTATTTGTCCAAATATGAGAAATCAAATCAAAATTAAACATCATATCTATTTCATGATTTTTAGGATTTGTATAGTCAATAGCGATTTTAGTTGTTGGCCATCCTTCACCAACAGTAATTGAATCTTCTCTTTTTCCAAAAGAATTCTTATTTAATTCTTTTAAATAATCATGAATTTTAGGACCATTGGCAAAAATATTTTTATCTAATTCTTTTCCAATTAATTCAATAGCATCCATTCTAAATCCGGCAACGCCTTTATCAAGCCACCAGTTAATAATATGAGCTATTTCTTGTCTAACTTTTGGATTTGTCCAATTTAAATCAACTTGACCTTTAGCAAAATAATGATAATAATACATATCTAAATTTGGTACATATTCCCATGATGAACCACAAAAACTTGATTCCTTATTATCTATTTCTTTAGACCAATAAAAATAATCATGGTATGGATTATCTATTGACTTACAAGCTTCTTTAAACCATTTATGTTCTTTGGAAGTATGATTAGCAACTAAGTCCATAATAATTTTAATATTTCTTTTTTTGCCTTCAGCAATTAATGTGTCCATGTCTTCCATAGTTCCAAAAACTGGTGCAATTTTAAAATAATCAGAAACATCATAACCATTATCTTCCATAGGCGATTCATAAATAGGAGATAACCATATGGCATCAATTCCTAAAAATTGTAAATAATCTAATTTACTAATTATTCCTTTTAGATCACCAATTCCATCATTATTATCATCTTTAAAACTGCGTGGATATATTTGATAAATTATCGCGTTTTTCCACCATTTATTATTTTCCATAAATAATATAACCTCCAATAAATGCTAACAACATTATACAATATGATTATTTTTTTGAAAATAAAATATTTTATAATTAAAATCACTTTCTCTTTGTGCTATAATTTTTTTAAGGAGTGGAAATATTTTATGCTAAAAATTGTTCATATACCATTAGATGAAAGACCTTGTAATTATGATTTTCCAAAAAACATTTTTCAAGGAGAAGAATTTAATATTGTTAGAGTTCCTTTCGAATATATGGGACTTAAAAAAAGGCCAGGAAACATTAAGAAAATTCAAGAATTTTTCTTAAATGAGGCTAAAGATGCTTATGCAGCTATTATATCTATTGATACTTTAGTTTATGGAGGTATTGTTCCTTCAAGATTGCATTATTTTTCTGTTGACGAAGTATCAAAACGTCTTGAAGTTATCAAAGAAATTAAAAAAATTAATCCGAAATTAAAAATATATGCATACAATTTAGTTATGCGTTGTCCTCATTATGATGATGATGATGAAGAACCATTTTATTATCAATATTATGGACTTAGACTACATGAAAAAAAGGCCATTGAACACAAAATGGAAGTTAATGTAGCAACTAAAGAAGAAATCAATTATTATAAAACAATTGAAATTCCAAAAGAATATGAGGATGATTATGCAAATAGACGACAAGTTAATACACAAATAATTTGTCAAGTTGTTGATTTAGTAAATGATGGATTAATTGATTTTTTAATTGTTCCTCAAGATGATAGTGCTCCTTATGGATATACAGCAAAAGATCAAATGAAAGTACGTCAAGAAGTTGAAAAATTTAATTTGCAATTGAAGGTTTTAACTTATCCTGGTGCAGATGAAGTATCAAATACTTTATTTGCAAGAATGCTTAATGAATATTATCATAAAAAACCTTTAGTTTATGTTATTTATCCTAGTGAAGAATGCAAAATGGTTATACCTTGTGCTGAAGATAGACCTTTGGATATTTCTGTAAGATATCAAATTATTGCAAGTGGTGCATTAATGACAGATGATATCGAAAATGCTGATTTAATATTAGCAATAAATGCTCCAACTAAAAATATGATAGCTTCACAATTCCGTGAATATTCAGATTATTTTGGTTATGTTGTTGGTAGAAATCTTGTTGATTTTGTTGAAAGAATTGATTATTTAGTTAATGTAAAAAAGAAAGCTGTAACTATTTGTGATATTGGATATTGTAATGGCTCAGATCCTGCATTTATTAAATTAATTGATCAAAAAAATTTATATATGAATCTTGCTGGCTATGCAAGTTGGAATATTCCATGTAATTCTTTGGGCACTGCTTTACCTATGGGACTTAGATACCTTTATCCACATAATAAAGAACTTTTTAATGATTTTCTAATGCATCGTTATGTTGAAGATATTGGTTATTCATCTTTAGCAAGAAAAATATTAAGAGAAAAATATTGTTCAACAGGAAAAGATGCCTACACCATTTATGATGTTCATGGTCAAAGAGATCCATATTGGGTTTCATTAACAACAAAAGTAATGACGGATGCATTAAATGAATTATGTCCAAACTTGACTGGACGTTATCAAATAATAGATATGTATTTTCCATGGAGTAGAACATATGATATTGGTTTAAAAATCAAATATATAGAAAAGTAGTCAATATTATGAAAAAAATTAAATATGTTGATTATGATAATTGTATAACCAATTTAACTAGTTCTATTCAAAAATATTATGGATTAAAACCAAATTTCAAAACAAATACATTAATCGACCAAAAGCTTCAAGAAAAAGAATACCAAAATGTAATTATTTTTGTTTTTGATGCTTTAGGTGATACTATTATTAAAAAAAATACATCAACAAATCATTATTTACAAAAACATCAAATTGGAACAATGCATTCAACATTTCCACCAACAACTGCTAATTGTACAACAGCTTTCATTACTGGAGAAAATCCAATAACAACAGGTTGGCTTGGTTGGTCTTCATATTATAAAGATTTAAATATGGCTGTTGATAATTATCCAAATTGTGATGCGCTTACTAAAGAAAAAATTATTGGTGATAATATTGCTAATCGCAAAATGCCAACAAAAGAATTAGGCAAAATTATTGAAGAAGCAACTAATAAAGAAGTCAAATATTATAGCTTTTGGCCACCATTTAAAGAAAATGGTTGCCGTTCCTTAAGAGATTTTGCTCGTAAGATAATTAAATTATGCAATCAAGAAGGCAAAAAATATATTTATGCTTATTGGGATGAACCAGATAAAAGTATGCATCAAGAAGGAACATCAACAAATCATATTAAAAAAATAATTAATGATATTGGCAAAATATTAAAACATATCGAAAAAAAGACTAAAAATACAATTGGTATTGTTAGTGCGGATCATGGACAAGTTGATGTTGTTCCTATTGCCCTTTATACTTATTATGACATTTTAAATTGTTTGTATGCTCCTTTTACTTGCGATTCAAGAACAGCTTTTTTCTTTGTAAAAGATAATAAAAAAGAAGAATTTGTTTCTTTATTTAATCAATATTTTAGTGATTTTTATGATCTTTATACTAAAGATGAAATTATTAATAATCACATTTTTGGCTATGGTTTGGAAAATCCTTTATTTAAAGATTTAATCGGTGATTACGTAGCTATAGCTAAAGATAAATATTATTTTGTTCAAAGTCCTGATGGTCATAATTTCAAAGGACATCATGCTGGCGGATTAGTTGATGAATACACAATACCAATCATTGTTTTTAATAATTAAAAAGGTAAATATTATGGAAAAAATAAAAAAAATATTTAATTTTTATGTTTTAAATATTATTGAAATTATCTTATGTTTAATTGTTTGTATTTTTGCTTTTTTTGGTGAATTTAATGATGATGGATTATTATTAAATAAAAGTCTTGAAATAGTAGCTATAATTTTATTATCTTTTGTTTTTATTTTATCTTTTCTTGAATGTTTTCATAAAATACCATTTATAAAATTAATTGTAATGTTAATTATGACTATTGCTGTTTTACCTTGGCATAACAATAATTTAATATTTGATGCTTCTTTAATTTTTTCAAGTTTAGTATTTTTAGTTGCAACAATTATTAATTTTATTTTTAATCATAAGAAAAAGGAAAGAAAAAGTCTTTTACCTGTTGGATATTTTAATGAAAAACAATTAAATATTACTATATTCTTTTTTATATGTTTAATTTTTATATTAGTAATTTTTTATGAATTATTTGCGACATTTTTGAATATTAATGTTTTTATAACATGTATCATTTTATTTATTATTGCTTTTGCTTTAGTTACATCATTTTTTATATTATCAAATCCTATTAATAAATTAATTAAAGATTTTCACAATACATGTAATTTTGAAAAATTTGATGAACAAATTAATTCATATTTACAAAACAATTTACATCTAGATACAAAACTTTACTTAAATTTATTAAAATGCAATTATTTATATACTATTGATAAAGAAAAAGCTCAAAGTTTATTTGAATCTTTAGGGAAGCCTTTAACTAAGAGCTATATTAAATTTTATAATTTGATGGAAATAATATATTATAATCAAAAGAATGATTATCAAAAAGCACTTGAACTAATAAATAATAAAAATAACAAACTTACTAAAAAAGAAAAACAAATTCATTTATATGTTAATGATATTTATAATAGCGATAAAATTATAAATAATATTGAATTTATTTTTCCAAATAAAGGCCCAAAATTTATAATTTTAAATAACCAAATTATAAAAATGCATTATTATTATAGCCGTCATTTATTTGATTTAGCTTTATATAATGCTAAACAAATTATTAATAACGGTCCACAATTAAATGAATTTGTTAAAGAATCAAAAGAAATTATTGATAAACTTACCCAATAAGAAAACTTTCTATATTTATAGATTTAGATTGCACAGTGATTTTAACATTGTGCATTTTATTTTCCAAATTATCAACATAAAAGACCAATTCTAATTCTGATGTTTTATTTAAATTAACTTTATCATATTTATGGCCATCAATTTCTATTTTAAATTTACATTCACTATCTAATAATGCTTTAATGCCAAATTTACTGCCACTAAAAGATAATGTAATTGTGCCTTTCCCTTTAATTGTGTGCCCAAATGTTGATAAAGTATCATCCCTTAAAATATTAAATTTTCCATTATATACTGCTTTATCTAATGATAATTCTTTAGCATTCAATGCTAAACCAACATTTATTTCACTAATTGCTACATATGAAGATGTATCTGTATCTGTAACTTCTAAACGATAATTTTTAATCGTTGTTTTTTTAAAACTTGCTACTAAATTTCTACCTTCAAAAGGATGGTCATTTGTTTCTAATAATAGCTCCATATCATCTAATGATAAACCACCATAAAGTTTAAAATCTGTTGGCATATGCATTTGATTTCTATTATATCCTGTTATATATAAAGTATCACATTGAGTTTCTTTACCTAAATCAATTGTTACTTTAAATGGTTCTGTTTTAATATTTTTACCTTGTTGTGAATGAAAAGCAGTATCTTGATTATTATCAATGATATTTTCTATTTTATAATCATCACTCCATGGACCATAATTTTCACATTTTTCTATTTTTTGAATTGACTTATCTGCCATTATTCCTTCAATATTATATGTTTTGTGATAAACATCTTCATATTCAAAATCATATCCATGATAATCATCATTCATATTAAATAAATAAGCACTAGATAATCCACTATTAATGTTGGCTATACCATCAACTACTTTAGCAAAGCCTATTTCCATATAAGCATCATAAGAACCATATGACATTGTATATTCTTTAAAATAAATGAAATCATCTTTTTTTAAATTATATTCTACAACATGTTCACCATTATCAGTAAATGCTAAATGTGAACCAGTTAAATCTAATGTTTTTGTCACATTTGCATCATTTATTGCACTAAATAAAACATTATTACCTCTATCGCTTCTAAAACATAAGCGATATGTTCCATCTTCTGGAATATAGATTTTTCCTTTGATTTCAACAATATTTTTTGGATTTATTTGATTAACAAAAGTTGATTTTGTAGTGTATTCATATTTTTCACTATAGCCTTCAAAATTATGATCTATTGCATCTTGTATTGTCTTATATGGCATTTGTTCATATGTGTATTTTGTAGCTTCTAAACCTAAATAATCTTGCTTAAATTTCAATACTAATGTTACATCTTTTGTTGTTATATTTTTGTTTATTAAAGAAACTGTGACATTAACTTGGCTAATTTCTTCTTGATTATTTGGTTTTAATACATAAACGTTATCTTCTTTTTTAATAAATTCACTTTTTGATTTATTATCAATATTTTTAATTTGAAAACTAAAATCATCAGGGACAATAAGATATTTATTAAAATCAACTTCGTAATCTTTATTTATTTCAATGATAAATGGTTTTACTGTTTCACTAAAATATTCTTTATCATCATAATAATAATTTCGTCCAACTTGATAAGTTGTAGCAATAGGAACAAATGTAGGCCAATTATTATTTTTATAACGACTTATTAATTCGCTTGAAACATTTTGATGCAATAAAGTTTGAAAATAGTAACTAAAGTCATAATGTAATGTTTCAGATAAAGCTTCATACCATTTATCAACACCTACTTGACCTTTTGAATAAATGGCTGCTTTAATAAAATTATCTACACCAAAAGCGTGAATTATATCAACATAAGCATTTAAACTAGATTGAGCTGTTCCTTTAAGAGATTCTGTTTTAGTATCTCTTAAACTGCGTGATGGATCTGTAAATCTATTCCAATCAGGTAATGAATTATCATTTAAAGTACGATTGCTAGAGATATTTGTATAACTAATATAAGTTAAAATATTAATGGCATTATTAGTTACTTCATCTGTTTGGGCAAAACCATATTTTTGAAAATGATGATTGTATTCATGAATTGTTCCCCAAGCACCATTAGTTGTAAATTCTTGATAATTTAAAGAACTTCCCATCCAACTTGGCGGCAAATTACACCAATTTCTTCCAACAAAAGCAACAGCACCTCCTGCGGCAATAAAAGGATCATATATCATAGTTATACCCATTAAAGAATTAGAAGTAGAATAAAATTGTTTAGATATTTTGGTAATATTAGACCAAAGTCTTCCTACTTTCATCAAATTATCGTAATCTAAACTCACATATTTTTTAGGCCCTGTATGTCTTATAGAATTATCCCATACTTCAAAATCAAAATAAGGGGCGCTTAAATTTTTCATTTTTTCAAGATCTTCTTTTGTTGTATAACCATAAATAAAATATGGATATTCAACAGCTCCAGAAATTGTAACTTTAAAAGGCCCATTAACTTTATTTGGTGTTACATAAATTGGACCACCTAAATGATACCCAACATAACCTGTTGTTTCATTAATTGTCATTATGTTTGCTATATTTGGCATACGTTTAAAATCATTTCTCTCTTTCCAAATATTATTTAATTGGTTATTTTGAGAAACTTGTCCAATAGCAATAGTTAAGCCGCCAGTTTTATCTAAATCAGCTTGACTCATTTCTATTTTAATAACTTCGCCTGCCGGTGCATATAATCCTGTAATATAATTACCATATGGACGTGGATTGATGGTTATTTCTTTGATAACTGCTTTTTCATTATCAGAAACATCACCATAATACATTCCGGCTGCTGCAGTATGCTTATACAATTTCTTTCCTGTTTTGATGCCATCTAAATATAAATTACCATCTTGATCCATGCTTGTATAAGTAGTACTTGAACTACGAATTAAAGCATCTTCATTTAATATATCATCTTTTTCTTTATCTGTTATATTTGGTAGTTCAACATCATATGAAGGATATCTACTTAATCCTTCATTACTTTCTTCTGGCAAAACCCGTTTAGTATTGCCAATTACTTTCATAATTTGATTAATGTGACTTTCATTATCATAAGGATTATTTAAAATATTTTCTTTCCCACATGAAGCTAAAACAATTAAAATTGAAATCAATAATACACTTATACATTTTTTCCCTTTCATAAACTTTTCATTCCTTTATCTTTCAAATAGATTATAACAATTTCTTTTTTTATTTTCATCAATAACTTTATATATATTATTCATTTTTTTAAAATATGTCATATTTTAAATAACAAATTTTAAAAACATTTATTTATCAAATCCCTTTTATTGATTTTTTATATAAATATTTAACATAAAATTCCAATTAACATTAATTGCATATTAATTAATAATATGATATATTGTTTTTAAAGAATCACTCATAGGAGGACATCTATTAATGAAAATTCGTTTTGCTAAAGACAGCGATAAAAAACAAATTTATCAAACAATGGGATATTGTTTTAATAATAGTCAGCATTCCATTCAAAATAATATTGAACATGGGAATTTAAATAGTGAAAGATTCGTTTTAGCTACTGACGATAATGATAATATAATTAGTTTATTTTCTATAATTCCATATGTTGTTAATTTTGAAGGTCATGCTGTAAATTTTGGTGGTATTGCTGGTGTCTCATCATTACCAGAACGACGCGGAGAAGGTAATATAGGCAATTTATTTACTTTTGCATTAAATTATATGAAAGAAAATAATGTCATATTATCAGGACTTGGTCCATTTGCATTTCCATTTTATCGTAAATTTGGTTATGAATGGTGTTATAGTTGGCAACTTGTTTCTTTTGATATTGAGGATTTAAAAAATTGTATAAGTGCCAAAAAATATCACAGATTTAATAAAGATGAAGCTAATATTGTTGAAGAATTTAGAAACAAAGTTACTAAAAATATGAATGGTCCTTTAATTAGGGATGATAATGTTATCAATAATAAATGGCAAGAATATTATGACAACAATTATTATGTATATGGTGCTTATGATGAAAATGATGTATTAGTATCATATATGGTGTATCGTATGGAAGGCAAAGAAATTAAAGTAAGTGAAATGTATTTTCTAAATGAAACAAGTCGTCAATATTTATTAAATTTCTTATATCGTCATCGTTCACAAATAAATAAAGTAGAACTTGTATTAACAACTTTAGATGAATTTAGAAATCTTTTGCCTTCACCTAGAATAAATTATTGGCAATGGCCAAATAAAATGGGTAGAGTTGTAATGGTCAAAGAAGCATTAGAATTATTAAATATAAAAGATAATTTTAAAGGGAGTTATACTTTAAAAATAAATGATAAATATGCTCCTTGGAATGATAAAATTTTCCAAATTTCATGTCAAAATCATCATTTATTAGTAAATGAAAAAATAACTAAAAAATTTGATTATGAAATTACAATTCAAAGATTATCACAACTTATTTTAGGACACCTTAGTGCTAGTGAAGCTTTAAGCCTTGAACTAATAAAAGTAAATAATAGTAATAAAAATGATTTATTAACCAAAACATTTACTAAAAGAACAACAATGCTTTGGCAGGAATTTTAAATATAAATGAGGGAACTTTATCTATGAAAAAAAATTTTATTTTGTTATTAAATATTTTGTTATTAGCATCTTGTAATCAAGTTGTAACGACATCTAATTCTTCTAGTGATCAAATTGATTCATCATCAAATAGTGATACAACATTACCTTCTGATAGTAGTACACCTAGTTCAACTCCTTCTAATAGCAGTATACCTAGTAGTACACCTTCTAATAGTAGCACTCCTAGCAGTACATCTTCTTCTACAAATAGTAATAGTTCTACAGGAGAAGAACAAGAAACAACTAAAGATAAAAACATTTTAAATTATCTTGGTTCAGATAATGATGTATATAGAATTAATATTCAAACTAATAATAATGAATTCCCTGCTGATAAAGAAAATTATATTAAAGGAAATTTAAATATTACTGAACAACAAACATCTAAAGTATTATTAGAAAATCAAACAATGAGAATCAAATTAAGAGGCAATTCAACTATGTCAGCTGATAAAAAACCTTTTAAAATTAAATTTGATGAAAAACAATCTTTATTTGGTTTAACTAAGGCCAAAGAATGGGTTTTACTTGCTAACTATTATGATAAAAGTAATATTAGAAATTATCTTGCTTATTTAACAGCAAATAAATTAAATAATCTTGATTTCCAACCTTCTTCTATTTTTGTAGATGTATATTTTAATAATGAATATTATGGTGTTTTCCTATTATGTGAACAAATGGAAGCTAAAAAAGGAAGAGTTGATATTGAAGATCATGTTTCTAAAGATGGAATTTCTTCATTTTTCCTTGAAATAGATGAAAGAGCAAAAGAAGAATATGATGGTTTTGCAGGAAAATGTTATGTTTCAATTGGACGAGATGATTTTGCTTTAAAATATCCAGATGCTGATGATTATGTAGATGCATTTAATATCTTAGAAGATGAAAATTCTAGTGTTGAAGATATAAATAGTGCAAATGAAACAATGTCTGCTTTTGATAAAAATAATCAATGGCTAGAAAGTTTTTTAATGAGTGTAAATTCTTCTGTTTATAGTAGTGAAACATATAGCGATTTCATCGATGTAGATTCATTTATTGATTATTATTTAGTTGAAGAATTTTTTAAAAATGTTGATGTTTGTTCAACTAGTCAATATTATTTTATTGATCAAAACGATAGTGTTGTTAAATTAAAAGCTGGTCCTGTTTGGGATTTTGATATTGCATCTGGTACTGTTTCTTATGATTCACCAGGAATTGATACTTATGCTCAATATGTTTATACTCCATTATTTGTAAGACAAAGAGATACATTGTATAATGCATTATTTAATATTCCAGAATTTGAACAAAAAGTACGTCAAAGATATAGTGAAGTTAGAGAAGATGTTTTCTTATCTGTTTTTAATGAAATAGATATATTAAAAGATAAATTAAACAAAGCTCAAAATAGAAATACTCAAAAATGGCCATTTACTACTGAAAGAAAAACTTGGGTAGAGCAATACGCTTTATCACAAAGTTATCTAGAACTTGATTCTATCAATTCTCACTATGAATATCTTGAAAACTATCTTCATGAAAGATTAGATTTACTAGATGAATATTATTTAATAAAATGATTGCAGTAAGTGCTTGTTTAGTTGGAAAAAACACAAAATATGATGGCAGTAATAATTATAATGAAAAGGTCCTAAACTTTTTAAAAAACAAAGAATACATTCTTATTTGTCCTGAAGTTTTAGGTGGACTTAGCATCCCTAGATTACCAAGCGAAAAACTAAATGATAAAATTATTAATCAAAATAATGAAGATGTTACTAATAATTTCATTTTAGGTGCTAATAAAACTTTAGATATGTTAAAAAAATATGATATTGATTTGATTATTGTAAAAAGCAATAGTCCAAGTTGCGGATATCAAAAAATTTATGATGGTACTTTTTCCAATAAATTAATTACTGGTAATGGTGTTTTTACTGATTTAGCTTTAAAAAATAATTATAAAATAATAACAGAAAAAGATATTTAATATCTTTTTTTGTACAATTTATTATTGTTATTAATTGAATATTGCAACAAGAAATTGGTTTAACAATTATACAATTGAAAATTGCCTTTTAAGGGTAGTGTTTTAGAAAAAAATTAAAAAACACTACCCTGAAATGTCATTTATCGTTTAATTTAAAACATTTTAAATTATTATTTAAATACATCATTGAAAATAAATTTAATGCAAATTTTGTAACATAGTTACAAAATGGTTATCAAAAATTTAGGAGGAATTTATTTTATGAGAATCAATGAATATGAAAGTTTTGAAAAATTTTATGATGAATATAATTATGAAAGGGATATCTTTAACGAACATTATACAGGTATTGAATTCATCTATAACCATAAAATGTTTCGTCTAAGTCGTGACTATGACGATGATGAAAAAAGAGTTCGTTATTTCACTTGGCAAATAGAACTAGATGAAACTGGCGAAGATCCAGTAATTGTAAAAGAAAATGGTTTCCCTTCATATGTTTTAACAAGATTAAAAATATATGAAAATTTAGATGATGCTTTAGATAATTGGTACATTGATGGAGTTAAATTTAGAGAAGTTATCATGGATGATAATACTAGAATTTATGGTAAAGACTGATTAAAATCATTTGATAATTGTAACATCTTTAATATCAAACGCAATTTGGCAATAAGCAATTAATTATTCCTTTAAATATAAATGCAATTAAAAAATACCACAAATTGTTTGGAAGTTTATTTAATTTATAACTAACAAATAAATGTTTTAAAAATCCTATTTTTAGGACATTTTATAAAATATTTGACTTTTTCTTTTACAACTTTTTGTGATATTTTTTTGTGATTGAATATTGTTGCAAATGAGATATATCTCATTTTACCTCATTTTACCCCATGTTCAAAACGTCCTCTTTGTATAATGTTGTTATAGGAAAATAATCCT
>CANQTM010000008.1 GCA_947626825.1 uncultured Bacilli bacterium | reverse complement strand
TTTTCTGCCCCTACTGCGTAACAAGGGCATGAAAAAAGCGGCGTTCCTGTTCTCCCGTATAGAGAGTAAGAAACGCCGCTTCTGCGTCGTATTCAGTTTTTAGTACAATACCCTGCTTGTCCGTCGCTCGAAAAACCTTGATTTTTCAGTGTTTTCAAAAGTATCGTTATCTAACGTCAGCTTTTGATAGACCAGAATTTCAAAGATTAAAGAATGATATTGAAAAAGGAAAAGTTGGAGTAGTTATTGTAAAAGACTTATCTAGACTTGGAAGAGATCATATTATGACTGGCTATTATTTAGAACATTTCTTTCCTGAATATAAAGTAAGATTCATAGCTATTAATGATGATGTAGATTCGGAAAAAGGAATAAATGATTTCACACCATTTAAAAATATAATGAATGAGTGGTATGCAAAAGATATTTCTAAAAAGATTAGAAGTGCTTATAAGATTAAAGCAATGAATGGAGAGTTTACAGGAGCATACGCTCCATATGGATATAAAAAGAATCCAAATAATAAACATCAATTAATCGTTAATGAAGAAACTGCTAAAGTTGTAAAAAGAATATTCCAAATGGCGTGTGATGGATTAACAGCTTATCAAATTTGTAGAGTATTAAGAGAAGATAAAGTTTTAAAACCACGAGCACAAATAATGAATGATAATGGTAGATATTATAATCCATTATGGGTGAAACACCCTTATGACTGGAGTACAATGACTATTTATGCAATGATTAAGAATGAAGAATATTTAGGTCATCTAGTATGCAATAAAGCATCAACTTCATCATATAAAAGTAAAAAGTTATTACCAGTAGATAAAGATAAATGGATTATTAAGAAAAATACTCATGATGCAATTATCGATGAAGATACATTTAAAAGAGCAAATGAAATCTTTTATCGAATTAAAAAACGTCCTAAAAAGGACGGAAAGAGAAGTATGTTTTCTGGACTACTTAGATGTGATGTTTGTGGTAAAGCATTATCATTATATTCTAGTGATAAGAAATGGGATTCATTTTGTTGTGTGACTTATCGTTCGTTTGGAAAGAGTTATTGTTCGGCTCATTATATTAGATATGAGAACTTATATGATTTTGTATTAAATGATATTAGAAAACAAATTAAGTTAGCTTTAAGTGATAAAGAAGCATTTATAAAAAGTATTATGATTAATACAAATCAAAATGAACAAAGATCTAAATTCTTATATGAAAAAGAAATTAAGAAACATGAAGTAAGACTTAATGAGCTACAAAAGATTGAAAAGCGTTTATATGAAGATATGGCACTTGAAAGGATAACACCTGAAATGTTTGGTAATCTCACGAAAGATTATGAAGAAGAAAAAAAGAATTTAAAGAAAAGAATTGAAGAACTATCAAATGCAATTAATTTAAATAAAGATACTGAAAAGCAAGTTCAACACTTTATAGAACTAATAGAAAAGTATAAAAACATTAAAGAACTTGATGCAAAAATTCTAAATGAATTAATTAATAAGATAGTTGTTTATGAAAGAGAAATTATTAATGGAGTTAGAACTCAAAAAATAGAGATAGAGTATAATTTTGTTAATAAAATAAAAAACGGGTCTTAATTTTTACAAGACACCTATAATGTACGCAGATTCTAGTGGACATTTACCTAAATGGGCTGCATGGTTGATTAGTGGTGTAGCTATAGTTGGTGGTATTCTTGGTGGTATATTAATCAGCGTAGGGTCAGGATCACTTATAAATGGTTATGTCACTGAAGCTAATGAAGGTAATTTTGCTGCTGGATATGTTTGAGAAGCAATTTCTGGAGTATTATGTGGAGTAGGTGCTGGTTTAGGTGGCATCCACAAAATTTAGAAATTAAAAACTTTAGTTGTTTAAATGAAATTAAATTTTACGAAAGTGAACAATTTAAAAAGGCATTAAATATTATCCATAATATTTATGTATTTAACAAAAAAGATAAAATTGATATTGAACAAATACAAAAAATGTTAAATATGTTGTGTTTTATATTCAGTAATTTAGTAACAATTAAACCATAATAAAAGAAAAACGTTTTTTAAATTAATATAATGTGAAGGTTAAAAATTATGATTATAAAAGATAAATTAATAAAAGAATATCCATTAACTAAAAAAATAGATTGCTTTTTTGAATGTTTTGAAGTTATAAAAAGAAGATATGTTATTTTCTATGATGAAAAAATTAATAAAGAAAATATTAAATCTTTACTTGATGTATTTAATGAAAATACAAATAATAATTTTTCTAAGAAAAAAACATTAATTGTTGTTGCATGTACTAATGAACAGTTTAATAAAGAAGATTTATTATTTTTTAATGGTGTAGATACATTTATTGTATATTATTTAATAAATGAAAATACAAATGAAATTTATTTTAATGATCAAAAGATGTTATTGTTCTGTATAGATTGGAAAAAAATAATAAAAAAATTTAATGAAATATTAAAATAATTAGCAAATTACTTTCACAAGCAAAAAATGCTTGTTTTTTTATTTTATAAATCAAAGTATTATTTTAGTTATCATAAATAAAAATGTCAGTCGTTTTATTAATGTTAACTTTCTTATATTTGTTCTTTAAAATAGACCTTCAAAATGCTATAATAACAACTGATAATTGAAAGGAAAAATTACAAATGTCAAATCAAGAAACAGTCATTGTTGCTTTTAAGCATAATGGTTTAGTTCATCGAACATGGTATCAAACATACTTAATTGAAGACAATAATGAATATGTGGCTATTGGAAGTTCACATTCTTTTGTGATTGAATCTGATGGCCGAAGATGGTCTGCAATTGAACCAGCTGTTTCTATCTTTTTTAAAAAAAAGTGGTTTAATGTTGTATGTATGATTAAACCCAATGGCATTTGTTATTATGTTAATATTGCTTCTCCATCAATCTTTGAAAATAATGTTATAAAATATATAGATTATGATTTGGATTTTAAGGTTGATAATGAATATGATATTCGTGTTTTAGATGAACTTGAATATAAACGTCATAAAAGAGAATTAAATTATTCTGATGATTTAGATAAAGTCATTACATATAATTTTAAAGTTGTTAAAGAGATGATAATAGAAAAACAGTTTCCTTTTAATCATGAAGCTGTTGAAGAATTATATATTAAATATTTAAATTGGGAGGATTAGAAATGTATCGTACTTATAATCCTGGATGGATTGAAGTTATTTGTGGCTGTATGTTTGCTGGAAAAACAGAAGAATTAATTAAAAGAATTAGAGTTTATGAATATGCTAAAAAAAATGTTGTAGCAATTAAACCAACAATTGATAATCGCTATTCAGATACCATGATTGCATCTCATGCTGGTAATTTTTGTAAATGTATTTGTGTTGACCCTCATGATTTAGCTAGTATTGAAAAATATGTTGATGATCGTAAAGTTGAAATTATTATAATTGAAGAAGTGCAATTTTTTGATGAAGGCATTGTTGAGGTTTGTGAAAAATTAGCTAATGCAAAAAAAAGAGTAATTGTCGCTGGTCTTGATACTGATTTTCGCGGAGAACCATTTAAAGTAACAGCTTCATTAATGGCTAGAGCTGAATTTATTACTAAATTGTCAGCAGTATGTTCAATTTGTGGTGCTCCAGCTACCAAGACACAAAGATTGATTAATGGCAAACCTGCTAAATATAATGATCCAATTATTTTAGTTGGAGCTTCTGAATGTTATGAAGCAAGATGTAGAAATTGCCATCAAATTATAAAATAATAAAAAAGTATATTTTCATAATTAAATTAATTGTGAGAATATACTTATTTTTTTATATTGTTTTATCAATTTCACCTGTTTTATTTAAAGCAAATTTTGTTAGTAATGGTCCAATTAATTCATAAACAAGTGTTGCGCATAAAACGCAAGTAATTATAATATTTCCAGTTTGATTTGCTTGAAAGGCTTCAATTGAAGCAATTTGGTTGGCCATACCAATAGCTACCCCGGCTTGCGGTAAAAGAGTTAAGCCAAGATATCTTGTGATATCTTTTGATTGTTTAGTTATTTTACAGCCAAAGAAAGCACCAAAATATTTTCCAAGTGATCTTGCAATCAAATAAACAACAAAAACACCTAAAACTAATAAAATATTGATTTTTTGTTCTATCATTTCGTGAAATGAGGTTACTAAATGAGTACCACTTAAAACAAAAAATAGCATAAATAGGAATGGCGTCCAACGATCTACTAAGGAAAAATCTCTTTCCATTATTTCTACATCTTTATCTTTATGGGCCATATTATTATATGTTGCTCCAATCATCATACAACATAAAAGATTAGAAAAATCCATTGATTCACCATTAATTTTAATTAAATTTAAGGCAGTGATTGTACCAATGCCAAGTAAAGTAAAGGCTATAATCATTGTGACATGATTGTTTCTACTTTTAAAATATTTAATCATTAAATGAAGTAATATTCCTAAAATGAAACCAACAAGTAATGAACCTACAATTTCAAGTAGTGGTACTAAAACTAAACTTATAAAATTAATAGTAGAACCAGGTGTAACAATTAATTTTGAAATAGCAATTGATATAGAAAAGATAATTAATCCAATAGCATCATCGAAAGCTACAACAGGAAGTAATATATCAACTAAAGGACCTTTGGCATTGTATTGGTGGATAACCATAAGAGTAGCTGCAGGTGCTGTAGCTGTGGCAACTGCACCAAGACATAATGCAATATTGTAAGGTAAATCAAATAATAAACACAAAATAACTAAGGCAATATCAACAACAATAACAGTTAATAATGCTTGGAAAAAAGTTATTGTTATAATCTTTTTTCCATATTGTTTTATTTTTATTAATCTAAATTCTTCACCAATTGCTAAGGCAATAAAGCCTAAAGCAATATTAGAAACTGTATTATTTAAATTATTTAAATCAGTTACTAAATGCAATGAACCATTAGAAAAACGATCAATTAAAATGCAAATAAGGGCTGCTAAAAGTCCAATAATTAAATACCCAGTAACATTAGGAAGTTTGAATAATTTCATCAATCTTGTCGATGCTAATCCTAAAACTAGTAAAATACCAACAAACAAAACTAAATTCATTTGCAAAACGCCTCTTTTCTATTTTGCAATTGAAAACTATAGCACTATCAAATGGCAAATTCAACAAGTTTTTTATGTAAACGCTTTCTTTTGCAAATAATAAAAAAACTAGAAAATTCTAGTTTTTAAAATTATTTTAATTTAGCTTTGTGAACAACATATCCACATGAGTTAGCAAGTAAATTATATTCCATAATAAATTGTTTTATGCTATGTGGTTTTATCTTAACTATATAAGTAAAGTCATTTGCTAAAATTGCTTCTTTGTCATCAGTTTGTTTACACATAATAGTAAACATTGGAGAAGATTTAATTAATTTACCATGTTTATCTCTTAGTAAAACACAAACTGAGCCAGTATTTGTTAAATTAATAGTAAATTCTCTTTCTTTATCTCCTTGATTTACTAATGTAAAATAATCCATATAATCCATCATCCAATTACCAATATTTGTTAGATTGCCATGGCCATCTAATATGTTTTCATCAAGACAAACTTTTTCTTTTGTGTCCGCTTTTATTGTATTATATTTAGTCATATCAGTACCAACACCATCATGACAACCCTGAGGATTAATATGAGTTACCCAAAAATTATTATTTTGAATATGAGCTGTACTATTTAATTTTTTATATGGAATTTTTTCATATTGTGTAGCTTTTTCATCATAATAATTTTCATATGTAACTGGTAAATCTAAAGATGGTGTTAAATCATTGAAAACATAAGTAATATTAGTATCAACAACACCATGACAATTATCATAACCTACATATTGACTACCAAATTTATGACCATCACGTTCAACAAGATATCCTTGGTGAGTATTATTATTTTCAATTTGTTTTGGATCAGTATAAACAAAGAAAGAACCTTCTGCTTGACCAATTACATCAAACAAAACAACTGCATTAGAACAACCACCACAAACAGATTTATCTGCTGTTTTCCAAACATTTATATGTTTATAGGCATCTTTAGTTGTTCCACCCATAATATAAATATATTTACCAGCAGGAATACGATAAGTTGTTGGTTGCATTTTTTTTGTTTTGTATGTATTTGAAAAATTAAAGAAATCTTTAAATAATTTTTGTTGTTTTTCGTTCCATGATGAGCCATCATATCTAAAATTGGCATTATAGAAATCTACCCATTCTTTTTCACCAAGCCAACAACCTTGACCATCAAGTTGAAATCCCATATTTAACACAGTTACATATAAATCTTCATTACCTGTGTTTTTAACTTGATAGCCATAATAAAATGGTTTATCAAAATTATTATGTTCAAAAGTGAAAAATACTTTTAAATTAGAAATATCAACACGTGATAAAGCTTTACCCATGTCTTTTTCTGTTAACTTTTCAGGATTGTTACAATTAATATATAATCCATTACCATCATTTCTTTTAATTGCTTTAATTACAGCTGGTTTTAATGGATCAACGGAATTATCACCATGTGTTTTTAATTTTCTAGTATTAACTTGATTATAAGGTTCATATGGTAAAATAGCTTTATTATGTAAAGCAGTTATATCAATTATTACATTTTTACTAGTGCCTTTGTAAGCAATCATTGTGATTAATTGATTTTTCTTTAAAGTTATTTTAAAACTATTTGTTTCTTCAATTAATAAATTATTATTTTCATCAAAAATTGCTACTTTAGATAATTTTTTAAAAGAAATAGCATAAGTATCATCATAAGGAACTTTCATTAAATAAGATAAAGATTGGTTTTTGGTATTAAAAAAATCTCTAATTGATGAAAGTCTTAAATCGTTTTTATTTAACATAGTTAGTCACCTCGAATTGATTATAAACAAATAAGAAAAATTTGAAAATCATTAGAAAACATTTACTAAATAATGTCACAAAATAATTAACATATGTCATTATGTATTTATTATTTAAATAAATATTGTTAAAATAAAAATGAAAAATAACTAATAATATGTTAATATTAACAAGGTTGTCATTAAAACAATTAATGATTTTTATGGGGTTTATTATGGAATATTTATTATTATTACCAATTTTATTGCCAACGATATCTGGAATTATGCAATGTTTTATTGATGAAAAATCAATAATTTTAAGAAGAATGATCATTTTATTAACGAATTTGTTAATTTTATTATTTGTAACATTTACATCTTTTGTTAAATTCGATTCATTAAAACTATTTGATAATTATTTTATTTTAAGTTGCGATGGTCTTGGTAAGTTTATGGCATTTTTCATAACTTTTATATATTTGTTAATAACCATCTATTTAATTAAGAATCTTGATGAAAAATTAAATTATAAAAAATTCTATTTCTTTTATTATTTTATTTTTAGTAATTTACTTGCAATTTGCTATTCAATAAATTTATTAACTATTTATATTTTTATGGAATTAGTTAGTATTAGTTTTCCAATACTCATTTTAAATCTAAAGAAAATTAATAATAAAATATATTTATTTATCTATTTGTTTATAATGATTATAAATTTAATTGGCATTATTTATGTTATTTGTAATGGTGGCAATTTTAAATTTAATTATCATGATCTTTCACCATTTAAATTGTTAAATAATGTTATTTTATTTTTAATTATTTTAAGTTTATTTATTCAATGTTTATTATTTCCAATTAGTTGTTTGTTTTCTAAAACATCTACATTATTTGTCACAATGTTAAGTAGTATTATTATGTTTATTATTATTCGTATTATTTATTTTGTTGTTGGAACAAATATTTTCATAAATAGTTATTTACAAATTTTATTTATGATTTTAGGTTTATTTGTTATTTTAATAAGTACAATATTATCTTTAATAACTAAAAATTTTAACAATCGTTTAATTTATGTTACCATGATTCAATTATCATATATTCTTTGTTCAATATTTTTATTTTTCCATGATGGTTTTACAACATCTTTATTGATGTTATTAACATTTATATTATCAAGTGTTTCTAACTTTTTATTTTTAAATATTGCAAATAAAAAAATTAATAATTTATCTATTGTCTCTTTAAATGGTTATGGTAAGGTATTTTTATTTGAAAGTATTAGTTTAACAATAAGCTGTTTTAGTATTATAGGTTTACCTTTTACTTTAGGTTTCACTTCAAAATGGTATTTGATAACTTATATAATGGAAACTTTTAATCCAATATTAGCATATATAATAATCATCACAATAATCTGTACAACTTTAGCACTGGCCTTAGTTTTAATGTTTAATCTTTATCAAATGTTTTTTGCAACTAAAAGAAGATTTTTTAAAAGAAATAAACATGCTATTAATTTAATGACAATACCTTTAATTGTTCTTTCAATTTTAAATATATTTTTTGGCATTTATATTCAACCAATTCTTGTAATAATTGAAGCAATTTTACCAGGTTAAATTAGGTTATTATTTAATAAAGTTGTGTAAGAGGAGGCTTTTATGAATATCATCATACCTTTTTTGATTATATTTCCTATATTAATGGGAATATGTAATTATATAATTAGCAAATATACTAAATATTTAAGAAATATTATTGCTGTTTCAACTGCAATTACTGAATTGGCAATAATGATTTTTGTTTGTTTTCACGTTCCATTTACTTATAAGTTTTGGCATTTTACTTTTAAAATTGATGGCTTTAGAGCAATTTTATGTACAATTGCAACATTCATGTGGACTATGAGTTTGTTATTATCAAATGAATATATGTTAAGATATTTAAAACATGATCGTTATTATTTAGCAAATCTTATTACTTTAGGTGCTATACTTGGCGTATTTATGTCTAATGATTTTATAACTAATTTTTCATTTTTTGAGTTGATGTCTTTTTCGGCATTAATTTTAGTTATTCATGATGAAAAAGAAGAAACATTAAAGGCCGGTAAAATATATCTTATTGTTACAATAATTTCTTTTGTTTTATTGTTGACGGGTTTAATTATGATTTATCATGAATTAAAAACAGTTGATTTTAGTTATTTATCATCTTTAAATCTAAAACAAATAAATATTAAAACTTTTATAGGCGGTTTATTGATGATCTTAGGATATAGTTCTAAAGCAGGAATTTTTCCTTTGCAATTTTATTTAGAAAGAGCTCATGTTGCTTCTTTAACACCAACAAGTAGCTTATTATCAGGTATCTTAACAAAATCTGGTTTATTTGGCATTATTATTTGTGTTACAAATATTTTTAGATATAGTTTTGCTATGGCAGTTATATTAATTGTTCTTGCAATATTATCTATGTTAATTGGTGCAATAATGGCCCTTTTTACATTAAATATTAAGAAAACATTTGCATGTTCTTCAATGTCACAAATGGGATTTATATTATTAGGTGTATCATTTTTAATTTTATTAGAAGATAAATCAATGGCATTTGAAGGTATCATTCTTTATATTATGAATCACTCAATAGTAAAATTAATATTATTTACAATAACAGCAATAATTTATTTGAATACCCATTCACATAATTTAAATGAAGTAAAAGGTTTTGGCCATCAAAAATATTTATTGATGATTTGCCTTATAATTGCAATGTTGGCCATTTGTGGTATGCCATTATTTGGAGGCTATTATGCTAAAAGTTTAATTCATGAAGCTATAATTGAGTATGGTTTATCTTTAAATGGTTTTAGTTTTTTCTTAAATAAATTAATTGAAGCAATTTTTATTATCACTGGTGGCTTAACAATTGCCTATATGACAAAAATTTTTGTATATGTTTTTATAAAGAAAAATAATAAAACTTTACAAAAAAGTTATGATACTAAAATGAAAATAATGAATGTTTCTTCATTAATTCCATTAGTTATCAGTACATTAGTTTTGTTAATAATAGGTTTTAACTTTATATATGCCAACAATATTTTTGATTTTATTAAAGATTTATTTAATATTAGTAATTATAAATTAATTAATTGTTTTTCTTTTTCAAATATTTTAGGATTTATATATTCATTAATTTTTGGATTAGCTATTTATTTTATTTTTGATAAGTTTTTTTTAAATAAAAAAGATAATAAAATAAACTTAAAATATATAGATAAAAGTAAATAGATATTGGTTTTTATTAACTTGCAATGAAATTTTTGATGTGTTAGTATTTAAAAGAATAATTAAATATGGAGAATTATAAAACATGAAAGAACTTTTTTCTGGCAATGCCTTTGAAATAGAATATCAAAATAAATTTCCATTTGTTAAAATTAGTAAACATAATTTATTTGATATCTTTTTTATTGCCTTAATTGTCGGAGTAGTTGCTTTTTTTGCCGAAACTATAATTGATTATATTGATATAGATAGATTATGTGATAGAGGATTTTTAATTGGACCATTTTTGCCAATTTATTTTTGTGTAGTTTTTGTTGGTTTATGTTTTATAAAAACACCTAAAGCCTCCATTTCAAATTTCTTTTTATATACTTTAATATTAGGAAGTGGCATTTCTTTAGTCGAATTTCTTGTTGGAAATTTTTTTGAACTAGCTTTCAATACTGTTTTGTGGACTTATGATGGAATGTTTCCATTATCATATAAATATGTAAGTTTAATTGTTGCTTTAATTTGGGGAGTTTTAGGAACATTAATTGCCATGTTTGTTTTGCCTTTGTTAAAAAGGCAAATTGATAAAAAAATAAAAGAAAAATATCATTTACCAATTGTAATTGTTTTTATTTCTATATTTCTTATTGATTTAATTGCTACTTTGGTTATTATTGCTAAAAATGATTGGGTTTATCAAGAATTATATGGTTTTGAAGCTACAACAGATACAACTTTAATTATACTTGGAATATTTGCCTATATTTTGTTAGCTCTTTATTTAGGTTGTTTTTTCTATCGTCGCTTTTTAAAATTTCCAAAAATATCTTTGATAATTTATTTTATTAGTGTCTTAATTCCATTTATATCTGTATATGTCTTTTTAGGTCAATCTGATAATGCCTTTTTATCATTTGTTGCTGGTATTGGTTTTATTATTATAGTATTTTATATTTATTTTCTTTTATCATTAATATTTATAAACATTGTTAGATACATAGTTTATTTATTTTCAAAAAAATCAATTTTGAAAAGTAAATTATTTAAAGGATTATCAATTTATTGTTCTATAATACCTTGTTTAATTATTATTCCTATTGGTATTTTTTGTGGATTTAATCCTAAAGTTACTACTTTAAATGTTGGTACTGGTCAAGAAAAATTAAATATAGTTGCTGTTTCTGATATTCATTATGGTACTATTGGTGTTGATATTGATTTGAATAAATTATCTAATGAAATTAACAAATTAAATCCTGATGTTGTTTTCTTACTTGGTGATGTAATTGATAATAAAATAGAAAATATAGATATTGATTATTTTAACGAAAATATGTCTAAAATTAAAACAAAATATGGAATATATGCTATATTGGGTAACCATGAATATGAATATAACTATTTTAGCGAAATTAAAGAATTTTATAATTCTACATGCATTAACCTTTTAGCTGATGAATATAAAATAATTGAAGATGTCTTGGTTATTGGTCGTGTTGATTATATTGATAGTTATAGTAGAAAACCTTTAGATAAAATTGTTCCAGAAACTATTTCTCAACAATTTTCTTCAATAATTGTTTTAGATCATCAACCACAAGATTATGAGGATTCAAAAAATTATAATGTAACATTACAATTATCAGGTCATACGCATAATGGTCAAGTGTTTCCAATTAATTTGTTGGTAAAAATTTATTCACAATTTAGGTATGGTGCTAATGTTGTAAATGGATTATATAAAGAAGATGATTTTACAATGTATGTAACAGGTGGTTATGGTATGTGGGGAGTTCCATTAAGAACTACAGGTAGAAGTGAAATTTTACAAATTAATTATTATTATTAATAGAAAATAAAAGACTATTTCAAACACTTGAAATAGTCTTTCTTTTAGTCGCTTAATGAAGCTTGATGGAATATATAACCATTTGAATTAGCAAGTAAATTGTAATCAACAGAAAATCTAACAATGCTATGTGCTGGTATTTCAACTGTATATGTAAAGCCATCATAAATAGCATCACCATGCTCAGATGCACTTTTATAAATACAATATTTAGGTTTATATGAATCAACTAATAAACCATCTTTATTTCTAATAAATGCAAGTATTGCACCATTATGTCGCATAAAATATGTGAAATTTCTTTTTTTATCTCCTTGATTTACTAAAGTAAATGTATCTATATAATCAACCATCCAGTTTCCAATGTTTGCAAGTTCACCTTTACCATCAAAATGTTCAGGATCAATAATAACTTCTTGTTTAGTAACATTATCAATTGTTATATATTTAGTCATATCAGTACCAACTGCATTATAAGTGCTATTTGGATTTATATGAGTAACCCAGGAACCAACATTTGTTAAAGGTTGTTCAATTAAATTAGAAATTATAGAATATTGTTTTCCACTTCTTTGAGATGTGTTATATGGATTAGTGTATGAAACTTTTAAGACACCATTTTCAGTTTTATCATTAATTGTCCAAGCAAAATCGGCATCAACGACACCATGACAAGTATCATAACCAACATATTGACTGCCAACATCTACACCATCACGATTATAAACATATCCATTTTGTTCAGAACCAGTTACATATTTTGAATTATTAATTGTGCTTGCATTATAATCATTATAGATTAAGAAACTTCCTTCTGCAGTACTATTTCTACATGAAAATAAAACGGCACCATTACCTACTGCACCAGTAACTCTTTGGTTAGCTGATTCAAAAACATTAATATTATTATAGGCATCTTGTGTTGTACCACCAATGGCATATATATATTTACCAGCAGGAATACGATAAGTTATAGGTTGACGATTTTTTGAATTGTATTCATTACAAAAACCATACCAAGCCTTGAAATTAGCTTTTTGTGATTCAGTCCAATTTGAAGGATCATATCTAAATGATAAATTATAAAAATCTACCCATTCTTTTTCACCAAGCCATGTGCCTGCGCCATCCATTTGATAACCTAAATTGTTAATAGTTATATATAAATCTTTATTACCTTTATTAGTAACACGATATCCATAATAGAAATTTTTAATGCCATTATTATGTTCAAATGTAAAGAAAACATCTTTTCCAGTAACGTATTGACGAGTTAATGCTTTATTTAATTCATTTGATGATAATAATTCTGGATTATTACAATTGACATAAAGGCCTCTACTATCATGACGTTTTACATATTCAATTTCTGCAGCTTTTGTAGGATTTACATTATTATTACCACTTGTTTTGAAATCATTTAATGAAACATTTGAATTAACTTCATATGGTAAAACAACAAAATGATCTTTAGCTTTTATTCTAAATTTAAATGCTTTATTGGCTTCTCCAGTAATTTCAACATAAACTGTATCATTAGCATTCAAGTTATAATCAAAACTACTACCTTCTTTTAAAAGGTTTTCATCTTTATCATATAATTTTATATTTGTTAAATTTGAACCTGTAAAATTATAACTATCAGTATATGGTACTAACATTCCATAGATAGCATCACCATTTGCTGTAAAACTATCATCAATAGATGATAATCTAAATAATTCCTCATTTCTGACATCTAAAGTGATATCATCAGGTACATTACTATTTACTGATGAACTTGTTGTGTCACTATTTTCTTGTTTATCACTAGATAAAGTATCACTATTTTCTTGACTATCACTTTCATTAAAAACAGACAAATTATCACAACTTGCTAAAGTAATAAGAGGAATTAGCATAAACAAATATGTTATTTTCTTCATTATAATAAGTCTCCTTTTGCTAGTTGTTTTTATTTTATCATATTTTTGCAATGTATAGTACCATTATTTTTTAATAATTGTGTTAAATATTTTTAAATATTAGTATTCTATCATTTAATAATGTGATAAAATCATTTTGTAATCAAAAAGGAGCAATTTATAATGAAAAATCAAACAAAAACTTCTGAAAATTTTATTATTGTTACAGATAATTATCGTATTAGTTTTTTAACAACTAAATTATTTCGTCTTGAAAAATATCATTATCTTGATAGTCCAACTCAAGTAATTATTAATAGAAATATAGATGATAATTTTTTTGTCGATGTTAATGAAATTTCTAATGGCTTTGAATTTATTACAAAAGATATTAAAGTTGAAATAACTTCCAATGGTGATGTTAATAAAATTACATTTTTAAATAATATGGAAGAAGTAACAGATTTTAAAACATATAATTTAAAAGGAACTGCAAGAACACTAGATGGTGTGAATGCTTCTTGTCCTTTAAATGATGGCATAATGTCAAAAAATGGTGTTGCAATATTAGATGATAGTTTAAGTTTAATAGTTGAAAATGATACAATTTATCCAAGAGACAAATCAATTGATTATTATTATTTTGCTTATCAAAATGATTATTTAGAAGCATTAAAAGTGTTTTATAAACTTACTGGCAATGTTCCTTTAATTCCAAAATTTGCTTTAGGAAATTGGTGGAGTAGATATCATGCATATACTGATAAAGAATATTTGAATTTAATAAATCATTTTAAAAAAGAAAATATTCCAATTTCTGTTTCAGTAATTGATATGGATTGGCATTATGTTGATAATTATCATGAATTTAGAGATGATAGTTTATTTACTAAAGAAGAATTACAAAATAAAAAAATTCAAAATGAATATTATGATGGTTGGACAGGTTATACATTTAATTCTCATTTATTTAAAGATTATAAGAAATTTTTAAATGTTTTACATCAAAATAATCTTAAAGTCACACTAAATTTACATCCAAATTCTGGCGTTAGAAAATATGAAGCTATGTTTACTAATATGGCAAATGCTTTAAATATTGATAGTAAAACTACAAGAATAATTCCTTTTGATATAACTTCTAAAGATTTTATCAAAGCTTATTTTGAAATCATTCATCATCCATATGAAAATGATGGTGTGGATTTTTGGTGGATTGATTGGCAACAAGGTGTTAAATCATCAATGGCTGGTCTTGATCCATTATGGGCCTTAAATTATTATCATTATAAAGATAATGATCGAAATGACAAAAGGCCATTAATTTTATCACGTTTTAGTGGACCAGGAAGTCATCGTTATCCAATTGGTTTTTCAGGTGATACATATATGACATGGGAGGCGTTAGCTTTTCAACCATATTTCACTTTAACATCATCAAATATTGGTTATGTTTGGTGGAGTCATGATATTGGTGGACATATGGGTGGTTATAAAGATGATGAATTATATTTAAGATGGCTGCAACTTGGTGTTTTTTCACCAATTAATAGATTACATTCTACATGTAATGAATTTACAGGTAAAGAACCTTGGAAATTTGTTAAGTCAACTCAAGAAATAGCAACTAATTATTTAAGACTTCGAAAAAGTTTAATTCCTTATTTATATTCAATGAATTATCAAACTTATAAAAATGCCTTACCTTTAGTTATGCCTTTATATTATATTTATAAAGAAAAGCAAGCTTATGAATTTAAAAATGAATATTTATTTGGAAGTGAATTATTAGTATCACCAATTACAACAAAAACAAATAAAATAACAAAACTTGCTAAAGTTAAAACATATTTGCCAAAAGGAAAATGGTTTGATATTTTTACTAATAAAATTTATGAAGGTCCAATGGTATTAAATATTTATCGTAATATTGAGAATATTCCAGTTTTTGCAAAACAAGGTGCCATTATTCCTTTATTTGTTGATAATAAAACGAACAATATTGATAACAATCAAGATTTAAAAATTTTAGTTTATAGTGGAAACAATCAATTTAAATTATATGAAGATGATGGTGAAACTAAATCATATGAAAATGGTCTGTTTTCAATAAAAGAAATTACTAATTCATTGAATGGTAACCAAATTATTTTAAAAATTAGTAAAAATATAAATGCTTTAACAAACATGAATTTTAAACGAAATATTCAAATTGTTTTTAAAGATGTATTAAAAGCCAAAATAACTTGTAATGTTTCATATAAAAAAATTAAAGGTTCATGTTTAATGATAAAATTCCATGATTGTTCAAATGATATTGTTATTAAACTTGATAATTGTAAATTTTTAACAAATAAAGACTTTAATGATGAACTAATTGATTTAGTATCAACATATCAAATGAACAATGATAAAAAAATGGAGTTATTTGCTCCACTTCTTCATAATAAAAATTATAAATTAATAGGAAATAAAAACTTAATTGATCCTATTAATGAATTAAAAAAATTAAAATAATTATTTCTTTAATTTGGCAAATTTTACTAAACCATTTTCACATTTACAATGGTATGATTTAGTAATCAATGGCAAAGCATATTCAATAAATTTATTACTAATATCATTATCATTAATAATCCATTCTTTTGGAAAATATTTGATTTTATTAGCAATTTTATCTACTGAAATTAATTTATAAGAAATCCTATATTGATTAGGATTTCTTTTTAAAATGACAACTTTACCAGTTTGATTTTTTAAAAGTTGTCTTACTGCAAATTTGCCACAATTTATAGCTTCTTTAATATCAACTAAAGAAATGCTACTACTAAAACATCTTTGCAATAAATTTAATTCAATTGCTCTTACTGGAATGTGTAATTTGTTTTTAATAATAGTTGCTAAATTATTGGCAACACCACCAAATTGTTTATGACCAAAACTATCACTTTCAATTGAGTTGTTGTTTTCTTGTAATAAATATTGTCCATTTTCATCTTTAATTTCTTCATTAACACATACTAAAGCATTTTGATTTTTTTGATAAACATTTTTTACATCTTCAACAAATTTAGCAATTGAAAAATTGCCTTCGGGAAGATAAATTAAATCAGGAGCATTATCATTTAATGATGCAAGTTTACTTCCAGCTGCAAGCCATCCTGTATTTCTACCCATTATCTCAACAATGGTAACTTTTCCTTTTTTATAACATTTAATATCTTGCTTAATATCATTGATGCTATTTGCAATAAATCTTATGGCGCTAGCATAACCTGGAGTATGATCACTATATAATAAATCATTATCAATTGTTTTAGGAATTCCAATAACTTGACAATCAAAATTATTTTTTTGAAAATACATATTAATTTTATTAACAGTATCCATGGAATCATTGCCACCAATATAAAGAAAATAATGTATGTTATGTTTTACAAATGTTTCTTTAATTTTTTTATAATCATTATCATTTAAATTATCTTTTAAACAATATCTTGCACTTCCTAAAATGGCTCCAGGAGTTTGTTTTAACAATTCTAAATTCATTTCATCTAATGATGTCAAATCAATTATTTGATCATTAATTGTTCCTTCAATACCATTTAGACTTCCATATATTTTATTTATTTCTAAATGTTTTTTGGCTTCTTTAATAATGCCATATAATGAAGAATTTATAACACATGTAGGTCCACCTGATTGTCCAACTAGAAGATTTTTTTCCATACTTTTACCTTTATCTTTCATTCGATTATTAAAACATAAAAATTGATAGATTACAAGTCTATTTTATAAATTTCTAAATTACTTAATAAAATGTCATTTTTATAGCCAAAATAAGGTAAATATGATAAAATTTAAATGCTTAAAGGAGGTATGATAACTATGTATAGATGCCCAGTTTGCTATCAAAAATTATTTTTTGATAATAATGTTTATCGTTGCATAAATAATCATAATTATGATATCTCATCTAAAGGTTATGTTAATTTATTACTTGCTAATCAAAAACATTCTATAAATCCTGGTGATTCAAAAGAAATGATTTTATCAAGAGTTAATTTTTTAAAATTAGATTATTATTCTTTTTTAAGAGAAACTATTTTAAATACAATATTAAAATATTTTTTAAATAATAATTTATTGTTTGCTGATTTAGCTTGTGGTGAAGGTTATTATACAAATTATTTACATAGCCAATTAAGTTTAAAGAAAAATGTTATAACTTATGGTATTGATATTTCAAAATATGCCATTATTGAAGCTTGTAAAAAGAAAAAAGAATTTCATTTAGAAAATATTAATTATTGTGTTGGCAATTTAATGAATTTACCTTTTCTTGATCAAAGTTTTGATTGTTTATTAAATTGTTTTGCTTTATTTGAACAAAAAGAATTTTTAAGAGTTTTAAAAGATAAAGGCTTATTTATTAGAATATTACCTGATACTTACCATCTTTATGAATTAAAAAAATATTTATATGATAATGTTATTTTAAATGAAACTAAAGAAAAAAATGTTTTAGGTCTTAAATTACTTGATGAGATTCATATTCATCAAGATATCTTTTTAAAAAATTATCAAGAAATTTATAATCTATTTACTATGACGCCATATTACTATAAATCGAAAAAAGAAAGTATAGATAAATTAGCAAAACTAAAATCATTACAAGTAAGAGCTGATTTTATTTTGTTAATATATCAAAAATGTTTATGATGCGCCTTGATAAAATGTTATCTCATTGTGGCTATGGTAGTAGAAAAGATGTCAAAGAATATATTCGCAAAGGACAAGTGTTAGTAAATGGTGAAATTATTTTTGATGATGATTTTAAAATAAATGAAGAATTTGATGAAGTAATTGTTTTTAATGAAAATGTCACATATCATAAAAATATTTATTTAATGCTAAATAAACCAAAAGGTGTTGTTTCAGCAACTTTTGATAATAAAGAAAAAACAGTTTTAGATTTAATTGATGAATATAAATCATATAATATTTTTCCTGTTGGACGTTTAGATATTGATACAACTGGTTTACTTTTATTAACTAATGATGGAGCTTTATCACATAATTTGCTTTCTCCAAAACATCATGTATCAAAAAAATATTATGTTGAATTTAAAGGGGAATTTAAAGAAAGTTATTATAATTTGTTTTTAAGTGGTATAATTTTAGATGATGGTTATAAAACATTACCAAGTGAAATTTCTATAATTTCAACATATGAAGCTTTTTTAACAATATATGAAGGAAAATTTCACCAAGTAAAAAGAATGTTTAAATCATTAAATATGGAAGTTGTTAATTTAAAAAGAATTAGTTTTGGTCCGTTAGTATTAGATAATAATTTGCAGGAAGGAAAATATAGATTACTTAATGAAAATGAAGTAACTATGCTAAAAAATAATGAAATTTGAAGAAGATTATAGCGGCTTGATTGAAGAACTTTCTAAAAAAATAACTAAAATTCGTCAAAAATATGTTTTTAGTTATCTTGGAATCTTTGTAGGAATTGTAATCATTTTATTTGCAATATATTATTTTATTTTAAATCCTGATATTGTTGGTGGCGTTATTTCTCTTATTTTAATTGGGATGGTAGTTATTGTTATTAATGTTATTTCATATTTGCAAAGACGCAAAAGTGTTGAAAATTTACAAAAAGATATTGATCAAGCCATCAAAAAAGAAAATGAACAAAATAAAAATGAAGATTTGTAAGAAGGTGTAACTTTGTTAGCTTTATTTAATACAACAAAATATTGTAGACAAAATGAAATTCAGGGGGAAATACCCTCTTTTTTCAAAATATCAAAAGATATTATGAAAATAGTTTGGGCTAGTATGATTGAATCATTTTTAGTAGCCCTTGTTACTTTATTTGATGGAATTCAGGTAGCCTCAATTGGTGGTGAAATAGGTAATATATGCAACACTGCTATTACCATTTGTAAACAACCATATTTTATTTTGGTTTGTTTAATTACATCTTTAAATGTTGTTATTAGTGCCATTATAGCAAGAAGGCGCGGTCAAAAAGATATTGAAGGTGCTAATAAAACAATGCATCTTGGTATTGTAATGGCCACTATTTTATCAATAATATTATCAATATTATTTGTTGCTTTTGCTAAGCCATTATGTCTTTTAATGCAAACAGAAGAAGATACATTACCTTATGCAGTAACATATCTTAGAATATTATCTGGTGGTTTTATTTTTAATGCTTTAGCTATGACATTTAATGCATGTCAAAAAGGTATGGGTAACACTAAAATTTCGATGATATCTAATGTCGTTTCTAATTTAGTTAATATCTTTTTTAATTATTGTTTAATTACAGGACAATTTGGTTTTCCAAGTCTTGGAATTACGGGTGCTGGTATTGCTACTATAATTGGACAATTTGTTTGTTTTATAATTTCTTTAATTGCAATTTATCTTCAAAAAGATTATATTAAATTTCGTTTTAAAAATTTATTTAAATGGAATCGTAGTATTTTTAAACCAATTATGAAATTATTACCAGCTGTTACAATTGAACAAGTTTTAATGCGTATTGGTTTTATTTTATTTGCAATTATAGTTAATGGTCTTGGAACAACTGATACATATATTATGGGAGTTTGTAATGATATAAATTCTTTATTGTTTACTTTGGCTGATGGATTTTCAATAGGAACTGCAGCTATTGTTGGCCATAAATTAGGTGAAAAAAGAATTGATTTAGCCATTGTTTATGCAAAAGTCGCCATGATTTTATCAGTTAGTTGCGGCATAATGATTTGTATTGTGATGATTTTAATTAGAAGACCAATTATAAATCTTTATAATCCATCCAATGAATATAAATTTAATGTTATTAATAATGCTTTGTTAATTGCAGCTGCTGCTTGTATTTTCCAAAATATTCAATGGATTAATACAGGTATTTTAAGATCAGCTGGGGATAGTAGATTTACTGCTATGACTTCATTATTATCTGTGACAATAATTAGACCATTAGTTACTTATGTATGTGTTTATCTTATTTTTAATCATATTGATGAAAATGGAAACACTATTCGTGGTCTTGGTGTTTATGGAGCATGGATTGCCCAATTTGTAGATCAAGCCTTAAGAATGACATTCAATTTATTACGTTTCCATTCAAGAAAATGGACTAAAATAAATGTTTAGTCCAAAATGTTATCTATTAATTGTTTAAATGGTGAAGATAAAGGCACTAATGGTAATCTTAAATTGTTTAAGATTAAATTGTGCTTATATAATATATATTTGATCGGTGCTGGAGAAGCTTCAATAAAAGCTATTTCGGCAATCATTTGTGTATATTCATATAATGTCATATTTTCAAAACCATTATAATAATCGTTTATTAATTCATAAACTTCATTTCCATAATAATTACTTATTACTGAAATTATGCCATCACCACCATTTTTTAAAACATCTAAAATATAATGATCATCGCCACCATAAATTAAAAATTGTGGCATTTCTTTTTTTAAATAGGCAATCATGTTTATATTTTTAGAAGCATGTTTTAACCCAATTATATGATTACAATCATGATATAATCTAATTAATGTTTGACTATTAACTTCTACACCACATCTTGATGCAACATTATAAATAATAATTGGTTTTGTAGAAATACTATCAATAGCCTTAAAATGTTGATAAAGTCCTTCTTGAGAAGGTTTATTAAAATATGGTGTTACTATTAAATAGCCATCTACATTACTTTTATTTATTTTTTTAACTATTTTAATAGTTTCGTTAGTATTATTAGTACCAATAGCAGCAATTACTTTTATTTTTTTTGGTAATTTTTCTTTTGCATAAGTAAATAAATTAATTTTTTCATTAATTGTTAAGGTTGAACTTTCTCCAGTTGTTCCAGCTACAACTATACTATCAGTATGTGTTTTAACTAAATGTTCTAATACTTTACTAAAACTTTCAAAATCGATATTATTATTTTCATCAAATGGGGTTACAACGGCAGTAATTATCTTACCAAACATGTTATCACTTTCCAAATCATAAAATTTTATGAAAGAAAATTTAATTTTATTCTTTCACATTATATTATGATTTAACAAATTATTTAGATTTATGTTTTTTAATTAAGTTAATAATGCCAATAGGTGAATACCATAATAAAAATAATGGTACAGCAATAAAAGCTAATGGTAACATGTAAATTAATTCAACTGGTATTAAATTATAAAATGTTTCTAAAACTTGTGTTCCTTTTCCAGTTCTAGTATAAAAATAATTTGCAATTGCACTACCACCATGTAGGTGATTAAACCAACTAAATAATAAATTTACACCTTCCATAATAGTCAATAAAATCAATAAAAAGACTGTTGCTTTTATAGTATCAATAAGACGAGGTTTGTAAAAATTAAAAATAACAAATAAAATAGGTATTATAAAAATTAATCCGTGTTTTATCCAATATACTAAAACATTATATCTTAATAAATTTACATCTTTACCTATACAATCACCAGGTGCAGTAACTATCATTGCAAGTATAGCTCCTATACTACCAAAAAAGTACATATATGCAAAAAGTGTGTCTTTTATTAATGGTTTAACTTTATTTCGTATTGCAAAAAATAATGGATATAACATGACATTTATTGAACACATTTGTAAAGGAAGTCTAGTCCAAATATTAAGTCTTTGTCCATTATAATCTGTAATACAATCAGTAATAAAAGTACCCCATGTAGCTACAAAAATTATTCCCATTAAAACATATAAATAAATGGCTTTTGCTTTCATTGAACGTTTTCTAAAAATAAAATATGAAGCAACAGCAAATAATGGGAAAAATAATACTGTTAGTATATGGGCTGGACCATATTTTCCCATGGGTATAAAAATAGAATTAAGCATTTTTTGTTTTCCTCCTTAAAATATAAAATGGTAAGCCTAATAAATAAAATAAAACAATTATTGGAATAATTAATGGTAATTGGTATAGGTATGGATATGGAATTAATTTATATAAATCTTTTAAAATTGGTAAATTATTATGATTTATTGTATACATGTAATTGGCATTTGCAAAACTTTGAAAATTTCTTAAAATCATACTACTTACAAAACAAAATAGATGAATGCCAGCAACAAATAATGCAACAAATGGAATAATTTTAATATCAGGTTTAAACCAATTAAAACTAATCATGGCAATTGGAATCATAACTAATTGGGTATGGATGAAATAATAATCAAAAAACATATAATGGAATAAATTGTTGCCATGAGTTATCATATGAATATCAGGAAATACAAATAATGGAATTAATCCTCCAATTAATGATACATAATACAAATAATTATTTAAATATTTTTTGTTTGTTAATAAAGCAATTAATGTTATAAAAATATTTAAATTACATAATTCAAATGGTAATAATGTTGTTTTATTTCCATCATTGTATATACGAGAACCTTCCCATCCAAAAAACATTCTTAAAGAAAAAATTATTATGCAACATATATTTATCGTAACTAAAAATATTTTTTGTGTTTTATATGATTTTTTCTTTAAAATAAAAATTACTAAAATAATATATATTGCCGAAATTAAAAGCAATAATATATGTTGATAACTGAATCTATTTGGAACTTCATATATTTTATAATCATTAAAAAAACTAAATATCATTATATAATTTCCTTTTAATTTTTAATAAAGTTAACTTCTACATATATTAAACTCTTTATTATTTTAAAAGTCAAATAAAAAAAACTTATAAGTTATTAACCTATAAGTTTTAATTTGTATTATGCAAATAATAACATCAGCATACCAGCTGCAATTGCACTACCAATAACACCTGCTACATTTGGTCCCATTGCATGCATTAATAAGAAGTTTGAAGGATCTTCTTTTAGACCTTCTTTATGAACTACTCTTGCAGCCATTGGTACAGCACTAACACCTGCAGCACCAATCATAGGATTTATTTTACCATGGCTTAGTACACACATCAACTTGCCAAGTAAAACACCACCAGCAGTAGCAACTGCAAATGCTAAAATTCCTAAAATAAAGATTTCAATAGTTTCTAATGATAAGAATGTTGAAGCATTAGCTGTAGCGCCTACGCATAAACCTAATAAAATAGTAACTAAATATAAAATAGTATTACCAGCAGCTTCCACAAGTTTTGGAACAACGCCCGATTCTTTAATCAAATTACCAAGCATTAGACAACCAATTAGTGGAATACATGATGGAATTAACAAACCTACAACAACAGTTACAATAATTGGAAATAAAATCTTTTTTGTTTTGCTTACTTCTTTAACATTACTATCCATTTTAATTTGTCTTTCTTTCTTAGTAGTTAAAAGACGAATAATTGGAGGTTGAATAAATGGTACAAGTGCCATATAAGAATAAGCAGCAATAGAAATAGAAGATAATAGATGAGGAGCTAATGTTTTTGTTACTAATATTGCAGTAGGACCATCAGCACCACCAATAATACCAATTGATCCAGCTTCTTTTGGATCAAATCCTAATAATAAAGCGCCTAAGAATGTAATAAAAATACCAATTTGTGCAGCAGCGCCTAAAAGCAATGATTTAGGGTTAGAAATTAGTGGACCAAAATCAGTAGTAGCACCAATTCCTAAGAAGATTAAACAAGGATAAATACCTGTTTTAACGCCATAATATAAAAATCCAAGTAAACCATCATAATGAGCAGTTGATAAATCAACAATATTATTTAATTGTATTGAAGTTAATTTAAGGCCATTTAACATATCTACAAATTGTTGATTAGCTTGGATTATTTCACTTAATTGATACTGAGTGGATATGTCTAAACTAGAAAATTTAAATATTTCTGTAGCTTGTTCTATATCAATTCCGACTAATTCTGCAAATTCTTTTGCATTATATAATTGCTTGGAAGAATCTACAAAAATATCAGAAAAAGGTAAATTGACTAATAAAACTCCAAAAGCAATTGGAATTAATAAATAAGGTTCAGCTTTTTTAAAGATTGCAAAATATAGCAAGACAAGTGCAATTAGAATCATTATTAAATTTTTCCAACCACCATCTTGAAAAAATCCTGCAATACCTGTACTCTTTAAAAATTCAAGTATTTTTTCACCAAAATTCATAAATTATCCTATGATTAATAGTTCTTGACCATTATTTACTGTTTGGCCTTTATTAACAGAAATGGCTTTTACTACACCATCTACTGGTGAAGGAATTTCATTTTCTAATTTCATTGCTTCAAGAATCATTAATACTTGTCCTTTTTTAACAGTATCATTTACTTTTACATTAACACTTAAAATTGTTCCTTGCATTGGTGCTTTAACGCTTGTATTTGTTCCATTTGTAGATTCTTTATTTGTAGGTGTGGCTTCTTTAACATCATTAACAATGCTTTTTTCATTTTCGCTAACACTTTCAAGTTCTACTTCATAAACTTTTCCGTTAACTTTTACTTTATATATTTTCATAAAAATCTCCTATCCAATTTGTTTTACATTTTTTAAACGAACATCTGTTTTAGTTTGATTTCGATAATCGATTGTTGCAACCAATACGGCAACCATCATATCATCATCAACAATATCTTCTATTTTTAACACTTTATCTGGTTCTTTTGGACTTTGAACAACATTATTTGTTTGTGTTTCCTTTTTATTTTTAAAATTGATTTTATTAATTATCATCAAAATAAACATAATAAAAGCTAACACACAAAAAACTACTAAAATACTTAATAATGATTGAAGTAAACCATTTTTAACAAAAGAATCCCAATTTTTTTGAAATGATAATATAAACATATTTTTCACCTACCCTACATACAAATTAAATTCTTCAACTTCATCTTTTGGAGTTGGGTGATATTTTTCAGTTAAAAATTTGATGGCCTTTTGTTCAAATAAGGCAATAGATAAAACATCTTCATCACATTTAACTAAATCTTTATATTTTTCTTTTAATTGAGCAAATTCTGGTTTTAAATCATCAGCTGGGCGATGTGTAATTACTTTATCATCACCAATAATCTTTTTTAAAATGTTTTGATCAATTGGTGCTGGAGCTTTTCCATATAATCCATGAAGATAATCTTTAATTTCTTTTGGAACCATTTTATAGCGTTCATTAGTTATGATGTTCATAACTGCTTGTGTCCCGACCATTTGTGACAATGGAGTTACAAGTGGTGGATAGCCAAGTTCTTGACGTACACGAGGTACTTCTTTTAAAACTTCTTCATATTTATCCATTGCACCTTGTTTGGCAAGTTGATTCATTAAATTTGATAACATGCCACCAGGTACTTGATATTTTAAAATATTAGGATTTGAAGATAACGCTTTAGGATTTAAAATTCCATTAGCTAAATATTTATCTTTAATTTTTGTTAAAATTTCAGCTGCTTGATTTAAACAATCTTGATTCAATTTAGGATCGTATTTTGTGTTTTTCAAAGCATAATTAAAAGCTTCTGTAGCAGGTTGACTAGTACCATTTGCAAATGGTGATAAAGCTGTATCTATAATATCTACGCCTGCTTCAATGGCCTTTTGATAAGTCATTTCGCAAATACCACCAGTACAATGTGAATGTAATTCAATTGGTAATTTTGTATTGGCTTTTAATTGTTTAATTAATTTATAAGCATCATCTGGTAATAATACTCCAGCCATATCTTTGATACATAACGAATCAGCACCCATTTTTTCAACTTCTTGTGCAAGTTTTACATAATATTCAACTGTATGAACAGGACTTGTTGTATAACTTAAAGCTATTTGGCAATGACCATGATATTTTTTTGTAGCAGTTACTGCACTTTTTAAATTTCTAATATCATTTAATGCATCAAAAACACGAATAATATCGATGCCATTTTCTAAAGATTTTTGAACAAATTTTTCTACAATATCATCAGAATAATGACGATATCCTAAAATGTTTTGTCCTCTAAATAACATTTGTAATTTCGTATTTGGACATGCTTTTCTAATGGCTCTTAATCTCTCCCATGGATCTTCATTTAAAAAACTAATACAAGAATCAAATGTAGCTCCACCCCATACTTCTAAAGCATGATAACCAGCTTTATCAAGTATGGAAGCACATGAAAGGATTTCATCAGTAGTCATCCTAGTAGCAATTAATGATTGTGGTCCATCACGAAACACTGTATCTACTATTTTTATACCCATATATTAAACCTATAATGATAATGTAATTATTTATTTAATTCTTTAATTACTTTATCTAGTGCTTTTAAAGCATCATCAGGTAGTTTATCATAACCACCATCAGCTGTAATTTTTGATTCAACAAAATTATAACGATCTTGCATACGTGCCTTTAATTGAGTAAGATATGCATCATCTTTTAAATTTGGTACAAAGCCTTCCCAATTAAATATTTCAATATCACTAAATGGACCCCATTTTTCGAATTTTGCAGTGCCATCAACAACAGCTTCAATAACACCTAAAGTATCTTCTTTTTGAACTTTTTTACCCATAAAGTCGCCTGTGTTAATAATGTAACAATCAACTTTTTTCTCTTCAAATAATTTTTTAAATTTTACATAATCATTTGCTAAAGGATATGTTCTAAATGGATTTGCATATGGTTCAACGACTAATGCATTTGGATCTACTCCTGGAGCAAGTCTTTCAGCACTTGAACGTTTTGTGGCAAGTGTAGCACCCATTACAGCTGCAAGTGAAGGTCCGTTTAGTTTTACAATTGGTGGTAATGTTGGATCTTTCATAATCCAAAAGATTGCATTTACTGGAGATTCTAATTTATCAACTCTATTTGGTGACCAAAGTTTTGATTTAATAGCACGACCATTTCCATTTCTGATATCTTCTGTAACCAAAACAACATGGCCATTTTCATCTAATGTAGCTGAACAATTTTGAACTGTAATAAGATATTTATTATCTTTACAACCAGTTGGATAATCAGCAGTTTTATCAAAATATGAAGGTTCAAGAGCTATAGATGCACAAGTGTCAGTATTAATAATAAATGCATCATCATGTAATACTAAAACATCATATTTGCCATTATGTTTAGCATGAGTAATTGTTGATTTACCACTGCCAGATAAGCCATATACAGAGGCAACAAATTTTCTATTTGTACCATCTTTTAATGTATATTCTTTTTGTCCACCATGACAAGATGCATAACCATTTCTATTAGCAATAGCCCAAGCAATTGTTAATGTTCCTTTTTTATGTTCACCAAAATATCTCATACCTAAAATAGCAGCACAGTTTGTTTCAGTTGAAAAATATGCTAAACATTTACCTTCACAAACATCAGTTTGATCAGTGCCTTTCCATTGAGGATCTGAGAAAATATAAATATCTGGTTCATTTCCAATTGGCTTTGAATCTTTATACATTGTTAAATATGAATCATTAATATATTGGAAATTTAATAACCAATTGTATAAAATGTTTTCTTCACCTTCTGGTATTAGAAGATGTGCTTTAACCATAAATTCTTTATCAAGACCTATATATGCTTCAGCATGATACATTTTTTTATAACGTGTATCATAAACAGCATCCATTAAAATTTTATCTAATTTTTCAGCATTTACTCCTGGTTTACCTTGAATTCTTCTTGCAGCAGCATAACGTCCAGTAATTGAACCATCATTAAATAATAATACTCTTGCGTCATTATCAAGTCCAATTGCTTCAGGATTATAAACTTTCATATCTGTTACGATAGTTCCTGGAGAATTTTTTGCAAGATTGTATGCTTCCTTTAAAGAAGTAATTTTAACTACATTGTTGCCATAAAATGCGGCTTCAATGATTGAACGAGTTTTGGCAAATCCTGGTTTGCCTTTTCCAATTTCATCGATTGGATAATAAGCTTTTGTTGACATAATTTTTCCTCCACCAATATTTTTTCTTCTTTGTTTATTAACAAAGCCGAAATCGAAATAACAATAACATTTTTTTGGCCAAAAAACAATATGTTTTTTATATAATATAAAAAAATCTTTTAACTAAAAGAGTAAATGTCAGTTATTATATAAACTTAAATAAAAAATAAATGCATAATTTTTTTATGCATCATTATCTATAGAAGTTAAGATTTTTTCTTTCTTATTAAATGTAATTGGTAAATAAGAATATTTATTTTGAATTAAAAGGAATTTATTTTCATCAAAAAATAATATCGTATATGTTACTTGTTCATTATAATCTTTTTTTAATATTTTAATGTTATTTTGTTCAATTAATTTATCAACATCTTTTGTTAGATTATAATCAAAAATCAAATCATAAGTAAAAGCAGTTTTTAATGTAACAATATTTGCAAAATTAATGGCATTACTAGCACTATTACTATATGCTCTTGTTAGTCCACCAGCTCCTAATTTTATGCCACCAAAATATCTTACAACAGCACATAAAATATTATTAAGATTGCTTTTTCTTAAAACATTTAATATTGGCATACCAGCTGTATTTGCTGGTTCTTTGTCATCACTTGATTTATAATAAATTGTTCCATCTTCATTGATAATATAACCATAACAAATATGATTTGCATCTAAATGTTTTTCTTTTAAAGATGAAAGTAATTTTAAAACTTCATCTTTACTATTACATGGTAAAAGATAAGTAATAAACTTACTTTTTTCAATAATTATTTGTTTTGTGACTGGCTCTTTTATTGTTTTAATTTCCATTATTAATTCCTACTTCTTTTAAAAATTCAACATAAAAATCTTTAATAAATTTATGGCGTTTTTTGGCAATGATCTTGGCCTCTTTGGTATATAGATAATTATGTATTATCAATAATTTTTCATCAAAGTGCTTAATAGCTGTTGGAATATTTTCATCATCACTATAAAATGGTCTTTTAATATAACTGCTATATGAAAAAACTCTAGCAATCCCAATTGCACCAATAGCATCAAGCCTATCAGCATCTATGACAATTTTTCCCTCAATTGGGAAATTATTATTTAATTTTTTATATTTTCTAAATGACATAAATGGCAAAATAAATATAATATTTTCTATAATATCTTTAGGAACGTTGATGCTTTCTAAAAAATCTTTAATATTTTGTTTTTCTTTTTGTTTTGATATTAATTTATCATCATCAATATCATGAAGTAAAGCTAACATTTTTATTAAAAATAAATCACATTTATAATTTTTAGCAATTTCTAATGAAGTGTTATATACTCTTAAAATATGTGAATAATCATGGGCAATGTCATTGTCTTTATAAATGTTTTTACAATAAAGTTTAGTTTTATTAATATAAATATTTTCTTTGTTATTCTTCATTTTATTCACCTAAAATATATAATATAAAACAAATGTAATTTTTGCAAGAAAATCTATTTAGTATGTTTTATTGGAATATATAAAAAATAATGATATACTATATAAGAAAAAAGGAGGCATTAATTTATGCAAATGTATTGTACAAATTGTGGCCAAAAATTAAACGAAAACGATAAATTTTGTACTAATTGTGGGGCTAAAATTCTAAATTATACAAATGTTAACTCAAATTATAACCAAAATAGTAATGTACAAACAGATAAAGGTTTATCTACAATTATTAAAGTTTTTTTGATTATTGGATGTATTGCTAGTGGTACTCTTTTAATTCCACTAATTTGGACTATTCCTATGACTGTTACTTATTTTAATGCTTCTAAAAATGGAACTCCTGTTTCATTAGGGTTTAAAATTTGTACATTAATTTTTGTTAGTCAGATTGCAGGTATTTTAATGCTTTTAGAAAATAATTAAAAAAAGATCAAAAGATCTTTTTAAAATTATAAATTATTTAAAATAAATTTTAATGTGTTGTCATATACTTCATTTTTATTTGTTTCATTATAAATTTCATGGCGATCACCATCATATAATTTTAATGAAATATTTTTTATTTGTAATTTTTGATATTGTTGATATAATTTTTTAACACCTTTTCCATAATTTGATACAGGATCATCAAGACCAGAATGAATAAAAATTGGTAAATTTTTATCTATATTCTTAATATATTTTTTTTGTCCCATAATAACACAACCATTAGTTAAGTTATAATAAAAACCTTTACTACAAATAAAACCACATAATGGATCATTTATATATTTTAAAACAATATCATTATCTTTAGTTAACCAAGCAAATTTATTTTGTGGATTAATTATTTTTTTGTTATAGTTCCCAAAAATTAGTTTATCTAATTTTGGACTTTTTTTAGTTAAATCTTTAGAAAATGTTTTAATTATTTTTGTTAATAGAGCACCAACTTTTGTAATAAATGAAGCTTTTGTAGAACATGATAATATTAAACCTTTGATGTTATTATAATGGCAAACATAAATTTGTGAAATAAATGAGCCCATTGAATGACCAAGTAAAAAAGTAGGTAAATTATTTAAATTAATTATAGAAATTAATTCATTTAAATTATCAACACATTTATTAAAGTCACCAATGTCCATATGTCCTAATATTTTTGTATATGGACCATGTCCAATATGATATATTGCAAATACATTGATTTGCTTTTTATTTAAATAAAGTGCAAAATCATCATATCTTTTAGGATGTTCTGCCATACCATGTGATATAACTACATTACAAATTGGATTAGTAATTTCCCAAGATTCATAATATATAATTTGATTTTGTTTATTTATAAAATTTTTTGTTTCCATTTTATTTATTTCCAACTAAATTATTTTGTTTCATAAAATATGAAATAATATTTTTTCTAGTAACAATTCCAATAAAATGATTCATATCATCAACAACAGGAACAAAGTTTTGATCTAAGGCAATTTCTAATAAATCTTCTATATTTGAATAAATTTTGATACTTTTAACTTCTCTTTTAATTTCAATGCTACTAATTACAACTTTTTCAGAATTTTTAAGTGAAAGATTTTCTTTGTTTTTTACATATCTTAAAATATCTCCTTCAGTTATGGTTTTAATATATTCACCATTTTTATTAATAATTGGGATAGAAGTAAAACCACTATTTTCCATTTTCTCAATGGCTTGTCTTAATGAAAAATAATCATAAATAAAATGTGTTTTCTCCTTTGGTAGTATAAAAAACAAAATGTTCATTTTTAAATTTGTCCTCCTAAAATGATTATAACAAAATAACAAAACTTAGACAATTATTTTACATAGTTTTTTAGTTCTTTAATGGCAATATCTGAATCGTTTAAAATTTTTTCATTTTCAATTTTATAATTGTTTGTGTCTTTAAACATTAAATAATCTGGAATTATTTTAAATTTCTTTTGCTTTTTAAATTTACTTTTATTAATTAGAAATTTTTTGTATATATCTTTATATTTTAAAATTGCTTTTATTTGTTCTATTAAAAGAAAAATAGTTAACATTGGCTGAAATGAAATAAAATTATATAAAACAAAAAATAAAAAAGTAATTATTGAAATAATATATGATAGTTTTAAAGTCTTTTTATATGGTTTAAAAAAACCAATTATCGCTCTTATTATCATATAACCATCTAATGGATATATAGGTAATATATTTACAATAAACATATTAAAATTAATTTGTTTTAAAAATGTGAAATTTATTTCATTTAGAAAATGATATTTATAAAATAAATTTATCCAAATTAAATTAAAAAACATTGATAATGGGCCAGCAATATAAATTATTATTTGTTTTATAAAACTAATATTTTCTACATCGTTTACTTTTAAATATGCTCCAAATGGTAATAATGTTAGTTTTTCTATTTTTATTTTTAGTAATAAACATGCCAATAAATGAAAACATTCATGTATTAAAGCAATAATAAATAACCAAAGCATTTGCTTAAAATTCCCAAATAAAATAGAAAAAATAATGATAAGAATAGTTGATAACTTTATATTGAAAACATTAAGTAATTTATATAATTTCTTCATAGGTATATTTTTCACCATTTAAAAAATAATAAAAAGTAAATGTTTCTATAAAATTAGCTAATCTATCATTTTTATAAACAACATCAAATTTACTAACATTTACATTAATTAAATTTTCAAAAATTGCTAAATAACCATTTTCACATTTAACGATAATGGAATTATCATTACAATCTAAAATGGTACCATTAGATGGTGCATATACTTGGTAATCATAATTAAAATAATTATCGTTTTCAATATTAATAAATTTAATACTACTTGAAACACTTTTTTCTTTATAACCAAGGTTTAAATAATTAGTTATAACATTAAACAAATTGTGTAATTTTTTAAAATTTTCTTCTTTATTGGTAAACATTAAATATGAAATTATTATGGCAATAATAATTAAAATCAAATTTAAAAATTTAATAACTTTTTTAATCATAAAAAACCTCCCATAAATTATATGAGAGGTCAGTATTTTATTATTATTTTAATTAGTAGAATTAACAACTTCTGAGACTTTTTGTGTTACATCAGAAATAGTGTTTTCTGTTAGTTTTTTATAAGAAACCATTAAAACACCAAAAACTGCAACAACAATTAAAATACCTAAAATTTGTGCTTTAAACTCAGACATAATACTCCTTTCTACATATGACTAATTCACATGTTATTTCACCGCTAAAAAAAGAATATACTTTGGAAATTGCATTGTATTGTTTATATGTTGTTAAACAATAATTTGCAATACCAGTCTCTACATTTCTATCTATGTTCATTTCAAAGCGATCAAAATATTTTGTAACTTCTAAATTATTTATTGTTATTTCATTATATCCATTTCTTTCTATAAATGAAGCAATAATACTAGTTTTAGACATTGCAATTGCTGATGTTTGTTGATAGGATATAATTTCACCAGATAAGACAATAAATAGACTAAGAAAAATCATTGATAACATTAATCCAAAATTATTAGACATAAATTCCTTCTCCTATTAATGAAAAGATATAAAGTGAAATAAAAACCATTACTAATGCTGATAAAAGAATAGGTACCATATAAAACCTTTCAATATTTTTTTCTTCTTTGGAAATATAATTTGAAATGGAATTATCTTGTAAGTTAATCATGCTTTCATTAATACTATCTAATACATCATTAATAATTCCTACTTCTTGTGTTTTATATAAAAGTAAAATCATTTGTTTTATTGATTCATCATTGAAATTACTCATAAATTTAAAGAATGGTTCAATTGAAGTATCATTTTCAATATCGGCAATTAATTCATTTACATCATCAACTAGAACATTATCAACATATTCTGTAGACATCTGCAAGGCAGAATATAATACATTTCCATTTGTTAATAAAGTTACAACATATCTATAAAAACCATTAAAGGCGATTTCTTTGGCATTGGTAAGTTGTTTTAAAGATGCTTTTAGATTTTCAAAATGTGTAAATAAATATAGAAAAGAGCACATAATGCCTAGACATAAAGTTATATATGAATAGAAGAAAAATAACGTTATACTAGCAATTATCATTATTAGAAAAATTGATAGGGTTAGAGAGAAATCTTTTTTGAAATTGATTTTTAATTTTTTACACATTTCTTTATACTTGTCAAACATTTTTATAAACCTCTTATTTCATTGATTAAATATTCTTTTACAGCTTGGTAATATAAGAAACCGCCTGTGGCAATAATGGCAAACATTCCAATTTGTGTTAGAACATTTTCCATCATTTTTTCATAATAATCTGGAATTGATATTCTTAAAATATAAATTATCAATATCCATAAAATAAATAATGTAGATATTTCTATGAGCTTTGAAAATTTATTTTTTTCTAATTTGTGATAATAAATTTTACATTTTTGACATAATGAAGTTGGAATTTCCTGCATTTTTTTAAAATTTCCGCCTTCATTTTCATAAATTTGTAGAGTGTGAACATACATTTTAAATGAATTTAAATTATAATTATTAGCTACTTCATTTAATTGCTCATGAATATCATCACTATCAATATTTGCAAAATCAGCATCAATATAATTTTCTATACTTTTGTAAGCCTCATAAACACTTGTTGTAGATAGCATTTGAATGTTCATTAGATTTACAAAATTATATGCTGCATCTATATTGTGAATTAATTTATTCTTTTTAGTATTTAATTTTTTTATTCTAATCATTCCAATTAAAATTAAAATATCAAATGCTAAAGATAAAAGTAGGGAATTTGTTGCATACCATACAGTAAATGTTGCTACAAATAAAAATATAATAAAATATAACAAATTTTTAAATTTTTTAATCTTCACTTTTGCGATCCTCTTTAATAAATTTAGTAATATTATTTAATGATATATTATTTTTAATAAATACCTTTTTTAAATCCTTGCTTATTATTTTATAAACGTATTTTTCTTTTAATTTATCATTTTTAACAATTTGAAATAAAACATTAGTTTTATAGCCTTTAACCATTGGAATATATTCAACGATTTCAGAAATTCGGCGAATATATTTATTTCTATCTTGATCAAAAATCTTTTCTAAATGAATACCTATTTTTATATGTTTAGCAATATTTGATAACATTAACTGCTCATCAAAATCAATGCTTTTTTTACACATACTTGAAATTCTATCTAATGAAAATTTAGCGGATTCGCTATGTATTGTTGTAATAGCACTATGTCCAGTCATTGCAGCTTGAATCATATCGTAGGCTTCAATACCTCGTGTCTCTGCTACTATCAACCAATCGGGATTATTTCGTAATGCTATTTTTATTAAATTTGATAATTCTTCTATATGATTATTTGTAATCCAACTTGTGATATCCATTTCAGGATATATTTCCTTAATATGTGTTTCGTAACTTTCTTCAATGATTATTATTCGATCTTTTTTATTCATTAAAGAAATTAAATATTTTTGAAATTCAGTTTTACCAGCTCCTGTTTGCCCTGAAATAAGAATGCTTTGATAACTTAACATTAGACATTTTAAAAAATTGTGAACAACTAATGGACATAAACATGGATCATTTTCTTTTATTTTTAATGTGGCAGTAATTCTTCTTAATGAAAAAGTCACAACTTTTTTATTATTATTTCTAGCAAATGATGGATGAAGTGCATTTAAGCGATAATCTCCAAATGATACATCAAGTGATGGACTTTTTGTAGAAAATGGTTGTAGCATGTAGTTAGCTATTTTTTTAATAAATTCCATTACATCATCATTACTAACTTTAATATTTAATGGATATCTTCCTATATCATTATCTTGAGCAAATAAAGCTTCTCCATTGTATGATACATCTGTAGTAGTATCATTAAATACACCTTTTAAAAATGAATTTTCAACTAAATTTATACATTCTTCTGAATTTTCCTGAATTATAGTATTTTCTTTTTTTTCAATTTTCTTTTTTTTAGTAGATTTTAGTAGGCTCATATCTTAAATTTTCCTCATATGATTTATTTTGATAAAAAATTATTATTTGCATTTGAACACTATTACAAATATAGTTTTCTGTATCAATTGGACATTGTCTTTTTATTTTATTGTGATAAAAATAATAATTTGCTTCATAATCTAAAAATGATAAATTTTTTTCAATGGTTGTTGAAACTAATTTCATTAACATTTTTTGATCAATTGCAAGTTCTGATGGATCATTATAATGGTATGCTTCTAATTTACTTTTTTCAGTTATAGATGCCGCCACCATTTCTTCATTAATTAGATTTAGTGTTGCATCAATTTTATTTGAAATAACTATGTTGGCAAATGTTTGAATAGATATAATACTTGCTAACATAATTGAAAAGCAATTATTCATAATCTACATCCAAATAGTCATCAAATTCTCGATATTCAAATTGTAAAAAGCTACCATATATACCACTGTTTTTGCTAACAGTATCATATATTTTAATAATAAATCTATAAATATATGTGTTCATGTTTTTCCCAACATTATGATAAACTAATTCTCCGAATAACGTTGTATCAGTACCATATGAAAAAGGCATGAAAAATTTTAACAATTCAGTATCACAATCATCAGTATAGTTTATTTGTACACCACCAGTTTTATTATTTATATAAAAACTGCCTAAATCATAAACTTGATATTTTCCTTCAGAAAATTGCCAAACTGGTAATGAAAAAGAAACATATTCACCATTATAAATTAAATCAGAGTTATCAACTTTGGTATATAATCTAGCCTCACATTCTTTAATATCAGTTTTGCTATTTTTAATATAAAAATTAAACCAATCAAAAAATACATATCTAGTATTTTGACAAGTAATGCCACTAGTTCCAATAAATTGAGCAGATTCATTAGTATTTACAATATTATTTGAACTCCCCTTCATTGAAAAATCAATTCTAATAGGATTTTGTTCAACATATTCTCTTCTTCCTACATTTTCAATTAAGATTTCACCACATCTTGGTGCATAAAAATTAAATTTACAAACTGAAGGAGTAACATTTGTTTTAGTATAAGAAACACTAATTTCAATTTGTTTAGATTCATTTGGATTTTTAAAACCTGAAATAGAATAATTTTTGGTAGATAAATATTTTGTAATAATTTCTTCGTTTATTTCAATTTTACCATTTACTTTAACAACAACATCAATATATGCAAAGGGATGTCCATCGACCATATTTAAATTAAGTGGAATTGCATGATTTAAATTTGGCATTTCTACAAAGCCACTAATAGATATAGGATCTAAATCTTGCACCACTGATGCACGAGTGCTTATAGAAAATGGCATTATTGAACTCATTAATAACATTTTTAAATTAGGATGCATATAATAAGAACTCACTTAAAGCATTTTTTTTGACTTTAAAATATTTTGAACGATTATATTTTCTTTCCCACCAAGAATTATTATTGCTTACAACAAATTCATTTTTAAAAATTTCTTGTGCATCCTCACTTAGATGATTTATTATTTCATCAATATAGTTAACATATTGAATCAAATCATCTTTTGATGTTATGTTTTTTGAACAGTTTTTAATAATTGAATCATAATATTGAATTTCAATTTGGCAACGGTTATATTTTATGAAATATTCCATTACCTTGTTTTGTAAATATTTAATTGAATGCTTTGAATTATTTGTAGCACTTATATAATGCTGACTTTTTTTTGTAGGCATCATATCACTTCCTCTCAAAATTATTATTAAAAAAAAATTTAAAAATTCTAAAAATTTGTAAGAGACTCTAAAGAGTCTAAAAAAACTGTAAAATTAATTACAGTTTCCTAAGGTTAATTACCTGATCTTGAATTTCTTCTTGAAGGTCTTTTAGTAGTTACAGTCTTGCTACGTTTATACTTCATTGAATCACTTGGATCGTTTCCATATGATGTTGATAATCTAATTTTTCCATCTTTTCCATGAACACAAAATTCAGCTGATGCTTCCATTGCTAATTTTCTTCCAGCTGAAATAGCTTCTTTTTGTGTTTGATATTTACCAGATGAAGTACCATTTAAACCATTACAGACATGCCATTGACCATCACTTTTACGATAAGTAACATGAATAGACTTACGGCTCATATAATTTCCTTTCTATTATCCCATTATTATTTTCTCAAAAAAAATGTCTTTTATTCTTTTTTTATAATTAAATATCAAAATAATAAATTTAAATTTATTGCTAATTCAATAATTTTAAAAAAATAAATAGTTAACTATTTAATAAATAGTGTATAATGAATTTATATTTTTAAAATGTCTTTGTTGTTTTGTACTAACAACATTTTATAAAAAAATGAAAGGATAATAATTAAAAGTACAATTTAGTTATTAATAAGAAATTATGAAATGGAATTTAACTTATTTTTTTAAAAATGAAGAAGATTTTGTAAAGGCTTTAAATGAATTAAATCCTTACATTGATAAAGTAAAATCATATCAAAATAAATTATCTGAAGAAAAAAGTTTTGTTGAATATATGCTTTTATCTGATGAAATAGATAAAAAACTAGGATTAGTTTTTCAATATGCTCATTTAAAAAGTGATTTAAATAAAAAAGATGTTGCAGCTGCAGCAAATTTACAAAAAGTATATATGTTTTTAAATAATTTAATTCAAGCAACATCATTTGAGTCACCAGAAATTTTAGCAATTGGTCAAAAAAATGTTATGAAAATGATTGATAATAATCCATGTATTGCTTCGCATAAATTTTCAATGGAAAAATTATTTCATATGAATGAACATGTTTTAGATGCTTCAAAAGAAAAAATACTTTCTTATTTTTCAGCATGTAGTGAGGCAGGTAGTGATCTTTATGATTCATTAGCTACAAGTGATCATAAAGATAAAATGATAACATTATCAAATAAGCAAAAAGTTTTAGTAACTCAAGGGAATTGGCGTTCTTTAATTTGCGATAGTCAAAACGAAAAAGATCGTAAGAAAATTTTTAGAGCAATTTTTGATTATTATGATGAAAATAAAAATACTTTTGCCAAAATTTATCAATTGTCTTATCAAATGGATTTAGCTAATAGTAAAGCTCGTAATTTTAGTTCTATTTTAGAATCTCATTTGTTTAAAAATAATATTCCAGTGAAACTTTATACAACTTTACTTGATGTTGCAAGCCATAATAATAAATCATTAAAAAAATATATTAAGTTAAGAACTAAATATTTACATTTAAAAAATCATTATTCTTATGATCGTTTTTTACAACTTGCGCATTCTGATAAAAAATATTCATATGATGACGCTAAAAACATATTTTATGCATCTATTGCTAATACTCCAAATGATTTTCAAGAAAAAGCTCATGAAGTTTTAAAAGATGGTTTTGTAGATGTTTATGAAACTGAAGGCAAAAGAACAGGAGCATATTCATCATCACAAGCTGATTTACATCCTTTTATTTTATTAAATTATGCAAATACTTTAGATGATGTATTTACTGTTGCTCATGAATCTGGTCATTCTATTCATTCATTATATGCTATGGAAAATCAACCTGCAAATTTACAAAATTACACTATTTTTGTTGCAGAAATTGCTTCAACATTTAATGAACATATGTTACTTGATTATTTATTAACATCATCATCTTTAAGTTCCAATGAAAAAATAATGCTTTTACAAAAACAAATTGATGAAATTATGTCAACGTTTTATCGTCAAACTTTGTTTGCTCATTATGAATATGAAGTATCTAAACTCGTTGAAAAAGATGAACCAATTAATCATGAAGTTTTATCAAATATAATGATTAAATTATACAAACAATATTATGGATTAAATATTAAAAAAGAAAAAGTTAAGCAATATGTTTGGGCATACATTCCACATTTATTCCATACCCCATTTTATGTTTATCAATATGCTACAAGTTTTGCTGCAAGCTTTGCATTATATGAAAATGTTAAAAATAAAAAGCCTAATGCTTTTGAAAATTATATAAATCTTTTAAAATCAGGTGGTAGTAAATATCCAATTATACAAACTCAAGAAGCGGGAATTGATTTGACTTCTAAAGATACATATATGGCAGTTGTTCATCGAATGGATGAATTAGTTAACGAACTTGAAAATCTTCTTAATGAGGCAAACTAAAATGATTAATTCTACAAGTAAAAATCTTTTAACATTTATTAAGAATTCTCCAACAAGTTTTCATAGTGTTGCCTCAATTGTTAAAATTTTAAAAAGAGAAGGTTTTGTTCAATTATTTGAAAATATAAATTTTAAAATTCAAAGAACAGGAAAATATTATGTTATTCGTAACGATTCATCAATTATTGCCTTTAAAATAGGTGAATTATTAGATAAATATAGTTTTAATATTGTTGCATCACATTCAGATAGTCCATGTTTAAAAATTAAACCAATTTCTACTTTAAATAGTGATGGATATAATAAATTAAATATTGAAGGTTATGGTGGAATGTTAAGATCGACATGGTTTGATAGACCATTATCAATTGCTGGAAGAATAATGGTCAAAGAAAATGAAAATATTGTTAGCAAATTAGTAAATTTTGATAAAAATATGTTATCAATTCCATCTGTTCCTATTCATTTTAATCGTAATGCTAATGAAAATGCTAAATATGATTTAGCTTGTGATATGTTTCCAACAATGTCATCTAATAATATTTCTTTAAATAATATTTTATCTAAAGAATATGATATTTTAGAAGAAAACATTTTAAGTCATGATTTATATGTTTACAATCGCCAAGAAGGTTATTTTTGGGGCAATGATGATGAATTTTTATCATCTCCAAGACTTGATGATTTGCAATGTGCCTATACTACTTTACTTGGTTTTATTAAAAGTGAAAATAAACATAATGTTTCAGTTTATTGTTGTTTTGATAATGAAGAAGTTGGTTCATCAACAAGACAAGGAGCTAATTCTGATTTTTTGAATAATACTTTAATAAAAATATCTTTAGCTTTAAAAATTGATTTAGCAAATCATTTGACTGCACTTGGCAATTCTTTTATGATTTCATCTGATAATGCTCATGCAGTAATGCCAAATCATCCAGAGTTAACTGATCAACAAAATAAAACATATATGAATAAAGGCATTGTCATTAAATATAATGCTTCACAATCTTATACATCTGATTCACTAACAGGAATTATATTTGCAAACATATGTAAAAAAGTTGATGTACCAACACAAATATTTACTAATAGAAGTGGTGTTGTTGGTGGCTCTACTTTAGGTAATTTATCTTTAAGACATGTTTCAATTCCGATGGTAGATATTGGACTTGCGCAACTTGCAATGCATTCTGCAATGGAAACTGCAGGTACTTTAGACAGTGATTATATGGTTAAGGCAATTAAAGAATTTTATGAAACTATTATAGAATTTAAACTTGATAATCAAATTAGTTTAACTAAATAATTTATCATCATATTTTATAATTTTGTATATTAATAAAAGTTGAAAGCACTTTCAAAAAAAATGAAATCGTTTTCAATTTTTTTTATTAATTTTTAATGTATAAAATGTTATTAGTAAAAAAAGGAAGGAGAAATGTAAAATGAAAATTTATAAATTAGATGCTATTATAAATAATGAAGAATTGTTACATAAAAACTTTATTGATAGAGAACAAGCAGATAAATATTTGGAACGTTTATTAAACAAATATAATCTTGAAGTTTCAGAAATTATCTATCGTGACAATAAACATAGTCAAGAATTTGTATGTAATGATTATAATCGTATTTCAATTAATAGAATCAAACTATAAAAAAGCATTCAACTACATTAATTTTGGTAAGTGAATGCTTTTATTTTATTCAACACTTTTTAAACTATCTATCATATTAATTTTCTTTAATATAAAATGAGTTACAAAATTGACAATAAAAGTAAACAATAAGGCAATTAAAATAGAATAAATATAACTAATAAAATGTATATTTTTAATAAATCTAGCTCTTTCAATTTCAATAGTAGTTATAACACTCATTGATAAAAAATATCCTAAAACTAAACCAATAATAATTCCTAATATTGTTAAAATGATGGTTTCTTTTGTTATATATGAATCAACTTCTTTATTATAAAAACCTAAAACTTTTAATGTAGAAATTTCTCTTTTTCTTTCATTAATATTTATATTTGATAAATTATATAATACAACTAATGCTAATAATGCTGATAAAACAATTAATATAAACACAACTTTGTCTAATGACTTTAACATATTTGCCACAGTTTCTTTAAATTGTTCCATATATTTTACATTAAGCACACTATCATTTTGTAAAAGAATACTAGTTAATATGTTCTTTTCACTATCATTTAAAGATTTGGTTTTTAAATATATTGTATTTGTAATTATTTCTTTATTATATAAACTATAAGTTTGTTCATCTATGAAAATATAGTGATTAATATAATTTTTTGCAATACCAGAAATATTATAATTTTGAATTTGGTTATCTCCATCAATGATTTTAATTTCATCACCAACTTTTAGTTTTGTTAAACTGGCCAACTTTTCACTAATTATGACATTTCCTTGGCTTAAAGATAATGATTCTTTAGTTTGATAATCAACTAAATTTATTACTTTATTTAAACTTTCATTATTTTCAAAAACTATTAGTGTAACATCATAATTATCAACATTAACCATTATAGAATCAACTTTGACATAATCAATTATTTGCACGTTTTGTTTTAAAAATTCTTCATCTTCAATTTCAAAATTGTTAACTTGTAATGTTGCATCAAAGTTAAATACTTCACCAAATTGTTTTGTAGGAATATCAACAATTGAATCTCTAATTGCAAAACCACAAAGAAGTAAAGCAGTACATCCAGCAATACTAAAGATAGTGATTAAACCTCTTTTATAATATCTAAATAAATTCCTAATTGTTATTTTTTTTGAAAAATTTAAATGATTCCAGATAAATGGAATTTTTTCAAGTAAAACCCTTTTTCCAGCTATAGGAGCCTTAGGCCTTAATAAATCAGCTGGTCGTTCTTTTAAAACTTCATATGTCGTATAAAAAGTAGAACCCAAAATACAAATTAATGCAATTAATAAACCTAAAATAAAATTGATAAAATTATATTCAATTATTAATGGTGGTAATTCAAATAAAATCGTATATATTGAGAATATAAGTTTTGGAATAATTATAACACCTAAAAAATTGCCCAATATTCCACCAATTGAAGTTGCTAAAAATGCAAATAATAAATATTTCTTTAAAATACTAAAATTTGAAAAACCAAGTGATTTTAATGTACCAATTTCTCCACGATCATTTTCAACCATTCTATTCATTGAAATTAAACTAACTAAAATAGCAACTGCATAAAATACAATTGGAAAAATAAGTGCAAGATTTTTAATACTATTACTATCATCAAGATAATCAGAATATGTAGCATTATTTGTTAAATCAAAGACAAATAAAGTTATTTCTGGTAAATTTTTTAATTCATTTTTTGCAATATTTATTTCTTCTTGAGCTTCTAAATAACTATTATAAGCCTTATTATAATTTTTTTGATTTTCATTATAAATTGCTAAATTTTCGTTGTATTCATTAATGCTTTCTTGTAAAGGAACTAAATATAAATTTAATAAAGCTTCTAACAAATTTTTTCTTGGATCATCATCTGAAATTAGTTGTTTAATTCCAGAAATTTTTTCATCAACGTTATCAAATGTTAAATTTAATTCTTCTTGAGAAAGTAAAGTCACAGTTTCATTAATACTATTTATGTTTTCTTCAATTTTATTTTTTCCATCATCTAATGATTTTTTTGCAGCAATTAATTCATTATTAGATTCTTCTAATATGTTTTTGGTTTTATTAAGTTCTTCTTCATTTTTTAAAATTTCATTATTATAAATATCATAAATTTCTTGATATCTATGTTGCTGTAAATCATTTTTCATTTCATTTATTTTATCAATATAATTGTCAACAATTTGCTTATATTGATTGCTTCCTGTTTGATAATTATTAGCATCATTAATGGTTACATAAATAGAATTATAATAATCAAGTTTAAAATTATCTTTTAAAATATAACTATAATAATTTATCTTTCCACTACCAATGGATGATGTGCCTCTTTCTTGACCTAAGGAAACATTATTAAAAAATAAAGGACTATCAATTGTTCCAACAATTGTAAATGTTTCACTATTTAAAGAATTATTGTTAAAACTAATTGTATCGTTTAGTTTAAATGAAAAATCTTTTAAAAAATTTGGTTCAATCACTATTTCATTTTTATTATTTGGAAGTCTACCAGAAATGATGTTCAATGTATTTATTTTGTTAGGTAATGAATTAATATTTATAACATATACAGCATCATTAATTTGTAAAATTGTATCGATTGAGTAACTTCCTTCAATATCTTTTGTTTCATCAATTTCTTGAATTGAACTAATATCATAATCTGTTAAACCACCTGATGAAACAAGTTTAATATCATATACATTTCCATTTTTTAAATATGTATCTAAAGTTTTTAACATGTCAGGTGCAGTTGCTTTTAAACCAGCAAAAACAAAAACACCTAAAAATCCCATTATTAATAATGAGAAAAATCTAGGTAAATTTTTTTTAATATTTCTTAAATTGTTATTTATCAATTGATTTTTCATAGTGTTTTACCATTCGATATCATCAATTGATTTAGGTTGTTTATTTAAAATAACATCTTCAACGCAACCATTTTTAAATTTAATAATTCTATCAGCAATCGGAGCTATTGCACTATTATGAGTAATAATAATAACCGTCATTTTTTCTTTTCGACAAGTATCTTCTAACAATTTTAAAATTTGTTTACCTGTTTTATAATCTAGTGCTCCTGTTGGTTCATCACATAAAAGTAATTTAGGATTTTTTGCTAATGCTCTAGCAATTGCAACACGTTGTTGTTCGCCACCTGACAGTTGAGATGGAAAATTTTGCAAACGATTACTTAATCCAACTTTATTTAAAACATCAACAGGGTCTAAATGATCTTTACAAAGTTGTATAGCTAATTCAACATTTTCTAAAGCTGTTAAATTTTGAATCAAATTGTAAAATTGGAAAACAAAACCAATAGAATTTCGGCGATAAGTAATTGCTTGTTTATTGTTCATATTAAAGATATCTTCATTATCAACTTTTATTGAACCACTTGTTGCATTATCCATTCCACCTAAAATATTTAGACAACTTGTTTTACCAGCACCAGATGGTCCTAAAATACAAACAAGTTCACCTTTTTCTATTTCAAACGTAGTATTATTTAATGCCTTAACTTCAACTTCCCCAGACTTATAGATTTTATTAACATTTTTTAATTCGATATAAGCCATAATTAAAATCTTCCCCTAAATAAAATTATATTGCAACAATATTAACGATTTTATTGACAATTGCAATTACTTTTTTTATTTGCTTTCCTTGCAAATGTCTAATTATATCACTATTTTCTAAAGCAATTTTTTCTAATTCATTGCTTGGAGTATCTTTATTAACTTCAATAGTTGCTCTTAATTTACCATTTATTTGTACACCAATGGTAATTGTATCGTCAACACAATATTTTTCATCATATGTTGGCCATGATTCATAAGCTAAAGTATTATAATGGCCCATATATAGCCACATCTCTTCACATACATGTGGGCAAATAGGTGAAAGTAATTTAACTAATCCTTCCATTAAACCTTTAAAAACATATTTTTCTTTATAGCAATCATTTACAAAAATCATCATTTGGGCAATTGCAGTATTAAATGACAAAGTTTCAAAATCATTTGTAACTTTTTTAACAGTTTTATGATAACTTTTTAATAAATTGTCAGTATCTTCTATCGTTATAATAATGTTTGTTTTACCACAAACAAGACGATAAACACGATCAATAAATTTTCTTGACGCTTGAAGTCCAGCAGATGACCATGGTTTTTCATCTTTTAATGGACCCATAAACATTTCATATAATCTTAATGCATCGGCACCATATTCTTTTATAACATCATCAGGATTTACAACATTTCCTTTAGATTTTGACATTTTTTCACCATTTTCACCTAAAATCATTCCTTGGTGATATAATTTTTTAAATGGCTCTTCTACTGGAGAAATGCCCAAATCATATAAAAATTTATTCCAAAATCTAGCATATAATAAATGGCCAACAGCATGTTCAGCACCACCAATATATAAATCAACAGGTAACCAATGTTTTAATAAAATTGGATTAGCTAACATTTTTTCATTATTTGGATCAATATAACGCATATAATACCAACTTGAACCAGCAGACCCAGGCATTGTTGAAGTTTCTCTTATAGCAGGTTTACCATTATAAGTTGTATTGACCCAATCTTTTGCTTTAGCAAGTGGTGATTGTCCGTCTTGACTGCGTCCATAATCATCTACAACTGGTAAAACTAGTGGTAGTTGATCATCATTTAAAGCATAAGTTTCTTTATCAACATAAACAATTGGAATAGGTTCACCCCAATATCTTTGACGTGCAAAAACCCATTCACGCATTTTATAATTAACTTTTTCGCTTCCAAGATTATTTTTTTCTAAAAATTCAATCATTTTCTTTATGGCATCTTGTTTATTTAAACCATTTAAGAAATCAGAATTAATATGAGTACCATCACCAGTGAAAGCTTCTTTTGAAATATCGCCACCTTCTAAAACAGGAATGATTTCAATATTGAATTTTTTAGCAAATGCATAATCTCTATCGTCATGTGCTGGAACAGCCATAATAGCACCTGTTCCATATGTTGCTAAGACATAATCTGAAATCCAAATAGGAATTTTTTTATTATTAACTGGATTAATGGCATATGCACCAGTAAAAACGCCTGTCTTTTCTTTATTTAATTCGGTTCTTTCAAGTTCTGATTTTTTTGCTGCTTCATCGATATATTTTAAAACATCATCTTGGCATTCTTTTGTCATTATTTTTTTAATTAATGGATGTTCAGGGGCTAACACACAATATGTTGCTCCAAATAAAGTATCACATCTTGTTGTAAAAACAACAAATGTTTCATCACTATTATCAACTTTAAAATTAATATGAGCACCAATTGATTTACCAATCCAATTTCTTTGGATTTCTTTTGTTGATTCAGGCCAATCAATACTATCAAGTCCTGATAATAATCTTTCAGCATAAACTGGTATATCTAAAACCCATTGTTTCATATTTTTTCTAATTACTGGATATCCACCACGTTCTGATTTACCATCAATAACTTCATCATTTGCTAAGACTGTACCTAATTCTTCACACCAATTAACAGGCATGTCAATAAGCTTTGCAAGGCCTTTTTCATATAATCTTTTAAAAATCCATTGAGTCCATTTATAATATTTTGGACTACATGTAGATATTTGTTTACTCCAATCAAAAGAAAAACCTAGCATTTTCAATTGTTTAGTAAATGTTTCTATGTTTTTATTAGTGAATCCTTCAGGATGGTGTCCAGTTTTGATAGCATATTGTTCAGCAGGTAAACCAAATGAATCAAATCCCATTGGATGCAAAACATTATAACCTTGCATTCTTTTCATTCTAGCTATAATATCGCTTGCGGTATAACCTTCAGGATGACCAACATGTAATCCTTGTCCTGATGGATATGGAAACATATCCAATACATAATATTTAGGCTTTGAAAAATCATTTACATCGGTCGTAAATGTATTATTTTCTTCCCAATATTTTTGCCATTTTTTTTCAATTTCTAAATGATTATATGCCATTATAATGACCTCCTTTAAAATAAAAAAGCATCCTAAATCTAAGGACGCTATTAGCGCGGTACCACCTTAGTTCATAGTTTCCTATGCTCTTAATTTTTTTTGTTGCTCAACGTTTAATTTCCTAAGTAAGAAGATTCTTTTCCACCAACCAAGAACTCTCTATATTTCTTTTAAATAGTACTTCTTCGTCTCATCGCACTTATATTTTACAAAAATAATATTTAATATTCAATAATATTTTTTTGATAATTTACTCGTTATTTTTTTAAATGTAACAAAAAGTGTCGTGACATTTACTTGAAATTTTTTATAATTTAAGTTGAAAGAAGGTACTTAATATGTTTAAAGATAAATTGAAAGAATTAAGAATTAAAAACAATTTAACACAAGATGATATGGCAAAAAAATTATATGTAACAAGGAATGCTATTTCTAAATGGGAAAATGGTAAAGGTTATCCAAACATTGAAAGTTTAAAAACAATTTCAAAACAATTTAATATTTCATTAGATGAATTAATAAATGAACAAGATGCCACTTTAATTACACTTGAAAATTCAAAAAATTTAAAAAAACAACAAAATATATTATTGTCTATTGGATTATTTATTATTTATGCTTTAACTGGAATATTAATTCCAACATTACTTTTTAAATATGATCCTACAAGTGTTATGGTTTATTTTATATTTATTAGACCATTAACAATAATAATTATTGCTTTAATTTGTCCATTATTAATAAAAAAACCTAGTTATTCATTAATAAGTTCTGCATTGGCAATAATTCCAATATTTTTATATTTTGATAATACAAAGATATCTGGCAGTAGTCTTTATGAATTAGTATATTATATTATTTTTGTTGGAATATATTTTTTAATACGTTTTATTATTACTTTAAATTATAAAAGAAAAACATTGATTATTTTAAAATGGATTTTATTTGGAATAAACGTTTCTTTGTTAGTTTTATTTATTATTTTAAATATAATAAATCTTATTAATTATAATAATTATATTACTAGTTTTCCATGGTATACTTATTTGATTTATAGTGGACTTATATTTATTTTACCATTTATTTTGACACTTTTATTATTTTTGTATTTTAATTATCGTTTGAAAGAATTAGATAAATAAAAATAGTCAATGATTTTTTCATAAATATTTGTTATAATATTTTTGAAAGGAAAGTAATTAATTTATATTAATTATATTATTTAACATGTTTGAACGAATTAAAGAAGCTTTTGAAACATATTCTCAAAGTTCTCCATTAAATCCTGATTCTACATTAAGAACTGTTAATGTAAAAATGGATCCTACAATTCTTGCAGAAAGAGTCATTGAAATATTAAAAAGTTTAAAATATAAAACAATTAGATATAATGATGTTTTTAATGAAATTTTTACATCAAAAGCTGGTTTTGAAGTTACCATTAATTTTCTTGGTTCAACAACAGGAATTACAAGTATTGATGTTTCTATTTTTTCGCCATCTAATCGTGGCAAAACAAGAAAAGCATTACGATTTTTATTAAATAAATTTAAAGAAGAATTAAATCAATATTTATCATATGAATAAATCATTTATTGCTGACAAATCTTTAATTACAAATATTATTAACTATTATTGGTCATTTAAAGAAGAAAATACCAATAATAATTTTTTATTTAAGGCCAAAATGCCAGATTGTAGCTTAATAATTTATTCTAATGGTCGTGTCTATTTTCAAGGTAATAATGCTGAAAATGAATATTTAAAATGGCAAGGAAATATAGCAGATGAATCTCATTATTTTAGTCATATAGGATCTGATGAAGTTGGCTGTGGTGATTATTTGGCACCAATTGTTGTATGTTGTTGTTATGTTAAAAAAGAAAATATCAATTATTTAAAAGAAATTGGTGTTAAAGATTCTAAGATGTTAAGTGATGAAACTATTTTAAAATTAGCTCCTTTAATTAAATCTAAAGTTAATTATGCTTATTTTATTTTGACCAATAAAAAATATAATGAAATAACAAATGAATATAATATGAATAAAATAAAAGCATATTTACATAACTTTGTAATAGCCCAATTAGTTAAAAAAATAAATTATCATGGGCCAATTGTTATTGATAAATTTTGTGATGAAAATTTATATTATAATTATTTAAAATCATATTCAAATGATATTGTAAGAAATATTATTTTTGAATGCAAAGCTGAAAATAAATATATAGGGGTTGCTTGTGGTTCTATTTTAGCAAGAAATATATTTTTAAATGAAATTAAAAAATTGAATCAACAATTAAATTGTACTATTCCATTAGGAGCAGGTAATAATGTTGATGCCTTTGCGTTAGAAATGTTGCAAAAAAATGGCCCGTCATTTTTAGAAAATTATGCTAAAATAAATTTTAAAAATACATCTAAAATTATTAAAGATTAAATTTATTAATAAATTTAATGTATTTTTTTTTATATCATGTTATAATGTTGCAAAAAGAATAGGAGGACTGTTAATGAAAAAAATAAATAAATCAATTAATTCAAATAATTATACTGATGCAATTTTGAAATTAGTTAACATCAAAAAAGATTATCCAGTTGTCGGGAATAATGAACCTGTTCATGCATTAAAAGGTATTAATATTAGTTTTAGAACTAATGAATTTGTTTCCATATTAGGACCATCTGGTTGTGGTAAAACAACTCTTTTAAATATTATAGGTGGCCTTGATAAATATAGTGATGGCGATTTAATTATTTCAAGCAGATCAACTAAACAATTTACAGATCGTGATTGGGATGTATATCGTAATCATCGTATTGGTTTTATTTTTCAAAGTTACAATTTGATCCCTCATCAAACAATTCTTGGCAATGTTGAACTTGCTTTAACTATTGCAGGTATGAGTAAAAAAGAAAGAATTGAAAAAGCCAAAAGGGCTCTTGATAAAGTTGGCCTTGCTAATCAATATGATAAACATCCAAATCAATTATCAGGTGGACAATGTCAAAGAGTTGCAATAGCAAGAGCATTAGTAAATGAACCTGAAATTTTATTGGCTGATGAGCCAACTGGTGCTTTAGATACAGTAACTTCTCAACAAATAATGGATTTAATTGCTGAAATTTCTAAAGAAAAACTTGTTATTATGGTTACCCATAATCCTGATATTGCTGAAAAATATTCATCAAGAATTATAAGATTATTAGATGGTAAAGTTATTGATGATTCTAATCCATTTAAAGAAAAAATTATTCCAAGTAAAAAAATTGAAATTAAAAATGAAAAAGCTAAAATGTCATTTTTTACAGCATTTAGATTGTCTTTAAGAAATTTGGTTTCAAAATTAAAAAGAACAATTTTAGTTTGTATTGCTGGATCAATTGGTATTGTAGGAGTTTCTACTGTTTTGGCTGTTTCTTCTGGCGTTCACAATTACATAGAATCTATGCAAGATGATATGTTATCTGGAAATCCTGTTACAATTAGCGAAGTGGCTTATGATTTAAATAATATGATTTCTGATATGTCATCTGTAGAACAAACTAAAATTGTTGTTGAAAATGGCTTTGTAAATGTTAATTCATTGGTTGAATATTTAATAAAACAATCACAAAAAATGTCAAGTTTTCGTGTTGAAAATGAAATAAAAGAAGAATATATTGAATATTTAAAAAATATGCCAAAAGAATCATATGCAGCAATGAATTTTGATTATGGTCTTGATATATCTAATAATATATTTACTGATTGGAAATATGATGGTACAAGTCAAAGTGAATCAATGTCAGTTGCTGGTATTACAAAAATGTATACATCAGTTTTAGAAGATACAGAATATTCATCATATTCATCATATATTTCTCAATTAAATGTGGCAATTTCTCAAGCTCCAAATAATAATGATTATATCTTATCACAATATGATTTACTTGATGGTAAAATTGCCACAAATGAAGATGAAATAATGGTTGTTATTAATAAAAATAATCAACTAACTGATGTTGTGTTAGCACAACTTGGTTATTATACACAGAAAGAATTTATTAATATTGTTTTTAAAGCAACAGAAGATGATGCTTATAATAAAGAATATGATAAAACGAAATTTTCATTTGATGAAATCTTAAATCGTGAATTTCGTTGGTATCCAAATGATTCAATTTTTAAAAAAGATCCTAATATGCTTGATTATTTAAATGCTTATAATCCATTTTCGTGTGTTGCATATGAAAATGATATTGATAATAATAAAAAAGATGACAAAATGACTTTAAAAGTTGTTGGTATATTGCAACCTAAAGAAAATATATCTTTTGGCTGTTTACAAGCTGGATTTTATTATACTGAAGCTTTTACTCAAAAAATGATTGGTATTAATAAAAATTCTGAAATAATACAATATTATAATGAAATAAATGAAAATTCTGAAAATCCTATTGATTCAATTACTAGTGGACTATCAACTGGAATTCCAGGTATGGAAACACCTATTCCAATTGATATGGGTGTTACATTTAATTATCGTTATAAATATAATGATGATACGCCATTTAAAGATGTTAAAGGCTATTTAGGAAGTGAAACAAATACATCATTATTTGCTTCATTAATGCAAAGTTTAATGCCTTCGCCTGGTGATAGTGGTAGTGATACTGATAATTCAACTAGTAATAAATTTTATAGTATCAGTTTAAGACAACTTGGCGGAAATGATTTACCAAACTTTATTGCAATTTATCCAATTGATTTTGATAATAAAGATTTAGTGACTCATTATTTAGATGAATGGAATGATGAAAATGTTAAAATATTTGATAATAATAATCAAGAATTAATTGATAGAAAAAAAATTACTTATAGTGATAATCTGGAACTAGTAATTAACATGATTAATACTATGATTAATATAATTACTTGGGCTTTAGTTGTATTTACTGCTTTATCGTTAGTTGTTTCTACTGTAATGATTGGTATTATCACTTATGTATCAGTTGTAGAACGTATTAAAGAAATTGGTGTAATAAGATCACTTGGTGGTAGGAAAAAAGATGTCTCAGCATTATTTATTGCAGAAACATTTATTATTGGACTAGCAAGTGGATTAATGGGTATTGCAATTACATTAATTTTCTCTTTAATTATTAATGTAATAGTTGGTCAATTAAGTGGCATTTATACAATTGCAGCATTGCAATTTAAAGATGCTATTATCATGATTATAGTAAGTATTATTTTAACTTTAATTTCTGGAGTATTCCCTGCAAGAGCTGCAGCTAGAAAAGATCCAGTTGAAGCCTTAAGAATAGAATAATAAATTAAAAAAAGAAGTATTATGAAAAGTTATTGTTTTACATTGATACTTCTTTTTATTTTTCAAATTAAAAAAAAGAGTCAAAGTAAGCGGTAATTCCCCTATATATAAATAAAAGAAGCCTTCCTGTAAAATAAAAGCAGGAGGTTTTTTAATTATGAA
>CANQTM010000007.1 GCA_947626825.1 uncultured Bacilli bacterium | reverse complement strand
CTAATATAAAAAATTTTTTCAAACTTACTTTACAACGCACGAAAAAATTCACACTTTAATCTTTTAGATTAACTTGTTAATTTTGATAGTATATCTACGGAAGTCAGGTTATATACCATTTTGCTATTTATTGATATACTTTTTTTAAAATATTTTTTTCTTTAAAGAGCAATTATTTTTTATATATGGTAAAATAGTAAATGGAAAAAGGAAGAGTCAAAAAATGTATATTGTAATTAGTCAAAAAGTTTTAGATGCTTTAAAAAATAATCAACCCGTTGTAGCATTAGAATCAACAATAATTTCTCATGGGATGCCATATCCGCAAAATGTAGAAACAGCTTTAAATGTAGAAAAAATAATTAAGGAAAATGGCTGTGTGCCAGCCACTATTGGTATTATTGATGGTCAAGCTATTATAGGAATGGATGAAAAACAAATTAATATGTTTGGACAAAGAAAAGGCATCGTAAAAGTTAGTCGTCGAGATTTACCAGTTGTTTTTGCTAAAAAGTTATGGGGAGCAACAACAGTAGCTGCCACAATGATTTTAGCTAATATGGCAGGGATTGAAATATTTGTTACTGGAGGAATAGGTGGAGTTCATAAAAATGCTCAACAAACTTTTGATATCTCATCTGATTTACAAGAACTTGCTAAAACAAATGTGACTGTAATTTGTGCAGGTGCTAAAGCAATTTTAGATTTACCATTAACTTTAGAATATTTAGAAACTTTTGGTGTTCCTGTTTTAGGTTATAAATCATCTAATTTAGCTGCTTTTTATTCAAAAGATAGTGGCTTTAAATTAGATTATGAAATGAAAGATGAAAAAGAAATTGCTCAAGTTATAAAATGTAAAAGACAATTAAAGTTAGATGGTGGTATTTTAGTTTCAAATCCAATTTTAGATCAAGATTCAATAGACAATGATTATATTAATAATATAATCAATAACGCCATTGATAAAGCTAACAAATTACAAATTAAAGGAAAAGATATTACACCATTTTTATTAAAAGAAATAGTTGATGAAACACAAAACAAATCATTAATGGCTAATATAGCTTTAATTTATAATAATGCTTTAGTTGGTAGCAAGATAGCTTTTGAATATAATCAAATAAAAAATAACAATGATTAAATATATTGACTCTTTTTATTAATTCTTATTTTTGATATAATTTTTAAAAGTGGGAGATAAAAACATGAATCAAAGAAGTGAAAGAAACAAAGAGTTATATCAAAAAGTTAATCAAGAAATAGCTTTGAAACAAAAACATGAAGCTGAAGAAGCCCAAAAAATTGCTAAAAACAAAGAAAAATTAGAAACAATAGACCCAAATTTTTTTGGCAATGAAGACAATCTTCCACAAACAAAAGAAATGCCAAAGCAAAATAATAAAAATCTTATTATATTAACTGCTTTAATTACTTTTGTTATTTTAGTTTTAATAATAATTATTGCGGTGGTGACAAGTTTATGAAAAACAAAAAATTAATTATTGCAATTGATGGACCTGGAGCTGCAGGGAAATCAACTGTAGCTAAAAAGTTAGCTTTAAAATTAAATTATACTTATATTGATACAGGCGCTATGTATCGATGCTTGGCATTATATGTTTATGAAAATAAAATTGCTATTGATGATGTTGCATCTTTAGTAGATGCTGCTCAAAAAATAGAAATATTTTTAGATAAAGATGGAAAAGTGTTTTTGAATGGTAAAGATGTAACTAAAGAAATTCGTAGTGTTGAAGTTACTAAAATAGTATCACCAGTTTCATCCCCTAAAGAAGTTAGAAAATTATTTGTATCTAAACAAAGAAAATTAGTCAATGAATCGATAAATGGTGTAGTTATGGATGGAAGAGACATAGGTACTGTTGTTTTGCCGCATGCTGATTTAAAAATTTTCCAAATTGCCTCATTAGAAGCTAGAGTTCAAAGAAGATATTTAGAAAATAAATCAAAAGGTATTGATGTACCTTATGAAGAAATAAAAAATGATATTGCTCAAAGAGATTATTTAGATATTCATAAAGATTTTGGTGCTTTAAAAAAAGCAGATGATGCTATTGAATTTGATACTACAAATTTGACAATCGATGAAGCTGTTTTGTGGATTTATAATAAAGCTTTGGAGTTAATGTAAAATGAAAAAAGGCATAGTTGCAATTGTCGGTAAACCAAATGTTGGCAAATCATCATTATTTAATCGTATTATAGGTGAAAAAAAATCAATTGTTTATGATGAACCAGGAGTAACAAGAGATCGAATTTATGCTAAAGCCAGTTGGCTTACTAGAGATTTTAATATAATTGATACTGGCGGCATAGAATTATCTGATAAACCATTTCAAGAAAATATTAGAATTCAAGCTCAAATCGCTATTGATGAAGCAGATGTCATTGTTTTTTTATGCGATGGAAGAAGTGAAGTGTCAGATGATGATTATCTAATTGCTAAAATGTTAAAGAAAACAAATAAGCCAATAATTTTAGCGGTTAACAAAGTTGATGATATTTCATTATCATATAATGCATATGAATATTATAAATTAGGTATTGATAGTGACATTATATTATGTTCCACTACTCATGGTATAGGAATAGGTGATTTGTTAGATAAAATTATTGAATTATTACCAAAATATGAAACAAATAAAAAAGAAGATGAAATTTCATTTTGTTTAATTGGTCGCCCAAATGTTGGAAAATCATCATTATATAATGCCATTTTAAATGAAGAAAGAGTAATTGTTTCAAATATTGCTGGAACTACTAGAGATTCAATAGATACTCAATTTACCCGTGATGGGCAAAAATATACAATTATCGATACAGCAGGACTTAGAAAAAAAGGCAAAGATTATGAAGCAATTGATAAATATGCTGCTATTAGAGCATTGTCAGCTATTGAAAAAAGTGATGTTGTTTTATTAGTTATTGATGGCCAAAAAGGTATTGTAGAACAAGATAAAAGTATCGTAAGTTATGCAGTCGAAGAAACAAAACCATTAATTATAATTGTTAATAAATGGGATTTAGTCGAAAAAAATGAACGAACAATGAATGAATATATTAAAGATTTGCAAGGCAGTTTTAAATTTTGTTCATATGCCACTTTTATGTTTGTTAGTGCTTTAACAAAACAAAGAATTGGTCAAATTACCGATGAAATAGCTAAAGTTTATAAAAATGCTAGTAAACATATTTCAACAAGCATTATTAACGAAATTATTTTAGATGCATATGCATTTAATCCAACACCAGATTTTAATGGTGGACGTTTAAAAATATATTATGCAAATCAAGTGGCTACAAATCCGCCTGTTATTGTTTTGTTTGTTAATGATCCATCATATTTACATTTTTCCTATAAACGTTATTTAGAAAACAAATTAAGAGAAAGAATTGATTTTTCTGGAACGCCATTAAAGATAATTTGCCGGGCTAGGGAATAATATTATTAATCCTTCATATCATATAATGATAAGGGAGGAATTTTAAAATGAACAATAATTTATTTAACAAAGTTGAAAAGAAAACAAATGTTAAAAAAAATGATATTATAAATTTAGCTAAATCTATACAAAATAAAGATATGGCCAATGAAAATAATTTAAGAGAATTAATTCATACTATTGCCCAAATGGCTGGCAAAGATGTTGATAAAGAAAAAGAAGATAAGATTGTAAATGCTGTAAAAAATAATCAAATTAATGATGAAATAAAAAAGATGAATAATAATCTATAAAAAATGATTTAATTTAATGCTTTAAAGGAGGAAATTTAATGCAACATATTACTACTAAAGATGAATTTGATAAGTTGATTCAAGAAAATAACAATGTCATAATTGATTTTTATGCGACTTGGTGTAGCCCATGCAAAATGTTAGCACCAATAGTTGAAGATATTGCTAATGAAAAAGAAAATGTTACTTTTGTTAAAGTTGATGTTGATGAAGCAGATGAAATTGCAGCATTATTTCAAATTATGTCAATACCTACTTTAGTTTACTTAAAAAATGGTAAAATGGTTTTAAAAGATGTTGGTTTTAAACCTAAAAAGGCTATTTTAGATAATATTAAAACAATTTTTGAATAAATATGTGAGGATGGTTTTATATCATCCTTTTATATTTTTTTATTTTTAAATAATGTATAATTATTTTGTATATTGAAAGGACAAACTTATGAATAAAATAAAAACAACAACATACACTTATGATTTTTTAAATCCAACGTCAGAAGATAATCCTCTTGGAGCTTTTGCGCCATCTTTTAGAGGAGAAAATCAAATGATAATTTATACTAGGGATTTCCCTTTGATGAGCAAAAATCATCTAACTAATACTAATCCTTGGGGTTTTGAAGCAGCTGTTAATCAACATAATGTTGTTATTGATATTAATGATCGAGTTAAAATACCTATTAATGGTTATGTAATTTCAGGAAATAGTAAGGCAGCAGATTTCATCAAAGAAAACATTTTGTTAGGAAGTAATGTAATTTTAAATGCAAAAGAAAAAACTATTACTATTAAAACAAATATGAGAAAGTCATTGATAATGACATATAAAAATAAAGAAAAAGAAATTCAAAATAGATATCAAAAAGCTTTAAAAGAATATTATTTTATAGATATTCCTAAAATTGAAAAACATTTAAAAATAGACAAAGAAAATTATATTAAATTAAAAAACACTAAAAATATTTCATTATTTAAAAAAATATATAATAAAGCTATAAAAAATCTTGATTATTTATATTTATTAACTAGTAATTCTTTAAGAATATCATCAAGAAATGCTTGGATGAGACCAGGTGAACAAAACTTACAAGAAATTATTGATTTATTAGATTTGTGTAAAAAAGTACATATTAATGGTTTATATGTTGAATCATTTTATAATGGTAATATTCCAGGAATCTCAAAAATTACAGATACTAGTGAAGAAGTTAGAAATTGTTATTATGGAGAAAAATATCAAAATGATTATTTAAAAGCTTTAATTTCTGAAGCTCATAAAAGACATATAGAAATACATGCTTGGGTTGAATGTTTTTTTGTTGGTGAAAAATCAAGTCAATGGAAAAAAACATATAAAGATAGTTGGCATATGGTTAATTATGATCATTCAACTATACAAGGAAATAATGATGAACATAATGAAATGGATTTTGTATGGTTAGATCCTGCAAATCCTGAATGTTTACAATATGTTTTATCAATTTATCAAGAATTATTAGAAAATTACGATTTTGATGGTATTAATGTTGATTATGTAAGATATCCTCATGGCAATTTAAATTTATATTCATCTAATGGCTATAGTGAATATGCGATGAATGAATTTAAGAAAATAAATAATCTACAAGGTGATGTTTTTGAGTTAGTAAAAGATCCAAAAATTAATAAGTTATGGATTAAATATCGATGTGATAAAATAACTTTATTAATGCAAGAAATAAGAAAATTAGTTAATAGAGTACGTCCAAATTGTTTAATATCAACTTCTGTTTGTTCTGATTTAAATTATGCAATTAATAATAAAATGCAAAATTGGAAAATATGGGCTAGGAATAATTATCTTGATCTAACTTTTCCAATGGCTTATTACATTGGTTGTTCAGAAATTGCTGTTGCTACAAAAGAATTAGTAGATTTTAATAGACAAAATGCTTTTTCTTATACTGGAATAATGTGTATGAGTCCAGATTTACCTGCTGATTTAGTAGTTCAACAAATAAATACTCTATTTGCTAATAAAGCAGATGGCTATGCTTTATTTAGTTTATATGATTTACAAAATAGAAAAGAAATTCAAAAAAATTTAAAATTATCAACTAATAGATTAGCAAGTGTTCATCCACATCAAAATTATCATATTTTATTTAATTATTATTGTAAATCTCTTAAAGAAAGAACGAAAATTATCGGAAAAAAAGATATAATCGATAATATAGTTTCAACTTTAAAATCTATTCATACAAATGATTTATTAAAAGTTAAAGAAAAACTTTTAGAATTAGCACATTCATTAAACGATAAAATATTACAAAAAGAAATCAAACAATTAATTCATTTTATTACTGTACAAAGTAAATTTAAATTACATAGAAGTTTTCATTAAGTTTTTTGCCTAGAAGTTCTTCTTTATTTTTCATATAGTGAAATGAAGGAGAATAAAAGAATATGAATATAGATAATACTTATACTTCTTCAATAAATCAGTTTTATGATGCCAATGAAGGTTTTACTAAAGGAAGCCTTTCTAAAATAATTTATAAACCATATAAAAATTTCCGTCCTAAAGAAGTTATACCTAATAATGAACAAGAAGCTTTATTACTTTTTATTCAAAAATGTGATTTAGCAATTCAAGATTTAACATTATATCTTGACATTCAAGAAAATGATGAAAAAGTTTTAAAAATGTTAAATTTCTATAAAGAAGAATTTAATAAAGCTCGTCAAAAATATCTTGAAAAATATGCTCCAACAACAATTTGCCAACAAACAAATACTTTTAAATGGAATGATGAGCCATTTCCATGGGAGAATAGATAAATATGTTTCAATATAAAAAATATTTAGCATATCCTGTTAATATCAAGAAAAAAGATTTGAAAATGGCCAAATATATAATCACACAATATGGTGGGCCATATGGTGAACTTGGAGCTGCATTAAGATATTTAAATCAAAGATATACAATGCCTGATGGCAAAGGCAAAGCTTTATTAACTGATATTGCCACGGAAGAATTTGGTCATGTTGAAATGATTTGTGCAATGGTTAATCAATTAACTAAAGGAGCTTCTTTAAAAGAATTAAAAGATTATGGTTTAGATTGCAATTATGCCCAAAATGGTTTAGAAATTACACCAGCTGATGTTTATGGAAATGATTTTACAACTACTGGTATGGGCTTTACTGGTGATGTATTAGCTGATTTAAGTGAAGATATGGCAGCTGAAGAAAAAGCCAGAGCAACATATGAACATCTATTAGATTTAGCAACTGATGAAGATGTTATTCAACCTTTATTATTTTTAAGGGAAAGAGAATTAGTTCACTTTGCTAAATTTAAAGAATTATATGACTATTATAAGAAAAAAATGAATTAAAATTTCAAAAGAAGACTATTTAAAATATAGTCTTTTTTTTTGATTTTTTTAAAGCTTTAAAAATAGGCCTTCCAAAGAACTGGGAAAAAATAAATATTGATTATTAAATATAATAATGCTATAATCGAAAGGAATGCAATATTCAAGGCATCATTATTATATTTTATATAATAATAACCTAAAATAAAAACTAAAAATTGTTTAGGAGGTTTTTATGAACAAAAAAGGATTAAAAAACATTAAAAAATGTCTCGTTTCTTCATTTTTAGCTTTATTAATGCTAGCAAGTTGTACAGAAAATGCTAGTAAGAATAACAGTTATCAAACTGGTGGAAATGACAATTTAAATGAAAATCTTGAAAGGGTAGATTTCGATAAAGTTTTAAGAAACCTAACTAAAGGCTTTGATGAAATTTATAATGATTCAGTAAAAGTAACTTCAGCTATTCCTGATGCTAAATTGAGAAATCAAGAAATAACTGTTATTATTGAACTTGATAAAGAAACTGCACTTGAAGAATATTTTGATAGTGGTTTTGATACTTATTCAAATTATTATAAATCAAAACAAGGTATAGAATATGAAAATCAACTTGTTAAAGACCAATCATCAATTGCTTCAAAATTATTAAAAAACAGATTAATTGATCAAGTTTATGGTAATTATGACACTGTTTTAAATGGTATTTATGCCAAAACTACTTATGGAAGAATGGAACAAATACGTCAATTTGATGGTGTTAAAGCAGCTTATGTTTCAACACAATATTATCAACCTACTGCTGTTAAAAATGAAACAAATGTTGATGAAGTTACTGGTATTTATGAAAATGAAACAAAATATGATGGTTCAAACACAATTGTTGCTGTTTTAGATTCTGGATTTGATTATTCTCATGAAGTTTTCCAAATGGATATAGAAACTCCAGCTAAAGAAAGAGAAGACATTGAAAATGAATTAAAAGATACAGTTGCTTATGAATTATCTAATGGTGATTTAACTATAAATGATGTTTACATTTCTTCTAAAATTCCATTTGCTTATGACTATGCTGAAAAGAAAGCAGATGTTTTCCCTGTTGAATCAGATCATGGTACTCATGTATCTGGTATTATAGGTGGCGAATCACAAGTAATTAAAGGAATTGCACCACAAACGCAATTTGCATGGCTAAAAGTTTTTAGTGATGATGATGGTGGCGGTGATAGTGGTGACATTCTTTGTGCCTTAGAAGATGCTATAAAATTAGAAGTAGATGCTATTAATATGTCACTTGGTGCTGTAGGAGGATATTCTGTAGAAGTCCCTTATGGCGAACAAACTGAATTATTAGAAAAAACAAATGAAGTTTATGGTAATATAGAAAAAGCAGGTATTTCTTTAATAACAGCTGCTGGTAATGAATATTCATCAGGTTATCAATCAGCAACAGGAACTAACCTAGTTACTAATCCTGAATCTGGTACAGTTTCATCACCTGGTTCATATCCTGGCTCTTTAACAGTTGCTTCAATTGATGGTGTTTTAACATCTTATGCGCAAATAAATAATGAAGATGATAATGCTATTTTCTTTAAAAATGCTTTTGATTCTAAACAAGTTGAACATGAATTTGTTGATGAATTAATTGCTAAACTTGAAAGTTATAGTGATGCTGATCTTAATTCGATGGGTATCACTAAGAATGCTGATGGTTCATATGATGTGGGATTTGTTGTTGTTCCAGGTTATGGAGATAACAGTCACTATATTTCTATTAGAAATAAAATAAAAAATAAAATCGCTATTGTAAAAAGAGGGACATCTTCTTTTGAAGATAAATTAAAAATGGCTTTTCTAAATGGAGCCTTTGCATGTGTTATTTATAATAATGTTTCTGGTACATTATCAATTACTGTTGGTGATGAAGTTCCTATTCCAGTTGCTTTAATTACTCAAGAAGCTGGTACAAGACTTGAAAATTTAAAAGAAGGAACTTTAACATTTAATAAAGATGAATTCAAAGCTGGACCATTTATGTCAGATTTCTCATCTTGGGGTCCTTTAACTGATTTAACATTAAAACCAGAAATTACTGCTCATGGTGGTTTTATTACATCATCTATTTTAGGTGGTGGTTATGATGAAATGTCAGGTACTTCAATGGCAACACCTAATGCTTGTGGTATTGTTTTAGTTATTAGAGATTATGTTAAAGAAACATGGCCACAATTAGATGCTCCTGAAGTAACTAAAATGGTTAATAGATTATTGATGTCTAGTGCTACAATTTGTTTAAATGAAGTTGATAATCCATATTCTCCAAGAAAACAAGGAGCTGGTCTTGCTTCATTAAGTAATTCTGTAAATACAAATGCTTATTTATATATTGATGATTCTATTCAACCTGAAGGTAAAACTAAAATTGAACTTGGCGATGATCCTACTAAATCTGGAAAATATACATTAGAATTTAATATTAGCAATATTAGTTCTGTTAGAGGAGAAGCTAAAACATTAACATATAATGTTGGTAATTTAACAATGACTGAAACAGTTTCTACAGATGATAATCCTATTAAATCTGTTGCTGAAACAGCTTATATGTTAGATCCTAATATGGATGTTAAGGTTGAAAATATTAGTGGTAATGCTACTTTAAATGGTACAGAACTTATTGTTCCTTCTGGTACAGTAGCTAAAATTACTGTTACTTTGACATTAACAGATGCTGATAAAAAATATATAGATGATAACTTTAAAAATGGTATGTATGTTGAAGGTTTTGCAACATTAGATGCTAATGAAGGCGAAGTAGATTTAAATGTGCCATTCCTTGCTTATTATGGTGATTGGTTAAATCCACCAATGTTTGATAAAACTTTTTATGAAGTTGATGCAGATAGAGCAAATGGCAGTATAAGTGAAAAAGATAAAACGAAAGCTGATTTATATGCTTCAACTCCTTATGGTAAATATGGCGATTATTATATGATTCCTTTAGGTGCTTATATTTATGATGTACCTGCAGGATTTGATTTAATCCCTGCTTCTGAAGAAAAAGCAGCTATATCATTAGATGAAGATTGTATTTATCAATTGTATACAGCATATCTTGGAATGCTAAGAGGTGCTAAAAAATTAACAACAACAATTACTGATGATAAAACAGGCAAAGTTATATATACAAAAGTTACTTACAATAATATGAAAGCAACTTATTATGGTAACGCTGGTCAAACATTACCATTTAATTCTGATTTTGATTTTCCAATGTATGATTTAAATACAGGTGATCCATTTGCAAATAATAGTAAAATGACTGTTAAAATGGTTGCTGAACTTGATTATGAAAATGGTGCCAATGTTGCAAATAATACTTTTGAATTTTCATTCTATGTTGATTATGAAACACCAACTCTTGAAAATATTAACTATGTTACAGAATGGGATCAAACAGAAAAAGAAAATCGCTATTATATTGAACTAACTGTTTCTGATAATCGTTTTGTTCAAGCAATTAGACCTTGTGTTATTACTAATAATACTTTAATTTCATTAACTGATTATCCAACGCCTGTTCTTCAAGATGAAGCAAATCAAGCAACAACAGTTAGAATTGAAATTACTGATTATTTACATGATATTAAAAATTCTGATTATTCAAATTCAATAGTCTTTATGATAAATGACTATGCATTGAATTCAAATTTATTTATAGTACCATTAAGTGGAACTGATAATAAAGAATTAGCATTTAAAGAATCAAGATTTGATGTTAATGCTAATGAAATTATTAATTTAAATGATTATGTTAATGTTGAAAATGCAGTATTACAAAACATGAAATGGACTGCTACTTCATCAAATGTTGCTGTTATGGCAGATGATGGTGAATTAATTGGTATTCTTCCTGAAGGTGCTAAAAATGGTAATGCCACTGTTATTGGCAGATCAGAAGAATATGGAATAACTATTAATGGAAGATTTAGATTTAACCAAAATCCAAATGCTTCAATAAATTTAAATGCTTTAGAAAGACCAAAATTTGATACATATTCAACAATATTTACTTTTGATGATGATTTTGAATATTCAAGTTTAGGTTCAGTCCCTAATGATGATGAAATTGTTACTTCAATATTACCATCAAGCAATTTATTTGAAATTTATCCAAGTGAAAGTTTCAAATTACATATTGCTTTAGAGCCATGGTATTTAGATGATAGTAATGTAACTATTAAATGGGAATCAAGTTTCCCTAATAAAGTTAAAGTTGAGCCTGATGCAAGTGATGATCGATATGGAATTGTAACTGCATTAGAAGAAGCAACTGGCATATCAATTAGAGCAACAATTCAAATAAATGGTGTTGATACAATTCAATCTATTGAAACTAATGTTACTGTTAAGTCTCCATTTATTATTTCTGGTATTGTTTTACAATATTATAAAGGACCAGGTGGAGTAGTTACTATTCCTGATGATAAAGGAATTCAATACATCGGTGAATATGCTTTTTCACATTATATCTATCAAGGTTTTGATGAAGATGGTTATGCTCAAAGACAATATATTGGTGATAATCATGAAGCTGGTGTAGATAATCCAATAGTTAAAACTTATTCAGAACCTATTACTAAAATTATTGTTCCAGAAGGAGTAGAAATAATTCAAAATTATGCTTTTGCTGGTTTACAACAATTAGAAGAAGTTGTTTTACCAAATTCAATTAATGATATTTATGTTGGGGCTTTCTATAATGACAAATCATTGCAGAAAATCAACTTAAATCATGTTAATAAAATTGAGAATTTTGCTTTTACAAATTGTCGTTCTTTAACTGATATTAACGGTGAAGATGCTCAAACTTCTACATCAAGAAAGAAAGATGAAATTGATGAAAGAGAAACTCAAGATGGCAATGATTTATCTAATGTTATTACTGTAGGTCAATCAGCATTTGAAAATACAGGCATATCTAAAATAAGATTAAATTGTTTACGTATGGCTGGAAGAAATGCTTTTGCTAATTGTAATAATTTAAAAGATATTACTTTATTTGAAGAAAATCCAATAAGCAATGGTATGTTTAGTGGTTCTGCAATTGAAGAAATTTCAATTCCTGTAAAATTAATCAACACAAATGCTTTTGCTAATTGTTCTTCATTAAGAAATGTCACATTTACTAATGATGAAGTAACAATTAATGCTAGAGCCTTTGCAAGATGTGAAAATTTAGAAACAATTACTTTTGCAGATAATTGTCAAAATTTAATTATTAATGAATCTGCTTTTTCTAATAGTAAAATTTCTAATTTAGTTTTACCTTCTGGTAGTGTTACTTTAGCTAATAATGCTTTTAGAAATAGTAGTTTGAACACATTGACTTTAAAATCTAATACAAACATTACATTTATAGGCACACCATTTGTTGGTGCTGATGAATTTAATTCAATTGTTATTGATGGAACAAGTGAATCATATGATCTTGATAATGGTATGCTTGTTAATAAAGCAAAAGATACATTAATTTTAGTTCCAAACAATTTAGTTGTAAGTGAAATTCCAGCAAATATTAAAACAATAGGTTTTGCTGCTTTTGCAGGTAATGCTACAACTGAACTTGAAATTCCAAATACTGTTAATACAATACAATCTTATGCATTTGCTTATAGTAAACTTGAAACAGTTGATATTAGAGCAATTGCTAATAATGTTACTTTAGGTGAAGGTGTTTTTGATTCGGCAGCTTCATTAAATCAAGTTTATGGCTTAAATAGCTTAACAAATATTCCAAATTACATGTTTGCTTCCACAGCTTTAACTGATATAACTTTAACTGATAATGTTGTTATTGGTGAATCTGCTTTTGAAAATTGTACAAGTTTAACAGGTGTTACATTAGGAAACAATGTAACAATAGGAAATTATGCTTTTGCAAGGTCTTTTGCTGAAAATGATGAAGTAAAAGTTACTCTTGGCAGTGTTAAAGCTGATGGTTTTGGAGAATATGCTTTTGCTTCTTCAAATATCACAAGTTTTGAATCTGATAATGTTGATGAAATTGGTGCCTATGCTTTTGCAGAAGCTCAAAATTTAGTTTCTGTTAATACTCCAAAGGTTACAAATGTTGGTGATTCAGCATTTAGAGCATCGGCAATTTATAATGCTGCTTCACAAACATATGAATATGCTACTAAATTACAAACAGTTATATTAGGAAATGTAAGTAAAATTGGAAATTATGCTTTCTTTGGAAATACTGCATTAAATTCATTTACTGCTACATCATTAAATGAAATCGGCGATTATGCATTTGCTAATACAAGTGCATTACAATCAATTGATTTACAAACAACTCAAATTATTGGAACTGCATCATTTGCTTATAGTGGTATAACAGCTGTTGATTTAGAAAACGTTACATCTTTAGGCACTTCTGCTTTCCAAAATTGTGCTTCTTTATCAAATGTAATGAATTTAGAAAATTCAAAAATTGTCAAAATTCCTGATAGTGCTTTCTATGCTGTTGATATATCTATTAAATATGACCAATATAACGAGCCTTATTATAGTGCAGATTATGTTGGCAACTTAATATTAATCAATTTATCAAAAATTGAAGAAATTGGTGAAGGTGCTTTCTATGGTCAAAATAAATTAGGAAAAGTTGACTTATCAAAAGTTAAAAAGATTGGTAATTATGCATTTGATAATTGTACTAGTTTATATGGTTTTGATTTAAGTGAATGTTTAGAACTTGGAGAAGGTGCTTTCTATAGTGCTGGTTCTTCTGCTCTTCTTAACACTATAAATATGCCAAAATTAGAAAAAGTTGGCGATGAAGCATTTTATGATGCTAATCTTAAAACATTAGATTTGCCAGATAGCTTAACAGATATAGGTGATAGAGCATTCACTATGATCAATGGATTAACTAATTTCACTCATAATGGTGAAGTTAATTATACAAAAAATGATGCAGAAAATAATCCTTTATGGAAAATTTCTGATGGTGTACTTTATAAATATCTTGAAAATGATAAATGGCAATTAGATGCATATCCAATGGCTTCAGAACGAACTTCTTATGTTATTGATGAAGAAACATATAGAGTAGCTGAAGAAAGTTTTATAAGTGCTAAAAATCTTACTGAAGTTACTTTCCCATATAATCTTGAATTAATTGGAGATAGTGCTTTCTTATTTGCTGATAATTTAAAAAATTATACATTTAAATCTTATAAAGCTCCTGTATTAGAAGCTAACTATAATGATAGAGCAATATATAATATTCAAACATTATATATGAATAATCAAATAACTCAATCATTAAAAGATTTATATTATGCAGGTATTGATTATTTCATTACATTAGGTGATGCAATTAATGGTTGCCCTAATATGTATTTCTTCCTTTATCCATATCATTATGCTAATTTCGTTTTTGATATTGGATTTATTGAAAATTATCTAGAAATAGATGCTAATGATTTAACAATGAATTATCCAACTAATGGTGTTGGTTATGATTCATGGATTTATAAACATTATTTTGCTAATCGTAATAATACTATTGTAGTTGCTGATGAAGTAACAAGTAGAGTAATGCAATTATTAGAAGATGTATTTAGTTATGAACATGCAACATCTGATAATATTGATGCAATTAAGAATGCTTATACTGAATTTAATAATATTACTGATGAACAACAAATTGCTTTATTAGATCAAGAACAAGTCAAACATTTACAAGCTTTGTATGACGAAGTAGTTGAAATGGAAACTCCAAAAGTTGAAGAAGGTGTTGTTAAAGAAATTACTGGTATATATGATACAACAGATGCCGATGGTAATAAATATCATTTAGAAATTTATAATGATGGAACAGGTATCTTTAAAGTTGATAATGTTTTAAATGATAATTTAGATGTTACTTATGAATTTAATGAAGTTCGTCAAACAAATGATGGACAAAGTTTACAAATTATGGTTATTAATCAAAATACAGGTAAACCTTTAGATAATCCAATTATATTTAGTTATGATAAGGAAACACAAAAAATTTCATTAAGATATTATATTGAAGATTTAACATTTGATTATACTTCTGAAGCTGTTAAACCTGTTACTGACGAACCATTCCATATGCCAGTTGGTGGTATAATTGCTATAGTAGTTGGAAGCGTTGCTGCTGTTGCATTATTAGTTGCTGTTGTAGTAGTTGTTTTAAAAAAGAAAAAAAACTATGATAAATAACCAAAATAATGGAGGTAGTAACAATGAATAAAAAAACAATTTATGGATTTTTAACTTTAAGTTTATTACTTGCAAGTTGTGGTGAAAAAAATAATAGTAATAGCACTAGTAACAGCAATACAACTGATCAATCAAGTTCTCCTTCATCTGAAGTTGTTGATAATTTTAAGTCTATAGATGATGTTAGTGAATTGTTTTTGACATATGAAAGCGATGAAGAATTTGATTTTTCAGCTATTTATAATTGTGCTGTTATTTCGAATCGAGAATTTCAAGGTGAATGGACAACAGAATATTCTTATGATGGAATTAATTTGTTGTTATCATATGATGCAAATGGTAATAAATATAATGATTATTACATTTATGATGAAACAAAAAACCAAATGATTTATTATATTGATTCAGGTTCAGGAGATTATCAATATTTAGATGAAGATAATGAAGAATATTTTAATTATGTTTCACTTATTGATTATTTTGAACTTGATGGTATTGAATGGGAAGAAAACATGGTTTTCGATTTAGAAAATCATGTTTGCAAACCTAAAAATGATATTGCTAAAGATGAAGTCGGTCGTTTAATATTTGGAGACAATGCTCATGAATATTGGGAAAGCATTGAAATAAGTTGGACTCCAAGTGATGATGAAAATAAAGGCTATATTAGTCAAGTAAAAGCAACATCTATTTATCAAGAATCTGTTTATTATTATACAGTAACTTTAGATAATCATGGCTTTGTTGCAGGCTCAATTGAAGCACCAAAGAATGCAATAGAATATGTTGATCCAAATAGTCCATTCTTTAAAGATAGAGAAACATATACTGGTGTAGCTTTAACAAACGAACAATCTGCGGCACTAGTACCTAGTTTCACAAATGAATCAAATATGAATTATACAGTTGATGTTCGTTGGAATCTTGTGGTTAATAGCGAAATAAGTCAATCAAATTATCTTGATTTCCATGTTGAAGCTGAAAATGGCAACTATTTCTATAGTTATGCTGATCCATCTTCACCATCATTGTATCATAAATATTATTTATTAAAAAACGGCAATAGTGCTCCTGTTTTATTCTATGATGATTATGGCCTTGGACAATATAATGTGGCAAGCAGTGGTATGGATGAATATGAATCATTAGTTGGACAAATTTATATTGATAGAATTCGTTTATATGGTTTAAATCCTACTGATTTCATTTATGACGAAGAAAAAGGATATATTACTGCAAAAGATGCTGAAACTGAAGCAAAATATGTTAGCCAATTATTCTTCTATACAGAATCTTATGCTGGTCTTAGAATTTATTTAAAAGAAAATGGTGATGGTTTGTTTGTTATTGATAAAATTGAAACTAGTATGATTGCCCAAATTGATGATGCTGGTACTGTTGCATCATTTGTTAAGACTTATACATTTACAAATCTTGGTACTACAAAAATTGATTATCCAGATGGTGTTACATTGTCATGAAAAAATTTAAATTAGCTATATTAATATCTAGTTTATTTATAGTTGGTTGTAGTAATCAAAATAAAGGAAGTACTGCTATGTCCAATAGTAGTACTTCTTCTTTTAATGGAGATAATGTAAATGAAGTCACTAATATTATATCAAATGTTAATTTAAATACTATTAATGATTTAAATGGTTTAACGCCAACAATAGGTGATATTGATATTTTATTAGTTCCTATTCATTTTAGTGATTCTAACAACACAATGGATGTTGATTTGATTGATAAAGCTTTTAATTTCGATGGTCAAATAGAAGATGAATGGTATAGTGTAAAAAAATATTATGAAATATCTAGCTACAATAAATGTCATTTAAATTTTGTAATGCAAGATATTATTACACTTAATCACGACGCTAAATATTATACAGAAGAATTTACTAATACAAATTATGTTTATGGAACAAATGAAATTGTTAAAGAGGTTTTAAATGCTTTAGATTATAAGATCGATTTTACTAAATTTGATAGTAATTCAGATGGCTATATTGATGGGATTTATCTTGTTTATGATTATCCAGTTGATTTCACTCTTCAAAAAGCAATATGGTGGGCTTTTACATATTATTTTTCTTGTATTGATGGTTATGAAAATATAACATTTGATAATATGAAAGTTCAAAGTTACGTTTTTGCAGGATATGATTTTTTTACACAATATAACCATAAAATAAGAACAAATACTTTTATTCATGAAACGGCTCATATGTTTGGTATTGATGATTATTATGACACTAATTCAAATAGTGGCGCCGTTCAAGGTGGTTTAGCTAGTGGTGATATTATGGATGGTACTATAGGAGATCATAATGCTTTTACAAAAGCTTTATTATCTTGGAATCAAGGAAAATATATTCATCCAAAAAAAAACATGCAAATTGAACTTGATGCTTTTCAAAAAAATGGAGATTATATAATTCTTAGCAATGATTTTGTCGAATCATCAAATATCTTGCAAGAATATTTTATTTTAGAATATTATACGCCAACTGGATTAAATGAATATGAAAAAATGTTTAAAATACCAGGCATTAGAGTTTTACATGTTGTTGCAAATACTAGAAAAAATGGACAATTGCAATACAACAATTCAACAACAAATGTTAAATTGATTTCACAAATAACTACATCAGATGGAAAAACATATATATCTTCATCAACGGCTAGAAGTGATAATACTTTATTCACTAAAGATGAAGAATTAATAAATGTTAAATATGTTGATAATGTTAATTTGCAATATTCATTTAAAGTTGTTGATTTAAATGAAAAAAAAGCAACATTATTAATAACTAACAAAAAAGAACTATAAAACAAAAAAAACGTTCTATTATTTCAATTAATAGAACGATATTTTTTTTCATGGTCGGGACGGCAGGATTCGAACCTGTGACCCTCTGGTCCCAAACCAGATGCACTACCAAGCTGTGCTACGTCCCGAGTAATTTTGCTTAGTTATTATAATACAATTTGTTAGTTTATTGCAATAGTTTTTTTATCTTTTTATCTATGAAAATGCTAAAGTAAAATCATTTTAATATTATTTTATTAAAACTGCGTTTACTTTGATAATGATTTCTTTTATATTTTAAAATTATAAGATATACAAAGTATACAATAAAATATATGCTAACATATACAAAAAGTATTAATAAAGTATATAAAAAATGAGAAAAGTCATACAATTTATTTACAATTTCTATCGGTAAATTGTATGGAGCTTGCAAAAACATTAAATTACTTTTATACATTTGATTTACTAAAATTGCAATTAAACAAAATGAAAAAGAATAAGCAAAATAAAATTTATAATTTTTAATTGATGGAATAAATATTTTCTTAATGGCATACATTAAGCCAAAATATAACATTGAGCTATGGAAAAACATACTATATAAAGATAAATAATGCCACAATGGATGTAGCATTAAAGATGTTGTTGGAAAAATTAAAAAGGCAGTCCCACTTACTATGCCTGCACCTACCAAAAAAGCATCTCCTAATTTTTTTAAAGGATTTTTTGCAAAGCCACTTATAAATAAAGAATATATGAATATAGAACAAAAATTTAATGGCAACCAAGAATTAATTCCAAAATATTTATAATAAAAATTATATCCTATTTTAATTAATTCTAAAAACAAAAAAATAAAAGCAAATATTTTAGTAATTTTATTTAATTTTTTTTCACTCATTTTTCTTGATAAAAATATTAATAATCCTACCATTAGAAAGCAAAAAATAGCAAATAAAATATGTGGTAATGTAAACATGCCAACAGGAGGATAATTATCAAAATCTTCTGGAGAGAAAAAATAGTTCATAATATTTTCGTTTCCTTTAAAACTTTCTTTAAAATCATACAATATTTAATTATAAAAGTCAAAAATAGTAAAAAAAGGCTATAAAATCTTTTTTAGTAGTGTTTTTAACTATTTTTTTTTACTTTTTTGTGTTAACATAATAAATGTAATTTAAATTTTTTATCTAAAAGATAAAAAAACTAGGAGTATTTATGATTAATAACAAAATGAAAAAATTGGGTCAGGAAGGCTCAATCATTCGTGAATTAAATGAATATGGACAACAATTAAAAAAACAAATTGGTGAAGATAATGTTTTTGATTTTAGTATTGGTAATCCAAGTGTTCCATGTCCTGAAGTAGTTAAACAAGAAATCATTAGACTTACTAATACAATTGATCCAATAACATTACATAGTTATACTAGTGCCAATGGTTTAAAAAATGTTCGCGATGCCATTGCTTTACAACTTAATAAAACTTATAATGCTAACATTTCTAGTGATTTAATTTATTTGACTTCTGGTGCCAGTGCTGCTTTAACCATATCATTTAATGCTTTGTTGAATAAAAATGATGAAGTAATAGTTATTGCTCCTTTTTTTCCTGAATATAAAGTTTTTGTTGAAAAAGCTAATGGCAAATTGGTTGTTTCAAATTCAGATATAAAAACTTGTTTGCCTGATTTTAATGATTTAGAAAATAAAATTAATTCTAAAACAAAAATTATAGTTATTAATTCTCCAAATAATCCTACAGGAGTTTTATATAAAGAAGATGTAATAATTAAATTAGCAAATTTATTAAAAAGAAAACAAGAAGAATATCATCATGATATTTATTTATTATCAGACGAACCATATCGTGAATTAATTTATATTGATTGTAAATATCCATTTATCACTAATTATTATGATAATAGTTTAGTATGTTATTCATTTTCTAAATCACTTTCATTGCCAGGAGAAAGAGTAGGATATTTATTAGTTAGTAATTCATGCCATAATAAAAATGTAATTTATCAAGCCATTTGCGGAGCAGGTCGTTCATTAGGCTTTATATGTTTAACAACACTTTTTCAATATATTTTACCAATTTGTGTTAATTATGTTGCTGATTTAAGTACATATAAAGAAAATAAAGATTTGTTATATAACGCTTTAATAAAAATGGGTTATCAAGCAATATATCCAGATGGTGCCTTTTATTTATATGTCAAAGCTTTAGAAGAAGATGCAAATTTATTTGCTAATAATGCAAAAAAATTTAATTTGTTATTAGTTCCAAGTGATTCATTTGGTCAAAAAGGATTCGTAAGAATTTCTTATTGTGTGACAACTAAGCAAATAATAAATTCTTTACCTGCTTTTAAAAAATTGAAAGAATATTACCAAAAAAGGAGTTAATTTTTATGAAAGATATCAAAGAATTAAGAAATAACATTAATGCTATCGACGAACAAATGGCTAAATTATTTGAAGAAAGAATGCAAAATGTTAAAGAAGTTGCTTTATATAAAAAAGAAAATTCTTTGCCTGTTTTTGATGGTAAAAGGGAACAAGAAATTATTGCCAAAAATATCAATTATATTAATGATAAAGAAATAAAAGAATATTATGTTAATTATTTAAAAGATGTCATTGATATATCAAAAAAATATCAAAATGACTTATTAGAAGGACTTAAAATTGCTTATTGTGGTGTTGAAGGAGCATTTGCATATATTGCAAGCAAAAAATTGTTTGAAAGTCAAAAATTAATTTCTTATCCAAGTTTTACTATGGCATATAATGCAGTTGTAACTGGAGAATGCAATGCTTGTGTTTTACCTTTAGAAAATAGTTATGCTGGTGATGTTGGTGAAGTAATGGATTTGTTATTTCAAGGGTCACTTTACATTAATAATGTTATTAATGTGGAAATAGTGCATAATTTAATTGGTTTAAAAGGTAGCAATCTTAATCAAATTAAAACAGTAATGAGTCACCCACAAGCTTTAGCACAATGCCATAAATATATACAAGATCATAATTTTAAAACTTTAGAATATCCAAATACAGCTTTAGCAGCAAAAGATTTAGCATCATTAAATGATTCATCAATAGCCGTAATTGCTAGTCAAGATGTAGCAAAATTATATGATTTAGAAATATTAGCAAATAACATTAATGAAAGTCACAATAATACTACAAGATTTGCTGTATTTACAAGAAATTTAAATTTGAATGAATCATCAAATCAAATGGGACAACATTTTATTTTAGTTTTTACTGTTGTTAATGAAGCTGGTGCCTTAGCAAAAACATTAAATATTATAGGTGCTCACGGATTTAATATGCGTACTTTAAGAAGTAGGCCAATGAAAGAATTAATTTGGAATTATTATTTTTTTGTAGAGCTTGAAGGAGATATTAATTCACAAGATGGCAAAGATATGCTTTTAGAATTAAAAAGCGTTTGCGATTGCCTAAAAATAGTTGGTACTTATAATTTATATTCAAAGGATAAATAATATGATTATACCTATTAAAAGTAGCATTCTAAATTATCAAATTGTTTTAGAAAAAGATATTTTATATAAAGCAAAAGAATATTTAAATTTAAATTGTAAAGTGTTAATAATTAGCGATGATAATATTCCAAATACCTATCTTGAAATTATTAAAAAACAATGTTTAAATCCTTTTGTTTATTTAATCACTGCTGGTGAAAAAAGTAAAAATATAACCAATTATCAAAAAATTATTTCTTTTATGATGTCTCATCATTTTTCAAGAAAAGATGCGATTGTTGCTCTTGGTGGTGGTGTTGTTGGAGATTTAAGTGGATTTATTAGCGCAACTTATATGCGAGGAATCACATTTTATAATATTCCAACATCATTATTAGCGCAAGTTGATTCATCGATTGGTGGTAAAACAGCAATTGATTTTCATAATTATAAAAATATTATTGGAGCCTTTAAACCAGCTAATATGGTTCTAATTGATCCAAACACTTTAAAAACATTAGATATAAGACAATTACATGCAGGGTTAGTTGAAGTTATAAAAATGGCTTTAACTTGTGATAGTTCTCTTTTTGAAATAATTGAAAAAAGTGAAGATTTATTTTACGATATAGATTTTATTATCTATAAAGCTTTATTAATTAAAAAAAACATTGTAGAACAAGATGAAAAAGAAAACAATATTCGTAAAGTTTTAAATTTTGGTCATACGATTGGACATGCTATAGAAAGTTATTTTGATATGACTTTATTACATGGTGAATGTGTAGGACTTGGTATGCTTTATATGATGCCAAATGATTTAAAAGAAAGAGTTATTAAAATATTAAAAAAATATAATTTGCCAACAACAATTGATTTTGATATCGATAAATTATTAAAATTAATTTATCTTGATAAGAAATCTATAGATAATAAAATTGATATAGTTTTTGTTAAAGAAATAGGTACATATGAAATAAGAAATATCAAAATATCTGATTTAAAAAATTATTTGAAGGGAGAAATTCCATCATGAGAAATGTTTTAGGCAATATTTTAACTTTAACTTTATTTGGTGAGTCTCACCAAGAACAAATTGGTGCTACTATTGATGGTTTACCTTCAGGAATACCAGTTGATATTGAATTTATAAAAGAATGTTTAAGAAAAAGAAGACCAAATAATAACAATGAAACAACAAGAATTGAAGATGATACATTTAAAATTATAAGTGGAGTCTTTAATAATTTTACTACGGGCAGTCCTTTAACAATTGTTATTGATAATAAAAATATTCATTCAAATGATTATGAAATAAATAATAATAAAGCTCGTCCATCACATGCAGATTATGTGGCATTTGAAAAATATCATGGCTTTGCTGATTATCGTGGTGGTGGTCATTTTTCTGGAAGATTAACAACACCAATTGTTGCTTGCGGAGCAATTGTTTTAAAAGCATTAGAAAAATTAAATATTCAAATTGGTACTCATATTTTACAATGTGGAGACATCAAAGATGTCAATTTTAATAATGTTGATAAAGAAATTTTAATGGTAAATGAATTAGATTTTCCTGTTATTAGTGATGTTAGATCTAAAATGGAAGATGCTATAAATCAAGCTAAATTGCACAATGATTCTATTGGTGGAATTATTCAAGTAGCTATTAATAATGTTCCTGTTGGACTTGGCGAACCTGTTTTTTCATCACTTGAAGGAGAATTATCTAAAGCATTATTTGCAATCGGTGGAATCAAAGGAATTGAATTTGGTTTAGGGTTTAATTTTGCAAATAAAAAAGCTAGTGAAGTTAATGATGAATTTTATATAAAAAATCATAAAGTTATGACTAAAACCAATAATAATGGAGGAATTAATGGTGGTATTAGTAATGGCATGCCAATTATTTTTAATTTGGCTGTTAAACCAACACCATCAATTTATAAAAAACAAAAGACTATTGATATGCAAAAGAAAATTAATGATGAAATAATAATAGTTGGTCGTCATGATCCTGCTATTATAAGAAGAATGAATATTGTTGTTCGAGCAATGTGTGCTTTTGTTATTGCCGATATGTTATTAATAGATAAAGGCTATGATATTTTTAAGTAGAAAAGAGTTATTATTATGGAATATGGTTTAATTGGCAATCCTTTAAAACATAGTTTTTCTAAGGAAATTCATGAAGCTTTAGGTAAATATGAATATGAACTTGTTAGTTTAGATGAACAAGAATTTTTGCATTTTATGCATAAAAAAGACTTTAAAGCAATAAATGTGACAATACCTTATAAACAAAAAGTAATTCCTTTTTTAGATGAAATTAGTATTGAAGCTAAAGAAATTAATGCTGTTAATACTATTGTTAATAAAAATGGTCGTCTTTATGGTTATAATAGTGATTATTTAGGTTTTAAAGGTTTAATAGAATATAATAATATTCAAGTTGAAAATAAAAATATTTTAATTTTAGGAACTGGTGGTACATCAAAAACTACTTCTTATGTATTAAAAAAATTAAATGCAAAATCAATAATTTTTGCTTCAATTAATAATGAAGAAGGTTGTATTAGTTATGATAAGATAGCCGATTATTATGATTTAATTGATATAATAGTAAATACTACACCTGTTGGCATGTTTCCAAATAATTATGATTGTTTAATTGATGTTTGTAAATTTAAACATTTAGAAACTGTTATCGATGTTATTTATAATCCTTTAAAAACAAATTTGGTTGTCAATGCTTTAAAACATAATATCAAAGCAGTTGGCGGATTATACATGCTTGTAGCACAAGCATTTTATGCTATTGAAATTTTTAAAAATATAAAATTAGATCCTGAAGATATATATAAATTGTATAATAAAATTTTTAAACAAAAAGAAAACATTGTTTTAATTGGTATGCCAAGTTGTGGAAAAACAACAATTGGTCAAGAAATAGCCATTAAATTAAATCGTGAATTTGTAGATATTGATGATGAAATAGTAAAAGAAATAAAAATGGATATTGCAACTTTTTTTAAAAAATTTGGTGAAGATAAATTCCGTGAAATTGAAACTAAAGTTATCTTAAAGATGTCCATGAAGAATTCGTTAGTTATTGCTACTGGTGGTGGCGCTATTTTAAAAGATGAAAATGTTTTAGCATTAAAAGAAAATGGTCGTTTATTTTTCTTGAATCGTTCATTAAATTTGTTAATTACAACATCTTCTCGACCACTTAGTTCAAATATTTCTGATTTAAAAAATCTTTATGAAAAAAGATATAATAAGTATCTTGAATGTGCTGATGAAATTATTGATGGAAATTTAAATATACAAACAATTACAAATACAATTGCTGGGGGATATATTAATGAAGATATTAATAATTAATGGTGCTAATATTAATATGTTAGGTATTAGAGAAACTAATATTTATGGAAAAGAAAGCTATGATAGTTTAAACAAAACTATTCAAGAATATTGTCAAAATAAACATGTTGATGTTGATATTTATCAATCAAATCATGAAGGTGATTTAGTTGATAAAATTCAAGAAGCATATTTTAAAAAATATGATGGTATTGTTATTAATCCTGGTGCTTATACCCACACAAGCATTGCAATTTTAGATGCTTTAAAAAGTAGTAATATTCCTACAGTAGAAGTACATATTTCTAATGTTGATCAAAGAGAAGATTTTCGCAAATTAAGTTATGTTTCATTATATGCTTTTAAAACGATTAAAGGTCAAGGAATTAAAGGATATTTGCTTGCAATTGATGCTTTAATAGAAAGAAATTAAATTATATGAATGTCACATTACAATGTAATAATTTAAGTGGTACCATTAAAGCACCACCATCAAAAAGTTATGCTCATCGTTATTTAATTGCTAGCATGTTAGCTGAAACTCCATGCACTATAAGCAATGTCAATTTAAGTGAAGATATTTTAGCAACAATCAATGCTTTAAAAGAATTAGGTAGTAAAGTAGAAATAATTGATAATAAAGTAATTGTTTCTAAAATATTAAATTTTAAAAATGATAATCCTATTATTGATTGCAATGAAAGTGGTAGCACTTTAAGATTTATCATTCCAATAGCTTTAGTTTTATATAATAAAATAATTATTAAAGGCAGTTCTCGTTTACTAGAAAGAGGTATAAATAGTTATTTAGATATATTTTCTAATAATAATATAGATGTTATAAATCATAATGATTTTATAGAAATTAAAGGAAAATTTACTCAAAAAGAATATAATATTTCTGGCAGTGAAAGTAGCCAATATATTACAGGATTATTATTTGCTTTACCTTTACTTCCTTTTGATAGTGTTATTAATATCATTCCACCTATTACATCAAAATCTTATATTAATATTACTTTTGATGTTTTAGATAAATTTCATATTCAATATGAAAAAAAAGAAAATAGTATTTTTGTTAAAGGAAATCAAAAATATGTTGCTTATAATAGTTATATTGAAGGAGATTATTCTAATTCTGCTTTTTTAGAAGCATTTAATTATTTAAACAATCATATTAAAGTATTAAATCTAAAAGATGATAGTGTTCAAGGCGATAAAAAATATCGTGAATATTTTAAAAATTTATTTGTCGAAAATTGTCGTATTGATTTAGAAAACAATATAGATTTAGGACCTATATTGTTTGTTTTTGCAAGTTTATTTCATGGTGGAACATTTATTAATACCAAAAGACTAACTATTAAAGAAAGTAATCGTGTTATTGCTATGCAAAACGAACTTGCCAAATTAAATATTTGTATGGAAGTAAATGATAATGATGTTGTTATTTATTCAAACATAATAAAACAGCCAAGTGAGCCACTTAAAACTTATAATGATCATAGAATAGCTATGGCATTATCTTTATTTTCAAGTTTATTTGAGATAAAATTATTAAATGCCGAATGTGTGAAAAAAAGTTATCCAAATTATTTTAAAGATTTAGAAAGTGTTGGTGCAAAAATTATATATGAATAATAAATATTTAACTAAAGATTTAAAAATATTAATTGTTGGTTTAGGATTAATTGGCGGTTCATATGCAAAATCATTAATGGCTAAAGGCTATAAAGTTTATGCTATTACTAAGAAACAAGAAGATATTGATTTTGCTAAAAATAATCAAATAATTGTTGATGGAACTACTAAAGTATTAAAATCATATGTTTCACAATTTGATTTAGTTATTTTTGCATTGTATCCTAAAATCTTTTTAAATTGGATTGAAAAATATCATAATTATTTTAAAAAAGGTGCTATAATTAACGATGTTAGTGGTGTAAAAAGTAACATTGTTTATAAAATATCAAATATGTTACCTAATGATGTAGAATTTGTTGCTTCTCATCCAATGGCTGGTAAAGAAGTATATGGAGTAAAAAATAGTGATCCAAACATTTTTAAAGATGCTAATTTCATTATAACTCCAACAAATAAAAATACATCAAATGCTATAAAACTAATTGAAGAATTAGGAAAAACTTTAGAATTTGCTAACATTTCTATTTTATCATGTAGACAACATGATGAAATGATTGCTTTTTTATCGCAATTGACTCATTGCATTGCCGTTAGTTTAATGGCTTGTAAACCATCACATCATTTAAAAGATTATACAGGTGATTCTTTTAGAGATTTAACACGTATTGCTAATATTAACGAAAATATGTGGAGTGAATTATTTTTATTAAATAAAAATGAATTGTTGTCACAAATGGATTTATTTATTAATAAATTTAATGAATTAAAAGATTATATTGCTAATGATGACATTGAAAATATGAAAAAAATGATGCGATTGTCTACTAAAAGACGAAAATATTTTAATAAGTGAGGTCCTTTTTATGAACATGAATTTTATTAGGAAATTGCCTACTCCCCAAGAAATAAAAAATATGTATCCTTTAGATGAAAAATTAGCTAAAATAAAAAAAGCTAATGATGAAGAAATTCAAAAGGTTTTTAAAGGAGAAAGCGATAAATTTATTTTAATTATTGGTCCATGCTCTGCAGATCGTGAAGATGCTGTTATAGATTATATTAAACGTTTAAGAATTGTCCAAGATAAAGTTAAAGATGAAATTGTGATTATCCCTAGAATATATACTAATAAACCTAGAACTACTGGCGAAGGATATAAAGGAATGCTTCATCAACCTGATCCTAATGCTAAACCTAATATGTTAAAAGGATTAATTGCAATTAGAAAATTACATATGAGAGCTATTGCTGAGACAGGCTTTTCATGTGCTGATGAAATGCTTTATTCAGAAAATCATCGTTATTTATCTGATTTACTTTCTTATGTTGCCGTTGGCGCAAGATCAGTAGAAGATCAACAGCATCGTTTAACAGCAAGTGGACTTGATATTCCTGTAGGTATGAAAAATCCAACAAGTGGTGATATTAATGTTATGTTAAATTCCATATTTGCTGCTCAACATGGTCACACATTTATTTATCGTGGTTGGGAAGTTGAAAGTCAAGGGAATCCATTGGCACATGCAATTTTAAGAGGGTATGTTAATAAACAAGGTGAATCAAATCCAAATTATCATTATGAAGATTTAATTTCATTAACAAAATTATATGATGAAAATCATTTTAAATATCCTTCTTTAATTATTGATACTAATCATTCAAATTCAAATAAACAATATTTAGAACAAATTAGAATTGCTAAAGAAGTATTACATTCAGCAAAACACAATAAAATGATTTTTAAATTAGTTAAGGGCTTGATGATTGAATCTTATATTGAAGATGGATGTCAAAAAGTTGATGAAGGTATTTATGGTAAATCAATCACTGATCCATGTCTTGGTTGGGACAAAACAGAACAACTAATTTATGAAATTGCTTCACTTTGGAAACAATGTAAAGAAGCAAATAAATAAGTTGATAATCAAATAAAAAAAATATATAATCTTAAATGACTTGGAGGTGATGTAATGAAAAAAATTATGCATATAAAGTATCGTAAAAAAAGAACTCCATATTTTTATATTATGCTTTCTTTCTTTTTAGTTATTTTATGTGGTACTTTATTATTATGTTTACCTTTTTCGGCAAGTGGTAAGCCATTAACATTTTTACAAGCATTGTTTACTACAACATCATCAGTATGCGTAACTGGCTTATCAGTTATCCAAGATTTATCGACAACATTATCTGTTTTTGGAAAAATTATTATTGCAATTTTAATGGAAATTGGTGGCCTTAGTTTTTTGACAATAATGTTCTTTATTTTTAGAATTATTGGAAATAAAACCAATTTATCAACTAGCTTTTTATTAAAAGAAGCACTAAATACTCCAGATTTTCGTAGTATTTTTCCTTTAATAAAAAATATCATATTTATTGCTTTATCAATTCAAGCTATTGCTATTATACCATTAATGTTTGTCTTTGTTCCGTTTTTTAATAATGATTTTTGGCGGGCTTTAGGTGTTAGTATTTTCCATGCAATATCTAGTTTTTGCAATGCAGGCTTTGATATTATTGGTGATAGTAGTTGTATTGCTTTACATGATAATATTTTATTTAATATTGTAACGATGTTTTTAATTATTTGTGGTGGTTTAGGTTTTATTGTTATTGTCGATGTTTTAAGTAAAAAAAGATTTAAAATGTATCGTTTACATACTAAAATTGTTTTGTTTATGACAGCGATTTTACTTGTTATTCCACCAATCATTTTTAAAATATTAAATACAGATTTATCATTTCTTGAATGTATGTTTTTATCGACAACTGCTAGAACTGCTGGTTTCACTACAATTGATTTAACTAGATTAAATAAAGCAAGCATTGTCTTACTTGATATATTAATGTTTATTGGTGCTTCACCATGTTCAACTGGTGGTGGTCTAAAAACGACTACATTATTTTTAATTGCATTGAATATGGTCTCTTTTATGAAAGGTCGTTCTACTAAAACCTTAAAACGTAATGTTTCAAGTAAATCAATTATGAATGCTTATGTTTTATTATCATTTTCAATATTATTTTTAGTTACAACTATTTTTGTTTTAACAATTGCAGATAGATCAAATTCATTTACTATAAAAGAAATTTCTTTTGAAAGTATTTCAGCTTTTGCAACTGTTGGTTTATCTTTAGGTATTACAACTAAATTGAATCCTTTTAGCCAAATTGTATTATGTATTACAATGTTTGTAGGACGTGTAGGTCCATTAACTATTACAAGCCTTTGGAATCATAATTATGTTAATAGGAAAAAAGAAGATATTGAATATGTTAATGAAGATGTTATTGTTGGTTAAATTTGCCTTTTTTAACAATATTTACAAACTTTATTTTATGTAATAAAATATTTATTAATCGCAAAGGAGTGAAAATATGGGTAGAAAATGTTATTTAGTCATAGGACTTGGTAGATTTGGTATGAATGTAGTTAAAACATTAGTCAAACTAAATGCAGATGTCATGGCTTGTGATATTAACGAAGAAAGAGTTCAAGCTGCTATTGAATATACTGATCAATGTTTAATTTGTGATCCTACAAAGAAAAAAGTTTTAGTTGACATTTGTTCACATAAAATTGATCATGCGATTATTGCAATTGGCAACAATTTACAAGCCAGTATGTTAGCTACAATGAATTTAAAAGAATTGGGCGTTGAAAAAATAACAGTTAGAATAGATGATTCAGAATATGCTACAATAATGCAACGATTAGGTGCTACTGATGTTATCATTCCTGAAGAAAGCAGTGCTATTCAACTTGCAAATGAAATTTCTAATGATTCAGTATTAGATTTTTATGAAGTTAAAGATGATTATGTAATCATTACATTAAAAGTCTCTAATTTATTTCCAACAACACAACTTATTACATTAGATGCTCGTAATAAATTTGATATTAATATTATTGGTATTATTAGAGGAGATTTATTTATTTTACCCCATTCAAGAGATTATATTAAAGCTGATGATGAAGTTATAGTCATTGGTCGTAAAGCAAATATTGATAAATTTAAAAAGACTTTAAATTCTAAAAAAGCAGAAAAATAAAAGATGCAAAATGCATCTTTTTTTAAAATAATTTTATAATAATGAATTATATAAGGCCATAATATCTTCTTTTGTTGGCTCTTTAGGATTGCCAGGGCGACATGCATCATCCATTGCAGATTGGGCTAAAAATTCAATATCTTCTTTTTTAACTATATCTTTTAAATTGCTTGGAATACCAACATCATGTGAAAGTTTTTTAACTGCATCAATGGCTGCTTTACGATATTGTTCTACATTCATTTTATCAACATTTTCAACACCCATTGCTCTAGCAATTTCTTTATATTTTTCACCTGTTTCAGGAGCATTATATTCCATAACTGTCGGTAAAATTATGGCATTTGCTACACCATGAGGAGTGTTATATAAAGCACCTAAAGGATGAGCCATACTATGCACAATTCCTAATCCTACATTTGAAAATCCCATTCCTGCAATATATTGAGCTAAAGCCATTCCTTCACGATCTTCTTTTATATTATTAACTGCTCCTCTTAAATGTTTAGATATTAATCTAATTGCTTCAAGATGAAACATGTCAGATAATGCCCAGGCACCTTTAGTAATATATCCTTCAATCGCATGAGTTAAGGCATCCATGCCTGTTGCGGCTGTTAAAGATTTAGGCATTGTTTCCATCATTATAGGGTCAACAATGGCAACAAGTGGAATATCATGAGGATCAACACAAACAAATTTACGATTTTTCTTAGTGTCTGTAATAACGTAATTAATTGTTACTTCTGCTGCTGTTCCTGCTGTTGTAGGAATGGCAATAATTGGAACACAAGGATTTTTAGTATTTGCTGTGCCTTCAAGAGAAACAACATCTGCAAATTCTGGATTATTAATTATAATACCAATAGCTTTAGCTGTATCAATGGCGCTTCCTCCACCAATTGCAACAATATAATCAGCATTAGCTTTTTTCATAGCTTCAACACCAGCTTTGACATTTTCAACCGTTGGATTTGCTTGGATATTACTAAACAATTCATATGGTAAATTTTCATTGTCTAATAAAGATGTTATTTTTGATGTAACATTAAACTTAATTAAATCTGGATCTGTACAAACAAACCCTTTTTTAAAATTCCTTTTTTTAATTTCAACTACAATGTTTTCAATGGCGTTATAACCATGATATGAAGTTTCGTTTAAAATAAATCTTGGCATATTTTCTTTTTCTCCTTCTTTTTTAATATGAACTTACAATATTATTGTAAAATAATTTTTAAACTCTTACAACTATATTATTAAAGAAAAAAGTTATAATTTACAAATTAAGCAATATAAAAACATATTGTCATTAACAATGTTAATTTATGATGAATCGCCAATCTTTATATTTTTATTATTACATTGTTCATTTAGTTTGACATTTCTTTACCCATTTTTCCCAACGAGGATCTGATTTTATTTCTTTTTCGACTTGTTTATAATCTGGGCTGCCCCAGAATGGCCAATCATCAGGTAATGTTTTTGCAATTCCACTGCATAAATCTGTTTTGTATGTCACATGAGACACTAGTGGTGCAGTGTAAACGTGTTCTTGGCCATCACAAAGTGATTCAAGTGTCTTTGCATGGTGAAGTGCTTCATTTAAAGAAATGAAAGCGTCATCGTGTAGCCCATATTCCCATTCAAGTCGTGATAAATATAGGTAAAGCTTGATAAGACTATCATGATAAACACCAAAATTTCCATCATCACAAATAAGTTTCCAAAGTGAGATTACACCTTTAATTTTTATTATAGGTAAATCGCCTGTGAAATGATTTTTGTTGGTAATCAATCCATATACTACCTGTTCTGAAAAAATATTTGCAATTTTAAGCAATAGTTCACCGATGTATTTTGCTTCTTCTTTACCATCCACTGCACCTGCAAGTAAAACTTCTCGACTTTTTCGTAACTCTGGCATTCGATTAGCATATGCAATTGCATTATCGTTTTCTCCAATATTTCGATATAGAAGAACCAATATAGAAATTGCTTTTGCAACGATTTCATAATCATGTGATGAATCTGCTAATGTCTTGCAAAGTTTTATTGCCTCAGTCCAATATGGATTTTGCTTATTTACATCATAGTCGTGTCGAATATAACCATTATCATCATAATATACCCATTCATGATGTCTTCTCCAACCAGCCTCTGAAAGCGTATCGGCAAGTGTGATCATAAGTCGTTCGTTTTGTGGAAATTCAGCAAGGCCATCTCTTAAAATAGATAAACACTCATCCACCCATTTGTCATCACTACGTCCTTTTATATGGAATTTATCGATTTTTTGAATAATATCATCAATTTTTTTCTTGCGATCGTTTTGATATCCAAATAGTTCATCAATGGATACACCAAAATAATTTGCTATACTTGGAATCAACTCTAAATCTGGATAACTGCCTCCGGCTTCCCAACGTGAAATAGCTTGAGCAGTGACGCCTACCGCAAGAGCTAAATCATCTTGTTTTCTTACATCGCGAAGTCTTAGTTCTTTGATTTTTTTCCCTATTGTTATTTTCATGTCTATACCTCACATTCTTTATTTTCACCGGTGTAATTTCATTATATTAGACATTTTAAAAGCATTCAATTATCAATTAGTTGTTTATTATTCAACTATTTGTTGTTTAAAAGATTTAATTATCATGTTTCAAATTGAAAGCAAACACTACTATATAAATTAATAAAAATAAAACGCTCGCTTTTGATATGGCCCAAACAATCTAGCCACCAGAAACGAGCGTTTGTTCTTATATTTTATATTTTTAATTACGACATTTTACTAATTTAAAAATCAAACCAATTATTCGTTTGTATAGTTATCAAAATAGCCTGAAACTAAAACAATAGGTGTACCTTTATCACCAGATCCACTAGTTAAATCACAAAGTGAGCCAAGTAAATCAGTAATTTTTCTTGGAGTTGTTCCTTGAGATGCCATATTTCCTACTAAATTAGCATCTTTATTTTTAATTTTATTTTCAATAGCTTTTTTAAGTTCATTACCTTTTAAATCTTTAAAATCATTGTCAGCTAAAAATTTAAGTTTTAGTTCATTAGGAGTTCCGTCTAAGCCACTTGTATAAAAAGGAGCAACTACAGGATCAGCTAATTCCCAAATTTTGCCTTGTGGATCCTTAAAAGCACCATCACCATAAACCATAACTTCCACATGTTTATTTGTCAATTCTAATACCTTTTTTTGAATTTCTAAAACAAGATTTTCAGCATCACGAGGGAATAATTTTACTTTTTCTTCAGTTGCTTTATTAGAGCCTAATAAACCATATTTTTCATTGTAGCCACTGCCATTAACACTACTTGTTAATATACCATCTAGTCCAATTACAAGTTTTGCACCATTATTTATCAAAATACGTTTAGTACGTTCTCTTGTATGGATATCACAATTTAAGATATATTTAGTATAATTTAATATTGTTTTTGCTTGATTAGCAAAAATAACTTCAACATCACAGCCTTCGTTTTTGATTAAATTAACATAATATTCTACATAATCAACACCTGTAAAAGTATGTTTATTATATCCAAATAATTCACGATATTTTTCTAAAGTTAATACATCACTATATGGATTAATGTTTTTATTATCAAGTTGTTCATAAGTAAGTAAAGCATTACCAACTTCATCACTTGGATAACTTAACATTAAAACAATTTTTTTAGTTGCTCTAGCAATTCCTTTTAATAAAATGGCAAAACGATTTCTTGAAAGTATAGGGAAAATCACTCCAATAGTTTCACTATTAAATTTTCTTTTAACATCTAAAGCAATATCATCAATTGTTGCATAATTACCTTGTGATCTTGCAACAACTGATTCAGTAATAGCAATTACATCTTTGTCTTTTAATGAAAAATTTTCTGCTTTGCATGCCTTTAGTACGCTATCAACAACAATTTGCATTAAATTATCATTTTCTTTAATAATTGGGCAACGAATGCCTCTAACAACAGTACCTACAGTTCTTTCCATTGTTTAAATCCTCCGCCTTTAGTTTATCATATAATTTTTTTGTTTGGTATATATTATTAGATTTTATCTAAACACTTTTTAATTTTATATGCTAATCCATCACATTGATCATAAGTCAAACTACAAATAGCAATACGAATTAAATGATAGTTTTTAGTAACAAAAATATTTTCTTTTTCTAATAAATTGGTTAGTTTATCAACTTTATTGGTTTTTATAGAAACAAAAAAGCCGCCATGATATGGAATTATAGGTAAATTTATTTCCAAAGCTTGTTTTATAAATAAATTAATACGATCATTTAACATTTTTTTATAAACGTCTAAATTGTTTTTAAAAGAAATTAACAAATCATTATTGCTTAATATTTTATAAGTGATATTAGCTGCTTCAGATGAAATACAACTAAATCTTCCACGCGCAATAATTTTGGCTTTATTTAATAAATTAATAACTTTTCTTTTAAAAGAATCAATAAAAATTATACAGCCAAAACGAAGGCCATACATTGTAAATGTTTTTGAAGCTGACCAAGTTATTATTGTTAAAACATTTTTATTTAATTTGCCTAATAATGAAAATTTTTCTCTTGTGTTTTCCATACTATATTCATAATAAGCAACATCATAAATTAAAGTAAAAGTTAAATCTTTTTGAGAATTCATAAAATTTATTAAATCTATAAATTCTTTTTTTGTCAAAGAATATCCTGTTGGATTATTACATGGATCATTTAAAATTGTTACAATATGTTTTTGTTTTAAACTAATTTTTTTAACTTTTTTTATAAAATCATTTAAAGCAAATTTATTGTTTTTATCAAGATATTTGTATGTTTCAACATTTAAATCTAATTCTTTTGCCATGTTATAATAAACATTCCAACATATTTTTGGTAAAAGAATAGTTTCTTTTGGATTTAATGTCATATATAAAGATAAATTTAAGGCGCCAGTAGCACCAGGAGTTGGTAGTAATTCTATGTGTTTTTTCTTAATAAATTTGTTTTTGTAATCTTGCCATAAAAAATCAACTAGAACATTTTTAAAATCTTTAATGCCTAGTGTTGAAATATATGGATAAACATCTTCATCTTTTAAAGAATTTCTTATTTCTTTAACATCATTTAAAATAGCTAAATTTCCATTATCATCATATAAAGTACCGATAGTAGCATTAATGACATTTAAATTAGTTTTCATTAGAGTGTTAATTTTAACTGATAAAGACAAAATATCATCTTTTTCTTTAAATATTTTAAGATTATTTCGCATGGTTTTCACTTCCTAATCCATAATATTTATTATACCATGTAATAAACAAAAAACAATTTATTTTATTTTTTTTAATTCGTAGTATCTTAAATATGTTAAAATATAAATGCTAGTAGATTAGTGATAATTTAAGAAAGGTATTTTTTATGAAAAAAGAACAATTAAATCCAATAGATCAATTATTTGATGAAAATAATTTTGATAATATCTTTTTAGAAGATGAAAATCATAAAAAAGTGGAATTTAAACAAATTGGTCTAATTCCACTTGACGAACGTGTCTTTGCCGTATTACAACCAGTTAAAAATGTTTTTGATTTAGCTGAAGATGAAGCTTTAGTATTTGAAATTGTTGAAGATAAAAATCCAGATGAGTCATATATTGAACTTTGCCAAGATGAAGAAATAATTGACAAAGTTTTTGCTGAATTAAATGATTTACTTATAAAAGAAAATAAAGAATAATATCATTGTTTAGGTAAATCATTTAAACGATTTATTTTATTAGTTATCATATATAAAGGCATAAAACAAATAAAAACTAAAACTAGTGTTAAAGCACCATTAATTATAGCTGATGGTGTTTTTGTTATGGCTAAAATATAAGCATCATTAAAGTCATAATTACTTGAGTCAAGTAAAAGGAGTAAAACAATTCTAAAAACAAATTCTAAAATAATATTGCAAATAATACCAACACTTGATGACATTATTGCATATTTTAGGATTTTGTTAGCTTTATAATAAATAAAATACACAATGAAAAATAATAAAGCAAATATATATAAGAAAATTGCAGAAATTAAAAATAAATTTTCATTTTTGTATAATGCTAAATAAATGGTTAATGTAATAGTTCCTAAAATAATAAAAATTAGAGAAATTATTAAAGGTAAGATTTTGTGTTTTTTATTAGATTTTAGTAAAATTCTAAATAAATAGCCAATTATAAAAAGAAAAATAAATTTTACAATAAAAGTTCTAAGAACGGTAGTAATCCCATAACCATTAATTAAATCAAATAATCCCATTCCAACAGATCCAGCAATACTACCAATGCCACCACCAAATAATAAAGATGCTAAAATTGCCACAAAGTTACCAAGATGAATCATACCACCAATTGGAAAATCAATTTTAATATAGGTGGACACAAAAATAAGCGCCATAAATGTTGCACAATAAATCATTTTAAATAATAAATTTTTATTATTTTGTATATTATCATTAGATTTATTTTTAACTATTATTTTTTCTTGATTTTGCATATTTTCACTTCCATTTATAAATTATATTAATATTATGGAAATATTAATACTCATATTATATCGTATTTGATTTTATTTTTTAACTAAATTATTTTAGTAAAATATAATAAAAGTTATATAGTTTATATTAATATTAAAAAACTCCCATCTCAAGTTTGAAATAGGAGTTTTATCATTATTTATAATTCTTTTAAAAATATTTTATAGCATGAAACGCTTTGATATTTATCATTAAATTTTATTAAATAATCAAATGATTCTTTTAAATCAATTTTTTCAATATAATATTTTGTATCATTACCTTCTATCTTAATATGACAATTTTTCTTTAAATATTCTTTATAATCTTTATTTTTAGAAACTTTGATATATATAATAAGTTCCTTTTCATCGAATATTCCATGAAAAAGTTGATTTACTTCTTTTTGATTATCAAGTTTAACAATATAAAATAATGACGATTCACTAATATAAGCAATGTTAGCTAAAGATTTATTATAAAGGCTTTTTAAAGAATCTTTTGTTATCTTATAACTATTTTTAAGGCCATTAACTATTTTATCTTTAAATTTATCTTCCATATTACACATCATCCTAGTTTTTGAATATATTCTAAAATATTTAATGCATTTGTTGCTGCACCAACTCTAACATTATCAGCTACACAATAAAATAATAAATCGTTATTATGCTTTCTTATTCTGCCAACGTAAATTTTATCGTTTTTACAAGAAAGAATAGATGAAGGGACTATTTTATCGCAAATAACAACATTAGGATTATTTTTGAAAATATCGATAATTTCATCAATATCAAAATTATCTTGCAATGTTACTTCTACAGTAACACCATGAGAAAACATAACTGGTACTCTTACACATGTAGCCACGACATCTATATTATTATTTTGTAAAATCTTTTTACTTTCATTGGCAAGTTTTATTTCTTCTTCTGTATAACCATTTTCAAGATATTCTCCAATTTTTGGAATACATGTAAAGGAAATATCGGTTTCATAAAATAAAGGCATTAATCCTTTTCGACATCTTAATAAATCATCTATTCCTTGTTTACCTGATCCTGATACTGATTGATAAGTATTGTATATAATTTTTTGAATGTGATATTTTTTTAACATATTTAATAAAATAATGCATTGGATAATGCAACAATTCGGATTGGCAATTAAGCAATCGTTGACATTTATCAATGATTCATTAGCTCCAAATGCAATTAATTTTACATTTTCATTCATTCTAAAATATGATGAGTTATCTATAACTTTAACATTTTTATTTAAAGCAATAGGGACATAATTTTTAGAAATTTCATTAGTTGAAAAAAATAATGCAAAATCTATATCATCAAAACTATGTTCATTTAAAAGTTCAACAACATATTCTTCATTTTTAATTTTAATTTTTTGTCCTTTTGAATTTTTTGAGGCTAAAAGTTTTAAAGAATAATTGTCAAGAATATCTTTTTCTTCTAATAAATGAAGAAAAGTTTGACCAACTAAGCCAGTAGCCCCGACAATAGCAATTTTTTGTTTGCACATACTATTCACCCTAATTAAATATATGTCTAATAAAAAAATAAAATGTAGAATAAAAAATAATACTTTAAAATCTTAATTAAGTTAATAAAAAAATCTTTTGTATAGACTAACAAATAAATATTTGTTAAAATATTGTTGGAAAAACAGAAAGGAGTAATAGTTTAACTAATTAGTTAAATTATTAAATTATTATGGAAGAAGAAAAAGGATTGGCTGTTAATGATCAAAATGATTCTAATGCCGCAAATGAAAATGATGTAGAAGTTAATGATTTAGATTTAGCATCAAATAATGATAGCAGTGAAGTAAAAGTAAATGCTTTAAAACAAAATAATATTAAGATTAGAAGTTTAACAAATCTTATTGGCGTCGGCTTGATGCTAATTACTGGATTGTTTTTCATTTTATTAGTTGACTTACAAGTTAAAGTTAAAGAATCGGAATTAGTTCCTATTTCTACTTGGCTATTTGTTTCAGTATTATTTTCTTTAGGAGGAGCAATATTTTATTTCTTTGGTGATTCATTAAAACATAAAAGAATTGCCACAATAGTTTTAAAATCAATAGGCTTGCTCTTAAGTGTAGGCTTTATTCCTTTCCTTTTTGTATTTATGAATTGGGTACAAACATCTGGTATGGTTAAATCTGATGCAATCAGTTCAGCAAATATTGTGGTTTATGTTAGTTTAGCTTTAGCAATTGTTAGTTTGATAGTTTTGATTGTTAATTTTGTTTTCTCTATTGTTTTTCTAAGTGACGAGTATTAATAAAAAAATAATGTAAATAATTTATAATATATCAAATGTGATTTGATATTTTTTATGAGGTGACATATGAAAAAAAAATTATTGCTACTTTCTTGTGTTTCTTTACTTAGTTTTTCAAGTTGTGATGATAATATAACAAGTGATAGTAGTCTAAATGACAATCTTAGTAATAATAGCAACGAAATTGTTACACCTGTTGAAAATGATATTTTATTAAATGAAACATATGATGATTTAAAACCATTAACCAATGTTTCAAATGATATTCATAATTGGTCAAATACTTTCGTTGATAATAATCATGGTTTTAATCATGAAAAAATTAAATATTCTGAAGCATATAAAAATAATATTTTGACAAATGGTGAAGTTAGTATTGGTACAGAAGATGATGTTAAATATGTTTTTTATGATAATAATCATGCAAGATTTATTAGCAATGCAGATGGTTATGCGTTTACTTTACCAACTAATGTTGTTTTGAAAAATGATTTTTCTTTAGGCAAATATCGTTCTAAATTATATAATAGTGAATACACTATAACAATTTCTAATGAACATTCAAATCCATATGTTGTTAATGGATGGGATATTTATCGTAGAGAATGGTTATTTAGATATCTTGATAATGAAAATTATTATTCACAAAATGGTTTGAAAGCTTTATACAGTCCTTTAAAAAATGATACTAAATTAATACCAGGTTATATTATTGATCATTATGACATAATGATTGATAATCCAGGCCAAATCAAAAAAAATTATTACAATGTTGGCGTCATAAGAAGAACTAATGAAATTAAAAACTTTATTTTACTTGTAATGAAATCAAATTGTGATATGCATAATGAATTTCAAGAAATAATGAAATCATATAAGGCTATCAATATTTATGGTAAAGCTAATAATAATTCAATGTTAGATTTGCCAATATCAAAAAATCCACTATGGGATGATACAACAAAAAAATATTATGATAGTCTGTTAAATGATAATCGTACTGGTTGGGGCGCTTTTGTAGCAACATTACCAGATGGTGAATTAAGAGATGCTCAAGTTTTAAATTCCGCTGCTTATGTTAAACTTCATGCTTTAGAAGAAGCAATAGATTATAAATTTGACATTTTACCAACTTACCAACATTTAGCTTGGAATCGTCGAACAGATTTGATCTTTTGGCCTACTACAGCAGCTAAACTTATGGGAAAAGGTGACGGCTTTAATGATCTTCCTGTTTTACAAATGTCTTATCAATTTACTGACAATAACAATAATGTTTCGGTCTTTAATACCACTGATTGTTATACACCAATGTTTGATTTATATCGTGGTGATGATCAAGGATATAATACACCAAGAAATAACTATTATAATAAATTAGTTGTTTTAGCTAAACATATTAAAGAATATGGAGCGCCAGTATTATTTAGATTAAATAACGAAATGAATACCGATTGGACAAGTTATTGTGGAATGATGACTTTACTAGATCCTGATATTTTCCAAGCTACATGGCGACTATTATATAATATTTTTAAGGAAAATGGTGTAACTAATGCAATTTGGATTTTTAACCCAATGGCTAAAAGTTGTCCATATAGTTCATGGGGAGAAGATTTGTGTTATTACCCAGGTATTGAATATGTAAATGCTTTAGGATTAACTTATTATGAAAATAATAATGATAACAAAAATATTACTGAAAACACATTTAGAGAAGATTATACTGAATTATATGAAAAAAACAATCCTGTTTGGAATAAATATCCTTGGATAATTTCTGAATTTGCTTGTGGTTCTGGTGGAGATTCAGAAGGCAAAGAAAGATATCGTAATCAAGCATCTCAAGTTGCTTATATAAAAGGAATGTTTGCTGATTTTAAAGATAGAAGCAATCATAAATATTTGCAAAATATTAAAGGCGCTGTTTGGTTTTCAGTAAACGATTATGGAACTGATGAAAAAGGAAACCAAACTGTTGTTAATCAATTGGAACTTGAAATTGAAAAATTGCCATTAACAATTGAAGCTTTTAAAGAAAGTATAGCATTTAATAAAAAACAAAAATAAAAAGCACATCTGTGCTTTTTATATTGCTAAAATTTATAATTTTTTAAAGCTTCGTCAAGTTGTCTTTCTTCCTCAAGAACTTTTTTTGCGGAGGTGGTTCCTAAAGATATTACTTCAATTGTATCAATTTTTAAATCAAATAATTCTTTAGCGTAATGAAGATTTTTAAATTTTGGCGAAATGAATAATTCATTGTTATTACCAACCAAAGCAATTCTTTCAAATGATAAATCATAAATATCAAATGTTGTAATTTTATTAATATTTTCTTTTAGGTTAGCAAGAAGTATTTGAAGTGCAAAGAAGAAATCTTCAAATGTTAAATTTTCATCAATTGGTATATTAGTTTCAATACAATGATTATTCATTGTTAAATTCATTTTTATATCTTTCATTAAAAATTGATAACCTTTCCATCATATGATACATCCACATTATATTTTGATGCTTCTTCTAACATTGTATCATAAGTTGCATGTCCATTATGTGAAAAATGATTAGCAATTATTATTGTATGGCTATCCACAATATTTTCTTTTTTTAGTCTATCAATTACTTCTAAGAATGTATCGAAAGATAAATGTCCATCACGCCATCCTTTTAAAATGCCAGCTGTACAATCTAGTGATAGTAAATCTAATGGCTTTTTAACATTGCTTTTTAAATATTGCCATGTTTCATCTAAAAAATAGCCAGTATCATGGGCATAAAGTAAAGTTTTATCATCTTTATTAATCAAATATATTACTGGATCAATTCGTCGATCATGATTAGCTTTTAAAGGAGTTATTTGATAATCCATAACCTTAAATGTTTTAAATGGAGTTACTAAAACAGCTTGTAAATATTCAGGCATACTTTCTTCATTAATAACATTTAATGTTTTTTCATATATTGGTTTTGTACCATAAACATATAAAGGTTCATCTTCAACTTTAGCAGCAAATCCTTTTCGTCGAAAACATAATTCATTGCTATAAAAATGATCTGAATGATCATGAGTAACAATAACATGGTGTATTTTTTCAGTTGGAACTGAAAATTGAATCATGTGATAATAAGTATCAGGACCAAAATCAATAAGAAGTTTATCATCAATTAATGCTTGGCAACGACTTCTTATATTTTTTCCTTTTTTTAATAAAGCTTCTTGGCAAGTTGGACACATACAATATAATGCTGGAAAACCTTCAGCAGCAGCAGTTCCTAAAAATTGAATTTTCATAAATTTATAAAATAATTATTTTAAATTTCCTTTCAATGTTTATTATACATTCTTTTTCAATGTCTTTTAAGAAAAAAAGATATATTATCAAATTTTTGGAAAAAAGTTAAAAAAACTATATTATTTTATTTAATAAAATGTTAAAATAAACACGTTGAACACATTATGTTAAAACATAAATAGATAATAATTTGAGAATAGGAGGTTTATTTATGTCAAAGACTTATACGGCAAGTCAAATTACTAACATTGCAATTCTTGGTCACCAAGGTGTTGGTAAGACATCATTATTAGAATCATTATTATATGCAGGTAAAAGGATATCTAATAAAGGCAAAATTGATAGCGGTAATACAATTTCTGATTATACAAAAGAAGAAAAAGATGCAAAAATGTCTATTTATTCTTCATTATGTTCATTAGAAACAGCTGATAAAAAACTTAATTTAATGGATACTCCTGGATTTTTTGATTTTGTAGGAGAAGTATTATCATCATTAACAGTCTCTTCTGTTACTCTTTTAGTAGTAAGACCTGGAAATGTTGAAATAGGAACAAAAAGAGCTTTAAAATTTATAAAAGATACTAAAAAACCATGTATAGTTGTTGTTAATAAAATGGATAAAGACAATGCCGATGCTATAAAAACTATGGAAGGTTTACAAGAAATATTTAACAACAAATGTGTTATGTTAAATGAACCAATTGGTGAAGCTGCAAGTTTTAGTGGTGTTAGTGATGCTTTTGATAGTCATTTAGATGAATTAACTGAAAAAGTAGCTAATTGTGATGATGACATCATGATGAAATTCCTTGAGGGTGAAGAAATTAGTAAAGAAGAAGTAGAAACAAGTTTGCCAAAAGCAATTTTAATGGGTGAATTAGTTCCAGTACTATTTACATCTGCTGAAAAGATGGTTGGAGTTAATGAACTATTAGCATTTTTAGCAAAATATGCTCCATCAGCTGAATCATTAGTAAATGCTGATTGTAAAGTAACAAGTGCTTTAGTATATAAAACAATTGTTGATCCATTCCAAGGTAGAATTTCTTATGTATTAGTTAAATCAGGAAAATTATTACCAAATACTGACTTATATGATGTTAATAAACAAACTAAAATCAAATTATCTACTTTAGCTTATGCTAATGGTAAAGAAACAACTCCTGCTACTGAAATTGTTGCTGGTGATTTAGGTGTTGTTTTAAAAGTTGATCAATTAGACACAAACGATACATTAGGTGATGCATCATTAGATAAACCATATTCTGGAACTCGTTTTCCACAACCTGTAGTTTTCTTTGGTGTTCGTGTTGATAATAAAAACGATGAACCAAAAGTTTCTGATGGTTTAAAACGTGCTGCTTTAGAAGATTTAACAATTAGTGTTGAAAGAATTCCTGAAACAAAACAATTATTAGTTGGTTGTCAAGGTGGAACTCATATAGATACTATATTAAATAGAATTAAAACTACATATAAATGTCAAGCAACAACAGAAGATGCAAAAGTTCCATATAGAGAAACAATTAAAGGAACAGCTGATGTTGAAGGAAAACATAAAAAACAATCTGGTGGCGCTGGTCAATATGGTGATGTTTGGGTTAGATTTTCTCCGTCAGAAAAAGAATTTGAATTTGTAAATTCAGTTTTTGGTGGCTCAGTGCCAACTAACTTTATTCCTGCTGTTGAAAAAGGTTTAATTGAGGCTTGTAAGACTGGTATTTTAACTGGTAATCCAGTAGTTAACATTAAATGTGATTTATATGATGGTTCATCACATCCTGTTGATTCAAATGAAATATCTTTCAAAATTGCAGCATCTCTTGCCTTTAAGGCTGGAATGGAAAAAGCAAAACCAATTTTACTTGAACCAATTTTAAAAATGACCATAGTAGTTCCAAATGAATTTGTTGGTGATGTTATGTCAAATATTTCTAAACATAGAGGTTTAGTTGGTGAATTCTCTGTTGAAGGTGATAATCAAGTTATTACTTCAGAAATTCCACAAATTGAATTATCTAAGTGTGTTGTAGAATTAAAGACATTAACACAAGCTCAAGCTGATATTACTCATGAGTTTTTAAGATATGCTGAAGTTCCTCATGAATTAGCAGAAAAAATTATTGCAGAATATAAAGCTTCACAAAATAATTAAAAAAAGCCAATTGGCTTTTTTTTAATTGATTTTAAAAATAAAAAATAGTTAAAAATATAAATAACCTATTTTAGATTACAAAAATTTTTATTAAATATTAATAGTTTAATTGCTATTTATAAAAAAAATTTATTAATTTAATTCTACAGGTGGCAAGACAACATCACTTTGTGATGATGAATTGTTTTGTTCTTTATTTTGTTGGCAGCCTGCTAAAAAGCAAAGCATTAATAAAACTATAATAAATTTTTTCATTGTTTTAATCTCCAATACATTGAGTTACAAATCAATTATAATAATATTTTTGTCATTAGGCAATACTTTCTTTGTCATGTTTTGTCATTTAAAATGTATCTTTTTACTTGTATATTTTGCACTTTTTGATATAATATAGACAAACAAAATAGTTAATAATTTGGAGGTAGTTTGATGGGTAAAAATATAAATAATAATGATATTGAAAAAAATGAAAATATCAATAATACTACTTCTATTGATTCATATGATGATGATCAAACTAGAAATATTGGTATGAAAAAACCTGACCCTTCTTCTCATAGTAATATTGCTCAAATTCCTGATATTGATGAAAATGAACAAAATATGAGAATGTATGAGAAACAAGAAAAAAGGAAAAGATTAGGTTTAAGTGAGCGTAAACAAAAAATTCGTGATGAACTTGAAATGTTAGATACACAAATTATTTCGAAAGATTTAATTGAACAATCATCAAGAAGTAATAATGTAGAAAGATTTAATCCTAGTATTGATGAAGGTTTATCATCTGTACAAGTTGAACAACGAATTCATGAAGGATTAATCAATGATAACCAAAAACAATATTCAAAAACTTATAGACAAATTTTTATTAATAATATTTTTACATTTTTTAATGTATTGTGTCTTGTTGTTGCTGGCTTTTTAATTGCAGTAAAAGAATATAAAAACTTAACATTTTTATTCATTTTAGTTTGTAATACTATTATTAGTATTTATCAAGAAATTAAAGCTAAAAAAACAATTGATAAATTATCGATTGTTACTGCGCCAACTGCTACAGTAATTAGAAATTCAGTCACTAAAGAAATTGCTACTAAAGAATTAGTTTTAGATGATATTGTAAAATTTAAAAATGGCAAACAAATATCTGCCGATTGTCAAATCCTTGATGGAGAAATAGATGTTAATGAATCATTATTAACAGGTGAATCTATTGCAGTAAAAAAAGGACCAGGAGATACTTTATATGCTGGATCATTTATCACAGCAGGTACATGTTATGCAAAAGTAATTCGTGTTGGTCAAGATTGTTATATTCAAAAATTACAAGCTAAGGCAAAACGTTATACAAAACCAAAATCTGAATTATTAAGATCATTAAGATTGATTACTACTTTTATTGCTATTGTTATTATTCCATTAGGAGCAATTATGGCTTATAGAAATTATGAATCTGCTGCGCAAAATGTTCGTTCTGCCACTTTTGGCACATCGGGTTCTTTAGTTGTTTATGGTTGTAATAATGATAATCAGTATGAAATTGGTAAAATAACAAATATGAAAGAAGCTGATGAAGTTGGCTCAAGTGAATCATATTCAACAATACCTTTAGATACTGCTAGTCCTGAGTCAAATTTTGATTATACAATTAATCAAATCAAGATTTCTTATGATAAAAAAGCCCATGGAAATATTTCTATTAAAAGAATTTTTATTAGAGAAGCAGTTGAAGGGGAAGATCATACTTTCACTGCTGGTGATATAATTTATGATTGGACTTTTAATGAAGACAATAAAAATGATAATATTGATAGTTTAGTTGGAAAAAGAAGTAATGTTGATCGTTATCTTGATGGTTCTATCAAACTTGATGAAGACAATGATTATATAATTACAAAAATTTTTGATAAAGGACCATTGTCAAAATTTTATGTTAGAGTTGTTTTACAATCAAGAGGCTATGGTTTTGATAAAACTCCTGAAGAAGATAAAATTGTTTTAGATCAAATTTTCCGTCAAACAGTTACTAAAACTGCAGGCGCTGTTGTTGGTATGATTCCAGCTGGATTATTCTTACTTGTAACAATTGCCTTGTCATTATCAGTTATGCGTCTTGCTAAATCTAAAACTTTAGTTCAAGAATTATATTGTATTGAAATGTTAGCTCGAGTTGATTGTATTTGTCTTGATAAAACAGGAACAATTACAGATGGAACTATGAAAGTTAAAGATATAATCGATATAGCGCCAATAAATCCAAAAGAGCCAACTATTGATACAATTATGGGAGCATTTTTAGGAGCTCTTGAAGATAATAATTTAACATCTATTGCATTGCAAGAAAGATTTGGTGTTAATTTTGAATTCAAAAAAATAGCAACTGTTCCTTTTTCTAGTTCTAGAAAATTATCTGCAGTTACTTTCGATGATAGAGGAACTTATGTATTAGGTGCTCCAGAATTCGTATATCAAGGTAAATCAAAGAAAATAAATGCCATTGTTGATCTTAAAGCATCTATGGGTTATCGTGTATTGATGTTAGCTAAATCTGACAAACCAATTATTAATGGCAATGTTCCAAACAATTGTACGCCACTGGCATTAATAACATTAGAAGATCATATTCGTGATGAAGCTTTTGATACAATTAAGTGGTTTAAAGAAAATGGCGTTCAAGTTAAAGTAATTTCTGGAGATAATCCAGCTACTGTTGCCGAAATTGCTGGTAAAGTTGGTGTTGAAGGAGCACAAGATTATATTTCTTTAGATGGTTTATCACCACAAGAAGTGGAAACTATTGCCACAGAATATACTGTTTTTGGTCGTGTTTCCCCAGATCAAAAAGCAATTTTAATTAGAACTTTAAAGAAACATGGTAAAACAGTGGCCATGACTGGTGATGGTGTTAATGATATTTTAGCAATGAAAGAATCAGACTGTTCAGTAGCTATGGCTAGTGGTTCAGAAGCTGCAAGAAATGTAGCTCACTTAGTTTTACTTGATTCAAATTTTGCCAATATGCCTAAAGTAGTTTTAGAAGGTCGTCGAGTTATCAATAACATTCAATCAAGTGCTTCATTATATTTAATGAAAACAATATTTGTTGTTGTTATTACTTTCTTATCTATTATTGCTAAGAATTTATTTAGAGATGGTTATCCTTTTGAACCTATTCAATTTATGTTACTTGAATTATTTGTTATTGGTATTCCATCTACTGTTTTGGCTATTCAACCAAATAAAGAAAAAATTAAAGGTAGTTTCCTTGGAAATATTGTCTCCAACTGTCTGGTTCAGGCAATGTGTTTAATTTTAACTGTAGTATTTATTTATATTGCAGCTTTAAGAAATATTCCAGGTCTTGATTTATCTAATAATGTTGAAGTTAATTCAATTTGTGTTATTGCGATAACATATGTTGGCGTTATTATTTTATGTAATTTATGCCGTCCATTTAATATTTTAAGAGTTTTAGTTTGTTTGTTTGCGGCAGCTAGTGTAACTATTGCTTTGTTTGTACCAGAAATATCTTCTATTCTTGGTGTGAATTATCAATTCAATGATTTAACAACAACTAATCAATTATTCACTCTTTGTATTATTTTATTGATTTTGCCAATTGAGGGTGGTTTAGCAAGTTTAATATCTTTGTTAAATAGAAAAAATCATAAAAGCGAAAAAGAAATCTAAAATTATAACTAATAAAAAAATGAGAGTCATCTCATTTTTTTGTACGATTTATGAATATAATTTATTTTGATAGGACAAAATATATAAAAGGAGGATCATGAATAATGATAGAAGATGATACAATTAAATTACTAAGAGAAAGTGATGCAGGAATTAAAATGGGTGTTGCTTCAATTGATGATGTTATAGATTATGTTTCAGATAATAATTTTAAAGAATGCTTAAAGGTTTGTAAAACAGAACACGAAAAATTAAAAGATGAAATTCAAGTGCTTCTTGAAAAATATCAAGATGAAGGGAAAAGTCCTAATCCTTTTGTTAAAGGTGTGTCCTCATTTAAAACAAATATGCAAATGGCTATGCATAAATCAGATGACAAAATAGCAGATTTAATGACTGATGGCTGTAATATGGGAGTTAAATCATTAAGTAGATATCTTAACCAATATAAAGCTGCTGATGAAACTTCAAAAGATCTTACTAAAAGATTAATAAGTTTAGAAGAAAAATTAGCAGTTGATATTAGAGGATACCTATAATTAAATTAAATCATTATTTATATTAGTTTTAAACATATTTTTTCTTTGAATTAAGTAAGCAATTAACAAGAAAATAAACATTATAATCCAGGTGATTGGTTCAGTTATACAAGTTCCTAAAAAACCAAGTTTTGGAATAAAAACAATAGCAGATAAAACTTTCATGCTTAACTCTAAACAACTTGATGTAATTGGAGCAATTTTTCTATTCATTGCTTGCATTGACATTCTTAATGAAACTAATAATCCTAAAGGGATAAAACAAGATACATGCCACTTTAAAGATAATACAGCATTATTGATAATTTCTATATTTTTACTACCTGTTGTTAATTTAACAAGAAAAGGTGCCAAAGTTAAAATAATTAATAATGAAAATAATGACCAAATTATTTGTAAAGAAAATGTATTATGTAATCCCTTTTTAATTCTATCTAATTTATATGCACCATAATTTTGACCAACAAAAGTTGACAAAGCAGTAGCAAGTGTTCCAAGAGGTGCTGACATGATTGAAATTAATCTTCTTGCTGCTGTATGAGCTGAAATAATATTTTCTCCTAAATTATTATTAGCACGAGAAAAGATTATTGAACCAAAATCAATAACACAATACATTAACGCCATAGAAATACCATTAACAATTAAAGTTTTTAAAATAATTTTATTAAATTTAAAATCTTTTTTATTTGGTAAATATTCTTTATATTTGTTTAATATATAAATTCCTTCTAAAATTGCAGATACACCTTGAGAAATAATTGTTGCTAAAGCTGCGCCTGCAATACCTGTTTTAAAAACAATTATAAATAATAAATCTAAAATAATATTAATAATTGATGATAAAATTAAAAAATATAAAGGTATTTTACTATTACCAAATGATCTTAAAATACCAGCAAATGAGTTATAAAAAATTGTAGTTACCATTCCAATACAAATAATAAAAATATATTTATATGCATCATTAAAAATACTATTTGGAGTTTTCATAAAATGCATTAATGGTTTTAAAAATATCAATGAAATAATAGTTAAAAATATAGTAATAATAATATTTAACTCCAATGAAGAAGCAATTGATTTTTTAATATCTTTTAAATTTTTAGCACCAAATTTTTGAGTAATTACTATTGCAAATCCACTATTCATACCAATTGCAAAATCAATTATAAACCCAGATAAAGAACTTGTTGCTCCAATTGAAGCAATTGCTAGATCTCCTAAAAAATATCCAGCAATCATGGTATCGACCATGCTATATATTTGTTGAAAAATATTTCCTATAAATAAAGGAATGGCAAACATTAAAATAAGTTTTAATGGTTTGCCTATAGTCATATCTATAACTTTACGATTTTTTGTATCAATAACATCCATATATTTTACCTGCTTTAGTTACTTTAATAAATAACTTGCAATATTCTATCATTATTTTATTACTAAAACAAGGTCATAAGTTTTGATAAAGAAATTTATTCAATAATAAAATAAATCTTTTAAAATGGTATATGTAAAAAATATATGCTATCATATTAAAACTAATTAAGTGATTATAAGATGTATTCTTTTTTTGATTAAATGTCAAAAAGTGTAATTTTTATTAAAATTTATGTGCCAAAAAGTGTAAAAATACTTGATTTTTTAACAATTACATAATATTATTATGTCAAAGGTGATTAATTATGGAACGAAAAATTTACAATCGTTTAATTGAATGGAAAAACTCTAAAGATAGAAAGCCTTTAGTTTTACAAGGTGCAAGACAAGTTGGAAAAACTTATATTGTCAATTTGTTTGGCAGTAATGAATATGCAAATGTTGTTTATTGCAATTTTGAAAAAGAAAAGGGGCTTTCTGACTTTTTTTCTGATTTGATACCAGAAAACGTTATAAAAAAGATTTCATATTACAAAAGAAAAGAAGTTTTACCAGAGCATACTTTAATTATTTTTGATGAAATTCAAGCTTGTCCTGCTGCATTGACTTCTTTGAAATATTTTTGTGAAGAAGCAAGAGATTATCATGTGATTGCGATGGGCTCTCTTTTGGGTGTGTCTGTTAATCGTGAGCAACATTCCTTTCCTGTCGGAAAAGTTCAATTCATGAATTTGTATCCTATGGACTTTGAAGAATTTTTAATGGCAACAAACAATCAATTTCTTATTGAAGAAATTAAAAACTGTTATGTGTCTAACAAACCACTTGCTACACCATTTCATGAGCAGGCACTACAATTATATAAAGAATATTTATATGTTGGTGGTATGCCAGCAGTTGTAGAAGAATATTTGAAAAATAAAAATTATGAGCTTGTAAAAATCGTCCAACAATCAATTTTGGATTCATATTTTGATGATATGGGAAAGTATAACAAAGCCAGTGAAATCCCAAAGACAAAACTGGTTTACCAAAATATAAGCAGCCAACTTGCCAAAGAAAATAAAAAGTTTAAGTATTCCACAATTAAAAGTGGTGGCAGGGCTAATGAATTTGAAGATGCAATTCAATGGCTTTGCCTAGCAGGAATTGCAAATCAACTTTACAAATTAGACCATATTAAAATTCCACTTAATGCAAATCGATCATTAGCAGATTTTAAATTTTATATGAATGATGTTGGATTATGTTCAGCCAGTCAAAATCTTTTAATTGACGACATAATTTATGATAATCATGAATACCTTGATTTTAAAGGCGGACTAACGGAAAATTATGTAAATAATCAAATGATTGTCAATGGACAGCAATGTTATTATTGGACAAGTGGAAATCAAGCAGAAATAGATTTCATAACAAGGATTGGAAAAGATATCATTCCAATTGAAGTAAAATCTAGTGACAACATTCGTTCAAGAAGTCTTTCTGTTTATATTGAAAAATTCAAACCGACTTATGCAATACGCATTTCTACTAAAAATTTTGGTTTTGAAAATAATATAAAATCAGTTCCATTATATGCAGTATTTTGTATAAAAAATAAAGTCTAAACTTAATATTTATTATGGTGTAGAAAATGGTTTTTCACAACAACAGCTTATTAATTTTTTGACACAATTGAAGATGCAGAAAGACACCCTTTGAAGTATATCAAATCAAAACATCTAGAAGCGTGATATGTTTGTAAAATTTTTATTTAACAAATAACTATGGAACGCCAATATTTTCAATAATGTTTGCATATTTGTACATTCATCATTACATGCTCAATTTATATAAGTTATGATAAGAATATCATTTTGATACACTATACAAAAAACATAATTTATTTGAGTTTTTTTGCTTATAGCAAGAAATATTTAATATAACTATCTTGTGGTGTTCAATGAACTTCACGATAATCTCCTGTAATTGTATAAACATCAATCGTATCATTATTTTCGTCAAAAAATTCTATTTCAAAATCATTTTCAGTATATTTTAGTACTATTGTTCATTGTTCCTATTGTTCCAACTTTTAAATCTTCAAAAGGTTATATTAATCTTAGGCAATCTAGTTCATTCATATCAATCATTTACTTTCCTTAATTATGATAAAATTATTTTCATCATAAAATCCAACTATAAATTTTTTTTGTGAAAATTCACTATCACTATATCCATATGGTGGATTAAATGATGTTCTAGGAGTCCATTCGGTTATATATTTATTATTATTTAATTGAAAAACGAACCTTAATTGCTCATATTTTTTTTCTATTGGGATACCTAATATAACTTCATAGCATTTTATATTATGTGCATGTTTTATGAGGCATGTACATTTTTTTATTAAATAAGCCCCATATAAAATTAAAGGAAGGTAAACTACGACTACTAGTAAAGTTTCGATTAATATATACCATAAATTATTTATTATAAATGCAACATTAATTTGAACGACAATAAGAATAAAGATAAATATGTAAATAGGTGTATTGTATAAAAAAGCAATTCTTTTTCTTTCTTTAAATGTGATAGAATTTTTGATTTCATTTTTTTCCATAATAATTACCTTTAATAAACAATTGCTAAATTATTTAAAACAACTCTGCCATTATTTTTTCATAATTAACTGTATTCGTACTAACGGATATTTTTGAAGATTACTTTAAAATAAAGTTAAAATTTTGCCACTATGTCCTCACCACTTCGACCATAGACAATTTTGAAGGCTACGGACCTACCAACGAGGGATTTGAACCCACCAAAGTTCAAAAAAAGCTCGTTTTACCGAGCTTATGATATCTAGGGACTTGCAAGTTTAGAAAAAGGTGTACATTTAATGCCTATTTTCTTTAGTTGTTTATAATAATTACCAGGGAGTGGTTATCATACAACCAATATTATCATAAATAAGGCGAATATCAATTCCTTCTTGCTATTTGGTTACCCCATTAAGTTTTAAAGTGCACTTTATTTTTATATTCGTACTGATTAATAAAATATTTCTTCTTCATTTAATTCAGAAATTATTTCTACAACTGTTTTATCAATTAGAACATATTCATTTAATTCTTCGATGGTATTAAACTTAACATACCATTTAAATTCATTTGCTAAAAGAAAATATGTTTTTCCATCTACATCTCCAATAGTAATTGAATAAAAAACATCTTTATAATTAAATTCAACATCAAATCCATGTATTACTAAATCATTAAATTTTGTCTTGTTCATAGTTTCACACTCCTTTCTTTCTATCAATTTTTTCATTAATTTCGATTATATGTGTGTGTGGAACTTTGTGAGAATTTGGTGCTCCGTGATCAGTATAATCAACATCTTTATATGCATTTCCATTCTCATCATAATATCTTATTCTAATAATAATTCCGTTTTCATCTCTTTGAATTTGCGTCGAATTTGGAAGTTGACCAGTTATCGGTAACTTGTGGGGATAAATCTTATTTTTAAATAAATATTTTTTTTGATTTATTAGTTTGCCATATAGTTCATAATTATCAATTGAAAGTTGACCATTTGCGCCTATTGATAATCCGCTATTTACAGTTCTTCCCATCAGCAACCATCCCTAGAATTTCTTTCTAAAAGTGTATTGTTAACGATAATCACTTTGACATTATTGTCATATGCATAATTAAGCATTTTTTTGGTGCTTTCAAACGATGCCACAGAATAAACCACTAAGGCTTTAGGCTTTCTAGTATCAATTAAAACTTTTAATGCAATCAAGAATAATTCTCTGTTTTTTCCTTGCATTACTCCCTTTAAGCTTAAAGCAACGTTTGATCCAATCATTATGTGTTCAAAGCACCACTTCAATGACTCCTCATTTCCATATGTCATAAGAGGATAAACAATTGCATCACACTCAAAAGTTAGCCATAAATAAACTATACATGTTTTTTTGATATTATGAAGTAATGTTTCATCATCAAAATCTCCATATGTCGAATAATCAATTGAAATAAAAAATTTAACTTTCTTGTATCTTGATTTATAATATTTTAATAAAGTTAAATCTTTATAAATTATAGCATTATAAATTCCATCGATAGTATCAAAATACAAATCATCTTTGAACCATGATACTGCCGTCAACTCGGTTTTATTATATAAACCAATTTCAGTTTCCAAAGCAATAAAATCTGGATAAACATCTACAAAAGATCCTATATCTGGTAATTTTTTTAAATTATTTTTTGTAGTTCTATTTGTTAAATAGAAACCATAAACATCTCTACTATCTATATTTTGATAATCAAGTATTAATTTAACATTAGGATCAATTTTCCTTCGTTTCATCTCAACTTTGGTATCAAATGTTCTTTGTTTTTTTGCTTTTACCATAGTCATTATTCATCTCTCCTTTCAAAAATAGACTATTGATAATTAATAATGGCCATGGTAAAATATTTATGCAACATGTTTTACACATGGCTATAAGAGTTAATTCTATTGCAGTAGAGTTAACCCTTTTTCTTTATGTTTTTTTTAAACACATCCACAAGTTTTGATTCAGCCTTTGAAAGGCCCTTATTTTTTCTTTTATTCAACTTGTCTAATAACGTTTGTGCATATCCTTCAGTAATGTCAAATGCAGACATCAAATCTGATTTAGTACTTAAATTATATTCAATCATAAAAGCTTGTGGACAATAAAATTCATTTGCAAACATATTAGCCTCTCTTTTTTGGTGAATCGTTTCATCTCCAAATTTACAATTATGGCCTAAACAGATATGTCCGATTTCGTGAGGAAGAGTAAATTTTTTCCTTTTTTCAGGAATAATCCTATCATTATAATATATTTCAATTTTATTATTTTTAGGATTAATTAAATTAAATCCATCTTCATCATATCTAGATAATATCATTTGCTTATCAGAATCAAAACTCGAATAAGGGATTAAATTAATTCCCATATCCTTTATAAATTTTAGCAAATCAAAACCAAAAATAGATATTTCAAATTGTTCATATAAATCAACAATGATATCTAGTATTTCTTCTCTAGTCATCATTCATGTCCAAAGATTAAATCAATAAGTTCCTTTTTTTCCTCAGTTGTTAAACTGCTTCCACTTCTTGCCATTAATGCAGTTTTACAAATGTCAAAAGTAGTTCCAGTCTTTTCTTCAAGATTTAAAAGCTGATAAATATTAACATCTAATGCTCTTGCAATTTTTGCAATAATATCAGTACGAAGTGGCGTATTAGATGCTAAATACTTAGACATGGCTGATTCAGATATTCCTGTTAATGTACATAAATCTTTTTGACTCAATCCTCTCCTTTCTAATTCTTTTCTTACGTTTTCTCCGACTGTTGACATAACAATTCCTCCCAACATTTTTAAGCGCACCATCATTATATAATTTCCAATTTGGAAAGTCAATAGCGATAATAGAAATTTTTAAAGGTTTTGCGTTGAATGCGGAATTTTATTAAAAATCACTTTTTTAATGTTTATTTGGAGGGTGTTAATTTTTGACCTATACACTCAAAAGAAATTAGGAAAAATATTGGAAATTAAAATCAGCCCCAAGATAGCTCAAGGCTGATTTTTTTATATAAGGGTGTAAAAATTTGACTTATACCTATGTCTTCGTCACTTCGACCGTAGACAATTTTGAAGGCTACGGACCTGCCAACGAGGGATTTGAACCCACCAAAGTTCAAAAAAAGCTCGTTTTACCGAGCTTATGATATCTAGTGGCAAAAGAGTACCATTTTGATACAATGCACGCAGTTGCACGCAAATGCACGCAGGCTATAAATAGGGTAGAGGAAAGGCCCTAAGCCTTTGCACCTCCCATTGAACCGCACGTACGTTTCTCGTATACGGCTCTACGTCTACATTAGACACAAACTACTTAGATAAGTAGTATAAGTAGTATTTATCATGTACTTATTTTCGTACTTAATTATTTCCAGAATTTTACAATTTCTAAATACTCATTTATAGCCAAAGAAACATTTTTAATAAACTCTTCGTCATTGTGTTGAGAAAAAACATTCTTTTTCATATGAGCGACTTGCTTATTTTGTTTAGCACCATAGTTACCTTTAAAAATATTTAAATTTTCACGTGATCTAATAATGCTACGAATTTCATTTAATCCGTTAGGATTATTTTTGAAATCAACATTATACATTAAAATTTTAGAATTGAAATTGTTATTTAAACAATCTCTACTCCTAATTTCTAAATATGGCATAGATTCATCACCTCTGCCTAATGGTTTAACGCCAAAACAACTATAATTAAATCGAGTAGTTAATACCCAACAGCTAACTTTATCTTTAAACTTTGGATAGATAACCTTATTAAAATATGACTTCCAAGCAACTATGTTGTTTTCTGCTGGTATAGATACGCTATTCGAATCATCGTAAAGCTTGCAAACATGCTGAGCGTATTGGCTAATTATTAAATTAGATGATTTTTTATAATTCATCCAAAAATCGTTTATTTTAGAGAAAGTGCATTCTTTCCAACCGGCATCTTTTACTTTTTTACTCTCCCATTCTTCCATGACACTTGTTTTGTAAT